>CAZYOL010000199.1:0-8676 GCA_964649065.1 uncultured Spirochaetales bacterium
CGAGCGCGACCGGAAGTCGATCCGGCCGGTGGCGCGGCCGGCCAGCCCGGCTGCGTAGCCGCCGGGCTGGAGGTAGGGGAGCGCCTGGGCGAGATCGAACTCGTCCAGGCGCAGCTGCACGCGCAGTCCGTCGCCGCGGTCGCGCAGCCCCGCCCAGCCGAGGCCCACCCGCAGACCGCGATCGTCCGACAGGCGGCCGGCCAGCGCGAGCTCCGCGTCGCCGCTCAGGGCGCTGTGGTGGAGCGTCCCCTCGTCGATGTCGACCCGATAGCGCGACAGTCGCACGGGATCCGCCTCGGAGCGCAGGGCCAGCAGCACCCGGGAGTCGAGCACCTCGAGGTGGTCGCTCAGGTAGGGTCGCGCCAGCAGCCAGCGCAGGGCCGCCTCCATGGCGATGACGGGTCGCAGCAGGCTGGCCGACCGACCGGCCGGGCCCGGGGCCGACCGATCGAGGAAGCGGAAGGCCCGGGGCCACATCGCCCCGGCCTCGTCCTGCTCCACCTCGAGCACGGCATCGCGCAGGATCAGGCGGCGCGCCCGCAGTCTGCCGGTCAGGAGTCCGAGCGGCTCGAGGCCCAGGCCTGCGTGACCGATGCGCAGGCCGTGCCCGTTCCCTCGCGGCCACAGCCTCACGTCCTCGGCCTCGAGCTGCAGGCCGACACCCAGGGCCAGCCGCACCTGGCCCACGGAGGCCGGGCTCTGGGTCAGCTCGCTGAGCCGCCGCTCGACGATCTGGCGCAGCCGCTCCGGCGTCAGCCAGCGGTGACCCGCGAGCCCGATGCCGGCGGCGACTGCCGCAACCAGCAGCACGGCGAGGAATCGCAGAACAGAAGGCCGCAACGGGTCCTCCACTCGGCCGGAGCGCCGGAGGGTCTGATCGGCAGAACGGAGCGGGGGGGCTCGCGGCGGCCCGTTTCCACAGCGCTCGTCCCCGCAGGGGAGGGTTGGCTCCGCCGGTCCTCGTGGGGTAGCGCAGGCCCGCTCGCCCGTGCCCCTGCCTCGTTGCAGCCGAGCTGCCGGCGCACGACGCCTAAGTTGGGCACGCGCGCTCGCGGGCAGCCGGCGCCCAGGGCGTGGATGCGACTGCTCCCGCAGGGCTTCCAGGATTGGAGGGAGAACGCAACGCCGAGTCTCCAAGGTCGCATTGTTCCTAAAGAAATGCCGCGCCCGTACCGAAGGTCCCCAGCAAGTGGACCGGGGTCCCGGCCGCTCGAGATCGGACGGAGGAGCGCGCGATCATGGATGCGAACGGCAAGAGACCGATGCGCCGGAACCGGGTCCGGGAGCTTCGCGAGAACCGCCTGATGACCCAGGCGCAGCTGGCTCGCAAGGCCAAGGTCGCGCTCCGGACGATCCACAGTGTCGAGAAGGGCATGAACTGCCGGATGGACACGAAGCGGAAGATCCTGCTGGCCCTCGGCCTCCGCTTCGAGGACAAGGACCAGGTCTTTCCGCCGGCCACCCTCTCCGACGACCTGCCCAGCGGCGGGCCCTTCGAGGGCTAGCGGGCCGGACCCAGCCCGGCCCGCCTCCGGGGCCCTGCCGGATTCCAGAGCCGATTCGGTACCCTGCCCGGGTCGAATCGGGGCGGCTGCCAGTCTCTCCCCAGAGCGGGCGCCGAGCCCCGCATTCCTCGAGCCCGCGAGGAGATCCGAGCCTGGACCGCGTCACCCTGCTGGCCGACGTCGCAGAGATCGTCTCCCGGTCCCACGACCTGGACGAGACGCTCAACAACGTCGTCGAGCTGGTGGCCAAGCGGCTGGATACGGACGTCTGCTCCATCTACCTGCTGGGAGAGGATCTGCGGCGCCTGGTGCTGCGGGCGACGATCGGCCTGGACAAGGAGGCCGTGGGCCGGGTCGAGCTGTCCTTCGGCGAGGGCCTGGTCGGCGTCGCCGCGGCGACCCGCGAGCACATCGCGGCCGAGAAGGCCCAGGAGCACCCCTACTACCGCTACTTCCCGGAGACCAAGGAAGAGCAGTTCGCCTCGCTGATGGCCGCGCCGCTGATCGTGCGCGGCGTGACCGCCGGCGTGCTGGCGGTCCAGACCCGCCGCCCCCGGAAGTTCCACCTCCGGGACGTCGAGCTCTTCCAGGCCTGCGCCCAGCTGCTGGCGCCGGTGGTGATCAATGCGCAGCTGCTGGCCCTGGTGGGCCAGAGCGACGAGGAGCGGGCGGCCTCCGCCGAGTCGATGGCTCGGGTCGGCATCCCGGCCCGGGGGCGCCGCCTGCGCCCGGATCGCAACGTCGAGTTCCGGGGCGTGCCCACCTCGCGAGGCATCGCCATCGGTCCGGTCTACCGGCTGGGCCATCGCCTGGATCTCGCCCGTCTCGAGTACACACCCGCACCGGATCCCACCCAGGAGGTACGCGACCTCGTCTCCGCTCTCCACGAGGTGCGACGCGACCTGGACTCGGCACGCGAAGAGCTCGGGGCCCAGTTCGGCGCCGACTTCGCCGCGGTCTTCACCACGCACATCCAGATCCTCGAGGACAAGGGCTTCATCGAGAAGGTCACGAGCACGGTCCGCGAGCACGGCAACGCCCTGGAGGCCCTGCGTCGCGTCGTCGCCACCTACCGCTCGACCTTCGAGCGCATCGAGGATCCCTACTTCAGCGAGCGCGGCATCGACGTCGAGGACGTCGGTCGGCGCGTCATGGAGCGCCTGCTCGGCGAGCGCGACCACGCGCCCACCCTGACTCCAGGCTCGATCGTCGTGGTCGACACCATCCTGCCGGGCCACTTCGCCGAGCTCGACCTGACCAAGGTCGCCGCCTTCGTGTCGGAGCACGGCGGCCAGACCTCCCACGGTGCCATCTTCGCTCGTACCCTGGAGATCCCTGCCATCACCGGCGTCGAGGGCATCGAGGCGGTGGCCCGCGGCGGCGAGACCGCCATCGTCGATGGGGGCGAGGGACGCGTCTACCTGTCGCCCGACGAGGCGTTGCTCTCCGAGTACCGCCGGGCCCAGGAGCGCTACACGATCGCGGTCGAGCACCTCGATGCGCTGCGCGGCCGGCCGGCCGAGACCCGCGACGGGAGGCGCATCCGGCTGACCGCCAACGTCGGTCTGGTGGCGGACCTGCGCCTGGTCGAGCAGCACGGCGCGGACGGCATCGGACTGTTCCGAACCGAGCTGCTCGCCTTCGCGCACCGGGGCTTCCCCGACGAAGAGGAGCAGCGGGCTCTCTACGGTCGCGTCGCGCAGTCCCTGGCGCCGCGGCCCGTCACCATCCGCACCCTCGATCTGGGCGGCGACAAGGGAATCGCCAACATCGGCATTCGCGAGGAGGAGAACCCCCAGCTCGGCTGCCGCTCGATCCGACTCTCCTTCGCCAACCTGCGCGCCTTCCGCGGCCAGATCCGCGCCGTACTGCGCGCCAGCGTCGTGCGCAACGTGCGCCTGCTGCTGCCGATGATCTCCTCCCTGGCCGAGCTGCGGCAGGCCCGCGCCATCGTGGACGAGGAGAAGCAGAGGCTGCGCAGCCAGGGGGTGGACTTCGATCCCGAGCTGCCGGTCGGCGTCATGATCGAGGTTCCCTCGGCGGCGCTGACGGCCGAGGTCCTGGCCCGGGAGTGCGACTTCTTCAGCATCGGGAGCAACGACCTCACCCAGTACACGCTGGCCGTCGACCGCGGCAACGAGTCGGTGGCCGAGCTCTACGATCCGCTGCATCCGGCGGTGCTCGAGCTGGTCGACCGCAGCGTCCGGGCGGCCTCGCGCGCCGGGATCTCCGTCTCCCTCTGTGGCGAGATGGTCGGCAATCCGATCGCCGTCCCGATCCTGCTGGGGCTGGGCATCGAGGAGCTCTCCGGAGCGCCCAGCGCCGTTCCCGTGGTGAAGGAGATCGTGCACGCCCTGGACACCGGCGAGGCCGCCGCCGACGCGCGGCAGGCACGCAGCGTGGGGACCGCCGCCGAGGTGCATGCCATCGCGGCGGCGCGCCTGTGCGAAGCGGGCCTGCTGGCGCATCCGGACATCGGCGAGTGGCTCCGACCCACGGTCGAGGCGGCGCTCGAGGCGGTGGAGTAGCGGCGAGCCCGCGGCGCCTCGACCCCCGAGAGGGGCTGTGGTACCCCTCCCGGCGCCCGGACGTGGCGCAGCGCGCGCCGCCCCTGCCTCGCGGCAGCCGGCCCGCAGCGCCGGGCCCGCGAGCGGGGAGCCTTCGGGCGCCCGGCCGACCGCGGCGATCCGGGGGCACCGGATCCTGGCGTCGGCAACCGTCCAACGACCGGGAGAGCATGGCGGCTGTCGCCCTCCATACCCTGCGCGGCTACCTGGCACTGACCAAGCCGCGCATCCTGCTGCTGGTGATCTTCACCGGGATCCCGGCCCTGTGGCTGGCCGCGGGCTCCTGGCCCGGCACCTTCTTCGCCGTCGCCGTGCTGGCCGGCATCGCGCTGGCCGCGGGCGCCGCCAATGCCCTCAACTGCTACATCGAGCGCGACCTGGACGCACTGATGGAGCGCACCCGCTCGCGCCCGCTCCCCTCTCGAGAGCTTCCGCCGGCCGGGGCCCTGGGCTTCGGGGTCGGGCTGGCCGCCGTCTCCACGGCGCTCCTCTACGCCGTCGCGGGTTTCCTCCCGGCCGCCCTGGGAGTCGCCAGCATCCTCTTCTACGTCTTCGTCTACACCGTCTGGCTGAAGCCGCGCTCCGCCTGGAACGCCGTCGTCGGCGGAGCCGCCGGAGCCGCGGCGCCCCTGATCGCCGATGCCGCGGTAAACGGGCACGTAGGCCCGGCCGGCTGGCTGCTCTTCGGCATCGTCTTCCTCTGGCAGCCGCCCCACGTCTGGGCGATCGCCCTCTTCCGCCAGGAGGACTACCAGCGCGCCGGCATCCCCATGCTGCCGCTGGTCGCGGGCGAAGGCCCCACGCGCTGGCAGATGCTCGCCTACTCCCTGGCGCTGGTGCCGGTGACCCTGGCGCCGGTTCCGCTGGGACTGCTCGGGTGGACCTACCTGGCCGCGGCGCTACTCCTCGACACATGGTTCGTGGTCTGCGCCGTTCGGGTCCTGACCGAACGCAGCGAGGCCGCCGCAAAGCGGCTGTTCCGCGTCTCCCTGGTCTATCTCTTCGCGCTCTTCCTGGCGATGCTGGCGGACCGGGCGCTGGCCTGAGCCTCCGGCCGCTCCGGTGAGCTTCGAGTCGCTGCCGGCGCTGAATGCCTCCCTGAACGCCTTGGCCGCGCTGCTGCTGGTCGCCGGACTGCTGCTCGTGCGCCAGCGCAAACGGAGGGCGCACCGGCGCGTCATGACCACGGCCTTCGCCGTGTCCTGCCTCTTCCTGCTGCTCTACCTGGTCCACAAGGCCTCGCGCGGCTTCGAGAACACCACCTTCCACGCCGAGGGCCCGGCGAAGGTCGCCTATCTCGTCCTGCTCGCGAGCCACGTCACGCTGGCCATGACCGTTCCGGTGATGGCGATCCTGCTGTTGCGCTGGGGGTCGCAGGGCCGGCTGCAGGCGCATCGCCGATTGGCCCGCTTCGCCTGGCCGATCTGGATGTACGTCTCGGTCACCGGCGTGCTGATCTATCTGCTGCTGTACCCCTGGAATCCCGCTCCGCCCGGCCCGCCCCCGGCGCGTGCCCTGGACGGGGCGGAACGCCCCGTCGTCGGTCTGGCAGCCCCCGGGCCCGGGGGCGTCCAGGCCCCGGATTTGCCTTGAGAAAAGGGGTTGAGTGGGCTACTCCCCGGTCGTCCGATCCGGAGGATCCGCGCGGATGACGCCGACTCGGCGTCGCCGCCGGGCGGACCCCGCCTCCTCTCGACATGGCCCCACCTGGAGGCGGCCCGGATCGCGTTCAGGGGTGGGGTATCGAGAGAGACCGGATGAATTGGATCGTAACGCTCGGACTCGCGACGCTGGCTCTGTGGGCAGGGGCCGTCGCCGCGCCCGGCGCCTCGGCGGAAGCGGACGGCGAGTCGCTCTACGACCTCTGCCAGCAGTGCCACGGGCCCGAGGGAGAGGGCAACGCCGTGGCGCTGGCGCCGAACATTGCCGGCCTGCCCGAGTGGTACGTCGAGCGCCAGCTGCGCAACTACGCCGCCGGCCTTCGCGGCACCCATCCGGACGATCTCGCCGGCCTGCGCATGTATCCGATGTCCCGCTCGCTGCGCGGCGACGAGGAGTTCGAGGCGCTGGCGCGCTACGTCTCGAGCCTGCCGCGCGTCGACGTCGAGCCCACTCTGGAAGGCGGCGACCCGGAGCGCGGCGCCAGCTACTACGCGGTCTGCCAGGCCTGCCACGGGCCGCAGGGCGACGGGAACCAGGCCCTCAATGCGCCCCCGATCTTCCACCAGGCCGATTGGTACATGCAGACGACCCTGCAGAAGTACAAGGCCGGCATCCGGGGGCAGGACGCGATCGGCAGCGTCATGGTGGGCATGGCCAACACCCTGCCGAACGAGCAGGCCATCCTGGACGTCATCGCCTACATCAAGACGCTCGACGGATCGCCGCAATAGACGGCAGGAGGTGCTCCGATGGCAAAGGCCTGGTCGGCGGATGAGCTCGCATTTCGGACGTTCATGATCTCCATGGTGGGGGTCGCGGGCTTCATCGCGGTCGTCTTCCTCTTCATCCTTCTCTGAGGTCCCCAATCCGATGATCGAGCAGCTGGTTCCCTCGGCTTCCACCTTCGCGGGCGACATCGATTTCGTCTGGGAGCTGATCTTCTGGATCGTCGCCTTCTGGTTCGTGGCGACCCAGGCGGTGTTCTTCTGGCTGATCTTCCGCTTCCGCAAGAGGGAGGGCGTCCGCGCCCAGTACGTCGCGGGAGAGACGCCGGGCGAGAAGAAGTGGGTGACCTATCCCCACCTGGCCGTGCTGCTCTTCGACGTGGTGATCATCGTCTTCGCAGTTCGCGTCTGGTACGACGTGAAGCAGAACCTCCCCGAGCCCGACCAGACCGTCCGGGTGGTCGGCCAGCAGTGGGCCTGGACCTTCCACCACCCCGGGCCGGATGGAGAGCTCGGCAGCGCGGACGACATCGTCAAGGTCAACGAGCTCCACGTCCAGAAGGACACCCTCTACCACTACAAGCTCGAGTCGAAGGACGTGCTCCACAACTTCTCGGTGCCGGTCTTCCGGCTGAAGCAGGACGCCATTCCCGGTCGCGTCATCACCGGCTGGTTCCAGCCCACGCGGACGGGCGAGTGGGACGTCCAGTGCGCCGAGATCTGCGGCGTGGGCCACGGCCTGATGGGGGCCCGGATCCACATCGAGACGGCCGAGCAGCATACGGCCTGGATGGCTCGCGAGAGCGGAATCGAGCTGGCGTCGGCGCAGCGGCCGGCGGCGGAGGAGTAGGGAGCATGGCCGAGCGCATTCCCGTCGAGCACGGCGCCGACGCCCACGGGCACCACGAAGAGTCCTTCTGGAGCAAGTACGTCTTCTCGACCGATCACAAGATGATCGCGCTCCAGTACATGTTCACGGGCATCCTCATGGCCGTGATCGGCGGCTACTTCGCCTACGCCTTCCGCATGCAGCTGGCCTTCCCGGGAATCTCGGTGCCGGGCTTCGGCCAGGTCTCGGCGGCCGAGTACAACGCCCTGGTCACGAACCACGGCGCCATCATGATCTTCTGGTTCGCGATGCCGGTCCTGATCGCGGCCTTCGGGAACTACCTGATCCCGCTGATGGTCGGTTGTGACGACATGGTCTTCCCTCGGCTCAACCGGCTCTCCTACCAGATCTTCCTGCTCTCTTCCCTGGTCCTGATCGCCTCCTTCTTCGTGCCCGGGGGCGGCTTCGCCGGCGCCTGGACCATCTACCCGCCACTCTCCTCCAAGGCCGAGTACAGCCTGACGCCCCTGGGCTCCTCGATCTTCCTGGTGGCCGTCGCTCTCGAGTTCGCCGCCTTCCTGCTGGGCGGCATCAACTTCGTCACCACCGCCATGAACTCCCGCGCCAAGGGCATGGGCATCTACGACATCCCCATGGTGATCTGGATGATCGTTGCGGCGAGCGTCCTCTTCATGGCCTCGGTCGGGCCGCTGATCGCCGGGGCGGTGATGCTCTTCATGGATCAGCAGGTGGGGACGGCCTTCTTCGACCCGGACAAGGGCGGGGACCCGATCCTCTGGCAGCACCTCTTCTGGTTCTTCGGCCACCCGGAGGTCTACGTGGTGCTGTTGCCCGCAGTGGGCATCGTCGCGGAGATCGTGACCACTTTCGCCCGCAAGAAGCTCTTCGCCTACCGCACCGTGCTCTACACGGTCTTCGGCACCGGCGTGCTCTCCTTCACCGTGTGGGCGCACCATCAGTTCATCGCCGGAATCGATCCCCGGATGGCCCACGTCTTCACGGTGACCACGCTGCTGATCTCGATCCCGATCGCCGAGATGATGTTCATCTACGTGGCCACCCTCTACGGCGGCTCGATCACGCTCTCCACGCCCATGCTCTGGGCCCTGGCCTTCATCGCCGAGTTCCTGATCGGCGGCGTCACGGGCATCTTCCTGGGGGCTTCGGGCGCGGACATCTACATGCACGACACCTACTTCGTGCTCGCCCACTTCCACTACACCTTCTTCCCCATCGCCATCATCGGCTTCTTCGCCGGCGTGACCTACTGGTTCCCGAAGATCTGGGGCCGGATGATGAACGACACCCTCGGGAAGATCCATTTCTGGGGCACGATCATCCCCTTCAACCTGATCTTCATCCCGCTC
>CAZYOL010000200.1:0-8651 GCA_964649065.1 uncultured Spirochaetales bacterium
GGCGTTGATGGTCATCGAGGTGTTCATCTGCTCGAGGGGGATCGCCTCGAAGAGCCGCTGCATGTCCTCGACGTGCGAGATCGGAACGCCGACCTTCCCCACCTCGCCCCGCGCCAGCGGGTGGTCCGCGTCGTAGCCCGTCTGGGTCGGCAGGTCGAAGGCGACCGAGAGGCCCGTCTGGCCCTTGGCCAGGTTGGTCCTGTAGAGGGCGTTGCTCGCCCGTGCCGAGCTGTGACCCGAGTAGGTGCGGAACACCCAGGGGCGGTCGCGGGAGATTTCGCTCACCGGTTCTCTCCGTGCAAGTATCCAGGAACGTTAACGAAACGGGCTCCGCGCCGCCACGTGGCGCGCGGTATGCTCCGCGGGCGATGCAGCGCTCCGAGTTCTTCTTCCGCCTCACGCCGGACGAGGTGCTGCGCGCCGTCGAGGCCGCGGGCCTGGAGCCCACCGGCCACTGCACGCCGCTCACCTGCCTGGAGAACCGGGTCTACGACCTGCGTCTCGAGGACGGCTCCCACGTGGTGGTCAAGTTCTACCGGCCCGGTCGCTGGAGCCGGCCGGCGATCCTCGAGGAGCACGCCTTCCTGGCCGATCTCCGCGAGGCCGAGGTGCCCGTCTGCGCGCCGCTCGGCTTCCCCGACGGCGAGACGCTGCACCAGGTCGAGGGGATCCACTACGCGGTCTGGCCCCGCACCGGCGGACGGGCGCCGGACGAGCTGCGCGAGGCCGAGCTGGGCGTGCTGGGAAGGCTGCTGGCCCGCATCCACAACGTCGGGGCCACGCGCGCGGCGCCCCACCGGCGCTCCCTGGACGCGGCCAGTGCGGTCCTGCAGCCCCTGGGCGAGCTGGAGGAGGCCGCGAGGCTGCCGCCCTCCTGCGCCCGCCGCTACCGCCGGGCCGTCGAAGGCGTGGCGGCGCTCTACGACGAGCTGAGCCGGGACGTCCCGCTCCACAGGATCCACGGCGACTGCCATGTCGGGAATCTGCTGCGCGGCGACCAGGGCTGGTTCTTCCTCGACTTCGACGACTTCGTGAGCGGCCCGGCCGTGCACGACGTCTGGATGCTGGCCCCCGGCCGCGATGCCCAGGGTCGCTGGCAGCGCGAGCAGATGATCCACGCCTATCGCCAGCTTCGCGACTTCGACGCGCGCTGGCTCCGGCTCGTCGAGCCGCTGCGCGCCTACCGCAACGTCTTCTACGCCGCCTGGATCGCCCGGCGCTGGGAGGATCCGGCCTTTCCCTCCGCCTTCCCTCACTTCGGCACCGAGAGCTACTGGGAGCGCGAGACCCTGGATCTGGAGCAGCACCTGGAAGGCCTGCTGCGCTCCGGCGAGCTGCCCGCCGGGCCGGGCCGGGAGGCGGAGCCGGGGGCGGCCGAGCCCGAGCTGACGAACGAGGACTTCTTCTGGGACCTGTGAGCGAGCGGCCTGCCTGGCGCTGGCTGCCCGTTCTGGCCTGGGGGGCCCTCTTCCTCTTCGCGGCCCTGCTCGCGCTGCAGCAGATCCGCAGCTTCGACTACTGGTGGCACCTGCGCACCGGCCAGTGGATCGTGGAGAACGGGCGGGTTCCCCAGCTCGACCCCTACACCTACACCGTCGAGGGACAGCGCTGGATCGACGTCCACTGGCTGCACCAGCTGGGGCTCTACGGCGTCTACCGGCTGGGAGGCCACGGCGGCGTCGTGGTGGCCAAGGCCGTGCTGGTGCTGGGCCTGGTGGCACTGGTGGCCGGCATCGGAGCGCGTCGCGAACGGCCGGAGACGAGCCTCCTGGCCCTGACGCTGATGCTGATCCTGGCCTGCGACCGCTTCATGCCGAGGCCGGAACTCCTCACCTTCCTCTGTCTGGCCGGAGTGCTGGCGCTGCTCGAGCGCCACGGCCGCAGGCCCGATCGCTGGGTCTTCGGCGTGGTGGCGATCCAGCTCGTCTGGGTGAACGTGCACGGCCTCTACGCGCTGGGCCTCGCCCTCTGCGGCATCTACCTCAGCGCCGAGCTGCTGCGGCCGCTGGTCTCCCCCGGCGAGTCGCTGCGGCCGGCCGAGCTGCGCCGCCTGGCCGCCGTCACGGGGCTGGCCACCGCGGCATCCCTGCTGAACCCGAACGGCCTCGAGGGTGCGCTGTATCCGCTGCAGCAGCTCGACATGATCGGGCCCCCGGAGGAGCGGGGGCTCTTCGGCTCCATCATCTCCGAGCTGATCCCGCCCCTCGCGCGGGAGGGCGCGGGGGGCGCACTCGGGCTGGCGGCCCTGGGCGCCATGGCCGGGCTCTCCTTCCTGGCCATGCTGGCCAACTGGCGGCGGCTGCCGGCCAGCCATCCCCTGGTCTGGGTCGCCTTTCTCTACCTGGCCCTCGGCGCCCGTCGCAACGTGGCTCTCTTCGCCATCGTGGCGGCCCCGATCCTGGTGCGAAACGCCAACGAGTGGCTCGATGTCCGCGCCGCCCGGCGGGAGAGGGGAGGGCCGGGCCACGCGACGTGGGCGCGCCGGGTGGCGTGGGCCGGGCTGGCCGCGCTGCTGGGGCTGCTCTGCCTGGACGTCGCCTCGGATCGCTTCTTCCCCCGCCTCGGCTCCTCCCGGGCCCTGGGCCTCGGTCCGATGCAGGAGTTCCACCCCGTCGGGGCAGTGGACTGGATCGCCGAGCATCGACCTCCCGGTCCGATCTTCCACCACATGGCCGACGGCGGCTACCTCGTCTGGCGGCTGTTTCCCGACTACCGGGTCATGGTCGACGGCCGGCTCGAGATCTACGGAGCCGAGCGCTTCGTCGAGCTGCAGGCCAGCGACCCGACCCGCTTTCGCGCGCTCGACGCCGAGTTCCACTTCGGTGCCGCCCTGGTGCACTACAGCCTGGTCAGCTCCGGGGAGCTCTTGTGGTGGCTGTATCTGAACACCAACTGGCGCATGGTCCACGTGGACGAAGCGGCGGTCCTCTTCGTGCGCCTGCCGCGGGACGGCGCGCTGCAGGCCGCCGAGATCGATCCGGATGCGCCCGATGTCTTCGCCCCGTTGGACGGGGAGCCAGGAGAGGCCGACCGGATCCGACGCTTTGCCCGGACCCACTTCTTCGCCTCCCTGCGCCGCTACGAACGGGCCCTGGCCGAGTGGGAGGCCACCCTCGAGCGCTATCCGGGGCTCCCCCAGGGCCGCATCATCCACGCCTTCCTGCTGGAGCGAAACGGCTTCGGCTCGGCGGCGGAGACCGTGCTGCGTGAGCTCCTGCGCGAGCGCCCGCAGGACCCGGCCCTCTACGCGCAGGTCGGAGACCTGCGCCTTGCCGCAGGAGACCAGGCCGCCGCGCGGGAGGCCTACGACGCGGCCCTGGGGTTCGACCCGAACCACGGCTACGCCATGTATCGGCGAGCGCTGCTCGCCGAGCAGGACGGAGACGCCCGGGTCGCCACGGCCCTCTACCTGCGCATCGTCGCCAGGACGCCCCCGGCGAACCCCCTCTCGCTGGCCGCACGGCTGCGGCTCCGGGCTCTGCAGGGGGGCTAGCGCTACTCGAAGACCACCAGCAGCGCGTCCTCCAGCAGGGCGGACTGGTCGTCGCCGCTCACGATACGGACATCGAAGAGGAGCGGCGCGATGAGGAAGCGGCTGACCTGGGCCGTCACCGTCTCCGAGTCCACGAGCTGCTCGTTGAAGGTGGCGAGCGGGAGCTGGAGCGCGTCGTTCGAGAGCTCGACCACCGGAATTCCCGAGAAGTTCTGGCCCTTGAGGACGATCTCGACGCTGTCGCCCGAGCTCGAGTCGAAGACGACGACCGCCGGCGGCGCCGGGTCCGGATCTCCGGCGGTCGTCACGTCGTAGAAGGCGATCGGCGGCAGCAGCTCGGTGACCTGGTCGTTCAGCGCGATGCGGTCGTGGAGGTAGGCCGCTGCGAGCGGCCGGAAGACCGGGCGCAGGGGACCGGCGATCTCTTCGTAGCTGAAGCTGGCGCCCGTGTTCATCAGGTAGTTCTGGCTGGGGGTTCCGCCCAACGTCGTCACGTTGTGATCCAGCCGGCCCCCGGACTCGCCGCCGTAGAGCCCTCCCGGCACCGGCCCCGGCGCCGCCAGGCCCAGCATGTGGCCGACCTCGTGGGCGATGCCGGCGGCCGTGATGCTCGAGAAGGCCTGCGCTGCGGCGATCACGGCGAAGGCCCGCGTGCGCTCGGCGGCCGGCGCAGTATCGATGTCCCACGAGGGGGCGGTGATGATGGCGTCGAGCGGGTCTTCGCCGAAGGGCGTGCCGCCGAGGTCGGGGTCGACTCCCGCGAAGGCGCTCTGGAAGCCCGGGTCCCCGCCCCAGAGATTGTCGATGGCGTGCGGGAAGACGCCGAAGAGGGAGGCGGTGGCGCATTCGTCACTGGTCTCGACCAGGTTGTTCTTGTCCAGGGTCGCCGCCCCCAGGAAGGACCCGCCCTGCGGCGACTCTCCTCCGACGCAGATGCGCGAGTGGGGCTCGGTCGGAGTCGTGGAGGAGAAGGTGATGTTCACCGGATCTCGATCGGGGTCCGGCTGGCAGCTCGCGTCGAGGCCGTAGAAGTGGCAGACCTGCCGAATGATCTCGGCGACGATCGTGTCCCGGGAGATCTGCTCCGTGACGGGATCGGCGGGGGAGGAGAGACCGAACTCCCGCATGGACTCGAGAAAGTCGAGCTCCGGGCCCAGGTTCCGGTCCTGATCGAAGTCGACGTGGACGACCTGCGGGTTTCCGAGCGGTGGGCCGGCGCTGAAGTCGCGCACGGCGAAGGCAAAGGTCTGCAGGGCCTCGTTGCCGGCGAGGTCGCGCACGCTCACGGTGAGCTCATGGGTCGTGCGCGCCAGGCTCAGCGTGTCGGGGATGGTGTAGGTGGCCCGCGTGGGCGAGACCCAGTCGAAGCTCGGCAGCAGCTCGGCTCCCGGCGCGAGGGAGCCGACGGCCTGGCTGCTGGTGACCGAGAGGCTGGGCAGGTCGAGGAGGCTCTCGCCTCCCGAGTCCATGTCGATGGTGATCACGAAGCCGTTCGGGGGAACGACGAGGACATCGTTCATGTCGTCCGGAATGTCGTTCAGCGTGACGAAGAGCGTCGGGGGCGTGGTGTCGGAGCTTCCCAGCTCGAGGCCGATCTTCCCCGTGAAGAAGGAGGCGTCCGATGCGCCTATGGCACCGTTCCCGTCGACGTCGGCCGCCGGGTCGTAGCGGAGGTCTCCCGCGAGAGATCCGAAGAACGGCAGGAAGAGCGAGTAGTCCAGCGCTCCGATCCTACCGTCGCCGTTCAGGTCTCCGGTGCCGGCGCCGGCGGGCTGGCCTCCCGCGAGGGCCAGGAGGCCCGACAGCAGCAAGGACTGCCATAGACGACGAAAGCCGCTCGACACGCCACCCCACTTCCGCTTGAGAGCACTTCCGCTCGAGAGCACTTCCGCTCGAGAGCACGAGCCGATAGGCGCGGGGCGCCTCTGCTGACGCCCTAGTGTAGCCGTCTTCCGAAGCCTCGGCGCAGCTAGTCGCGAGTCGAAGATCTGCGCCGGATCGAGGCCATGGTCAGCAAGCCGACAGCGACGCTGGCGAAGGTACCGGGCTCCGGAATCGGGACGATGGCCAGCTCCCAGACGGTCGGTGCGTTCTGCAGGCCGTTGCCGGCGTCGAAGTCGTCGGCCCAGTAGCCCTGGTTCAATCCGAAGAAGTTTTTCGGGATGCTGGGGTTGGGCGAGACGAGACGGATGTTGAGGTAGCCGATCGAGCCCACGCCGCCGTAGTCGGCGGCCAGGGTTCCTCCGACGAGGATCAGCTCGTTCCCGCAAGCTCCCAGGCCCCCGCAGGGCCCGACCGTCAGGTTGCCCACCCCGATGGCGCCGTCGCCCGCCGGATCGTCGGGGCCGGTCACCACGGTGCTGACGGCGATGCCGGCGGAGCCGGTCGACGGGTCCGGGCCGCCGATCCCCGCCGTGAACTCGTCCTCGTAGACCAGCGCCTGGAAGGCGAGCAGCGTGGTCGACTGAGTGGAGTCGCGGATCTCGAAGGTGAGCGTGCGCGTCGCCGGGTTTCCGGGCACGAGGGTCCGGCCCACGAAGTTCGCCTGGTTCGCCAGGGCCGTCGCGGGATCGAAGACGGTGGTGTTGTTGACGTTGAAGCCGGAGAGCGTCGCGTCGAAGAAGACCGTGGCTCCACTCGGTCCGATGGGAATCAGCCCGGGCGCCCCGGCGGAGTCCACGACTCCCGGGTCCCCCGCTGCTCCGCCGTTCGTGAAGCTCAACAGGCCCTTGTTCGTGGCCGTGTTGTTGGCCGTGAAGGCAGTCGTCACGTCCACGCCGCTCAAAAAGATCGAATCGGCAGCCGCCGTCCCGGCTCCCAGGAGCCCGGCCACGACTGCGAACAGCAGCACTGCATTTCGGCGAGATCGACGCATCTTCATTCCCCTCGTTCGCTCCCTACGCTCCTCGAGAAGCCACTCGAGCCGGCGGCGGCTACGCCCGGCCCCGACGAGCCTCGCGATTTCGGGCCACGCCGAGCATTCCCGCGAGCCCGAAGCCGACCAGCAGTGCCGTCGAAGGCTCGGGCACGAAGGGCGCCGGCATCAGCGGGATCAGCTGCCCGGTGAAGGACGCGTCGAAGTTGCTGTTGAAGATGTTGTTGTCCGCCGCCAGCACGTCGAGCGTCGGCGAGAAGTCGCCTACGGTGACGTCGATCAGCACGTTGGCCTGGCCGCCCATGCCGCCGAGCGCGTTCAGCAGGTTCGCGTCGCCCCCGGTGAACGCCACCGTGCCCACTGCCGAGACCTGCTGCGGGGTGGTGAGGTTGATGTTGACGAAGGCGGAGAGCGTGAGGCTCACGAAGTCGCCGGTGAGGATCACGTTGCCGTTCTCGAAGAGCGTGAAGTCCGGAGAGCTTCCCGTCGGCCCCAGATTCGCGCTGCCCACGCGAAACGGGCTGACCGGGAACGGGTCGATCAGAGACTCGTTCAGGAACAGCGCGTCGAATTCGAATGTCCCGCCCGTGGGCACGAGGACGTTGCCGCTGGCCAGCAGCGAGTTGATCCGCCCCTGCGACGAGAGCAGACTCGTGTTGACGTCGTAGCTCGCCCCATCGCCCGGGTTGCCCGGCCCAGGCGGGCTGGAGAGCGAATCGATCGAGATCGACGTGACGAAATCGCCGGGGCTCAGCCCCAGCGGGGTGGCCTGCGCGGAGGCGGCCACACCCATTGCCAGCAGGGCGACCAGCGCCCCGCGTCGAATTGCACCCAACATTCCCCTTCCCTCTTCCCGGTTCCGGTCCGGTCCGGTCCAGCCCACTCGGCGCCCAGCCGCCAGCGGCCCTGCGGATCGCGTCTTCTGCGTCTGTCGGGAAGGGGGCCCACGTGTGCGTCGCACGTGGAGTGCAATCCCCTTCCGCCCTCAGCGGAATGCAAGCGTCGTGCCCCGCCCGGATTCCCACGGGGAATCAATAAGCTCATGAGAATCAGGTACTTGTCCGTTCGTTTCGGGCCTGGAGGGGCGCCCGTCGGCGGGCCGGTGAAAGTCCGTTCCACTCTCACGGAAAAGGGTTTCCTGTGGGGCCCCTCGGGGAGCTGATAGCCTCCCGCGGCGTGGATTGCGGACGTCGCGGGAGGCGCGCCGGTCGGGCGGCGCTCCGCGCCTTCGGGGCGGCCGGGTTGGCGCTCTGGGGGCTGGTCTCGGCGCCCGGCTCGTCGCCAGGGGCCCCCGCTCCGCCTCGGGCCGAGCGGGTGGTCCTGGTCACGATCGATACGCTACGCGCCGATCACGTCGGGGCCTACGGGAGCCCCGTGGCGACACCGGCGCTCGACGCGCTGGCCGCAGAGGGCGCGCTCGTCGAGCAGGCCTGCACGCCGGTGCCCTCGACCGGGCCCGCGCACGCCTCACTGCTCACGGGGCTGTACCCGTGGAGACACGGCACGCTCACCAACGGGGCGCCGCTGGATCCGAGGCTTCCCACCCTGGCCAGCCGCCTGCGCGAGCAGGGCTTTGCCACCGCGGCCTTCGTCTCGAGCACCCTGCTCGATCGGCGCTTCGGCTTCGACCGGGGCTTCGACCACTTCTCCTTCGAGCCGACCGAGCCCTTCCTGTGGGCGGGTCGACGGCGCGAGCGCTTCTGGAGCCGTGGCGGGGCGACCGTGGCCCAGGCGATGCGCTGGATCACCGCCCACGCCGGCCAGCGCTTCTTCGTGTGGGTCCACCTCTTCGATCCCCACACGCCCTACGACCCGCCGCCCGGCTTCCGACTCTCGCCGGAGCTGCCCGTCTCCCTCGAGAGAAAGTCCCCCCCCGAGCAGCTCGGCATCGGCAGCCGACAGCTGCGCGAGCGGCTCCGGGCCTACCGCGGCGAGATCGCCTACGCAGACGCGCAGCTCGCCAAGCTCGTGGAGCGACTCCGGCTGCTGGAGCTGCTGGAGGGCACCGCGCTGCTCCTGACCTCCGCCCACGGGGAGGGCCTCGGAGACCACGGGCTCCTCGAACACGGGCGCACGCTCTTCGACGAGCTGGTGAGGGTGCCGCTGCTGGTGCGCGCCCCGGGTGTCCCGGCCGGCCGGCGTCTCGCCGGCGACGCCCAGCTCGAGGATCTGACGCCGACCGTGCTGGCGCTGGTCGGGGCCGAGGGGCCGTCGGGGCGCGACGGGCTGGATCTATCGCCCTGGCGCCGGGGCGAGGCCGAAGCCTCCCCCCGCCCGGCGGCC
>CAZYOL010000201.1:0-8641 GCA_964649065.1 uncultured Spirochaetales bacterium
GGCGGTCGAGCTTGGCCGCGAACACGAAGTCGCCCTCGCTGAGCCCGTCCACGACGTGGGTCCAGATCGTGACGACCACGCGCCCCCAGGAGAGCCGGATGTCGGGGTGGTGGTCGAGCGCCTCCGCCAGATCGCCGACGTCGTTCACGAAGTCGAGGGCCTGGGCGAAGTCCTCGAAGCGATAGAGCTTCTCCAGGTGATGCTGCTCCACCAGCTGCCAGCCCCCGCCGAGGCGCTCGTGGAAATCTGCGAGCGCCGCTCCCTCGAGGCGCGGCGTCTCGGCGCTGCAGGGCTGGAAGGAGCGCGCCGCCAGCTCTTCGACCTCCCCCATCTTCGCAGGATACCCGCGGCTCCACGGCTATGCTCGGCCGTGGTGAAGCGCGCAGAGAAGGCGGAGCGGATTCGCGCGATTCTCGACGACCTCTACCCGGAGCCGCCCATCCCCCTCGATCACGTCGATCCCTTTACGCTGCTGGTGTCGGTCGTGCTCTCGGCCCAGTGCACGGACGAGCGCGTCAACCGGGTCACGCCGGGCCTCTTCGCCATCGCGCGCAGCCCGGCCGCGATGGCGGCCCTGCCGGTCGCGCGGATCCAGGAGCGGATCCAGTCCTGTGGCCTGGCGCCGGGCAAGGCCCGCAACCTGAAGGCCCTGTCGCAGCTCCTGGTCGAGCGGCACGGAGGGCGCGTGCCGGAGGACTTCGAGGCTCTCGAGGCCCTGCCCGGCGTCGGCCACAAGACCGCCAGCGTGGTGATGGCGCAGGCCTTCGGCCGCCCGGCCTTCCCCGTCGATACGCACATCCACCGCCTGGCCGCGCGCTGGGGCCTGTCCTCGGGCAAGAGCGTGGAGCGCACCGAGGCCGACCTGAAGCGGCTCTTCCCGCCGGAGTCCTGGGGCCTCGTCCACCTGCAGATCATCTATTTCGGGCGCGAGCACTGCCCCGCCCGCGGCCACGACCTGGCGAGCTGCCCGATCTGCTCCTGGGCCGCCTCCCGGGCCCGCATCGAGCGCGAGAGCCGAGGCCTCAGGCGGGGATCGAGAAGCCCGAGCGCCAGATGATGTAGGAGAGGTAGAGGAGCAGCAGCAGTACCGCCTCGGTGCGGACGATCTGCCTGGCGTAGGTGACCGCCACGCCCATCAGCATGCAGGAGAGCACGGAGAGCAGGGCCAGGTCGTAGCCTCCGACGGCCGGGACCTCGACCGGTCGCACCACCGAGGTGATGCCCATGACCAGCAGCAGGTTGAAGATGTTGGAGCCGACGACGTTCCCGATCGCCAGCTCCACGTGGCCGCGCAGGCTGGCGACCACCGAGGCGGCCAGCTCGGGGAGGCTGGTCCCGACGGCCAGGATGGTGAGGCCGATGATCTCGTCGGGCACCCCGAGACTGTGGGCCAAGCGCTCGGCGGCCTCGACGGTCAGGCCGCCCCCGAAGACCAGGGCGACCAGCCCGCCGATCGTCAGCAGCATGGGCCCGACCAGGAAGCGCAGCGAGGCGGGGGGAGGGCTGGGGCCGCCGATCTCGCTGCTGCCGTTCTGGGCCCGCTGGCGCACGAAGTCGCCCACCGTGTAGTAGAGGAAGACCCCGAAGAGCAGCAGCAGCAGCAGCCCGTCGGAGCGATCGTAGAAGCCGGCCCCCGTGCGCAGGTAGCCGTCGAGGGCCATCACCACCGCCGCCGCCGTCGCCAGCAGCATCATCGGCAGCTCGCGTCGAATCACCACGCCCTGGATCACGATCGGCCGGATCATGGCCGTGAGCCCGACGATCAGGCCGATGTTGGCCAGGTTCGAGCCGATGATGTTCCCGAAGCTGATCGCGGGCCGGTCGCGCCAGGCGGCGATCACGTTGACGGCGAGCTCCGGAGCGCTGGTTCCGAAGGCCACGACCGTGAGGCCGATGACCAGGGGCGAGACCCCCATGGCGCGGGCCAGGCTCGTCGCCCCGCGGACCACCGTCTCGCCCCCGCCGAGCAGCAGGGACAGACCGACCAGCAGCAGCAGGAAGTCGCCCGCCATGCGCCTCGGCTACTCCTGCAGATAGCCGAGCGCCCGGAGCCTCTGGCGGTCGCCTTCCGAGAGCTCGGAGGACCGCGCGGGTCCCGAGGCCAGGGCCCGCGACTCGCTCTCGATGCGTTCGAGGTGTCGGCGGAGCACGGTGGGGTGCGACTTTGCCACATTGCGAAGCTCTTGGGGATCCTCCTGCAGGTCGAAGAGCGCGGTGGCGCCGTCGCTCCTGCGAATCACCGTCTTGAAGCGACCGTCGAGATAGGTGCGGTAGCGCTTCTCGCCGATCAGCAGCTCGGCGCTGCCGGGGATCTCGGCCGCGCCGCCGCGCGCGATGCCCAGGATCAGGGCGTGCAGATCCTGGCTGCGGAGCAGCGGCCTGGAGGGCCCGGCGGGAGCCGGCGAGACGATCAAGGGAATCGCCAGCAGCTCCTGGAAGGAGGGATTCCCCATGTGGCCCGAGGTCCCGCGCAGCGCGTGGCGCTCGCCCAGGCGCTCGCCGTGGTCGGAGGTCACGATCACGCTGGTGGAGCCCCGCAGGCCCTGCTGCTCCAGGGCTTCGAGGAGCCTTCCCACCGCCACGTCGACCGCCGCCACGGCGCGCGCGTAGGCGCCCCGGAGCTTTGCGGGCTCGCTGCCGACGGCGTAGTCGTGCACGTCCATGTAGTGGACGTAGAGGAAGAGGCGGTCCCGGGGGCGACGCTCGAGGGCGGCCCGGGCGGCCTGGTTCACGTGGATCCAGGTGCGCTCGCGAACCGCTCCGTCGAGGACGAAGCGGCCCCACGGTCCCGCGCTCTCGGGCTTCGGGCCCACCTCCACCCAGTCGTCGAAGCCGCGGCTGTAGCCCGAAGGCTCGAAGAGGAACTGGTTGGAGGCCACGCCGATCGTCCAGTAGCCGAGCTCCCGCAGCCGCTCGGCCAGCGTGGGCAGCGCGGCGGGAATGCAGCGGGCGGGCGGATCCGTCGCCTCGCGAAAGCGGGCCAGGCCGCACCAGGTCGAGCCGGTCCAGGGGAGGCTGGGCTCGAGGGCGCCGCTCTCCAGGCTCGGCGTCCGTCCGGTGAAGAGCGCCCCCATCGACATCGAGGTCTGGTGGAAGGAGGCGTAGGCGTTCCGGAAGGCCCGGCCCCGCCCCGCCAGGGCATCCAGGTTGCGGGTCTGGACCGGCCCGCCGTAGACGGAGAGGTGGTCGCGCCGCAGGGTGTCCACCACCACCAGCACGATGCGCTCGGGCGGACCGCTCTCGCCGGAGCAGCCGATCAGGATCGAGGCGAGCAGCGACCCGAGCCAGCGCCTAGTCCGCACCGTATCCCAGGCTCTCGAGGCGCAGGCGCGATTCCTCGTCGATGGGTGCGACGCGCAGCCCGCCCTCGCGGGCCAGCTCGGCCTCCAGCAGGGCGCGCAGATCCGCGGCCACCCGGGGGTGGCGATCCAGCACGTCTCGCTCCTCGCTCTTCTGCAGGTCGAAGAGCTGCTCGCTCTGCAGCCGGCGGCGCAGGGCGGGCGGCGGAGTCGGCTGCGCCCCGGCGCTCACGTCGAGCAGGGCGTGGGTCTCCTGACGGACCAGCTTCCAGCGCTGGTTGCGAATGCCGCGGCGCACCAGCCCCACCGCGATCTCCTCGCCCCCCGGCAGCTTCTCCTTCCAGGCGAAGGCGGCGTGGGCGGGATAGAAGGTCTCCATGTAGGCGCTGCGCGGCGGCACCGCCTCACCGCGCGCCAGCGGCAGCAGGCTCTCGCCGGAGAGCGGCAGGTCGGCCGAGCCGCCGGTCAGCTCCAGCACGGTCGGGAAGATGTCGACGTTGCGCACCAGAGCCTCGACGCGGCGCCCCGCGGGCACCACGCCCGGCATCCGCAGCAGCAGCGGCACGCGCATGGTCGCGTCGTTGAGGAGCTGGCCGTGACCCAGGTAGCCCTGCTCGCCCAGGCTCTCGCCGTGGTCTGCGTGGAAGACGACGAGGGTGCTCTCGCGCAGGCCCTGGGCGTCCAGGGCCTCGAGCAGGCGGCCCACCTCGCGGTCGTTCTCGCGCACGTCCGGGTCGTACTGGCGCAGGTGCCGGCGGTCGCGCTCGGACGGCGGCACGCTCCAGTCGGGCTTGCTGTGGGGGCCGAAGTAGTGGACCCAGAGGAAGAAGGGCCGCTCGTCGCGCCGCGCCAGCCAGGCCAGCGCGGCCTCGCTGACCTCCGCATCGCTGCGCCGGCTGTCGTTCACGGCCTTGGCCAGCATGAAGTCGCGCCGGGCCTCCGGCGTGTCGCGGAACTCGCTCTCGAGGGCCTCGGGACGGTGATCGGGGAAGCGCCAGATGGGCGTCGTGAAGGCGTCGTCGTAGTCCTCGAAGCCCTGGTCCAGCTGGAAGATGGCGTCCAGGGGAAAGGAGCCGACCACGGCTCCGGTGGCGTAGCCCCGCTCGCGCAGCACCTCGGCCAGGGTCAGGCGCTCGGGATCGAGGCGGTTCGCGTTGGTCGACTTGAAGCCGTGCCGGGTCGGATAGCTGCCGGTCAGCACCGAGGACATGGAGGGCGTCGTCCAGGGGGTGTCGGTGAAGGCCTGCTCGAAGAGCGCGCCTTCCTCCGCCAGGCGGCAGATCTGCGGCGTCTCGTGGCCGCGGTAGCCGTAGCAGGAGAGGCGGTCGGGACGCAGGGTGTCGACGGTCACGAGCAGCACGTTGGCCCTCTCCGGGAGCGGTGCGGGCGCGCAGGCGAGCAGGGCCAGCGCCGCCGCCAGGCCGATCGCGGCCCTCACGGGCCGATCCGCCGCAGGCGCAGCAGGGGACCCTCCGGGTCGCGCTCGTCGCGCAGGTCCAGCTCGGCCTCGACGCTCCACAGCTCGTCGCCCTCGGGGTCGAGCAGGGTCTGGTAGGCGTCCCAGCGGCGCGGCGCGGTGGCCTTGAGCAGCGTCTTGCGGGCCTGGCGCGCCTCCGGCGTGAAGAGCAGACGCGGGTACTCGGCGAGGAAGGCCGCCAGGGCCGACTCCAGACGCTCGGCGTCCCAGGGATCCTCCGGGTCCTGCCGCAGGCAGCACGAGGCCTCCTCGTAGTCCGCCAGGGACAGCGCTCGCACGAAGGAGTGCAGCTCGGCGCGCACGCGCGCGGCGAGCAGGCGAGGCTGCAGGGCCAGGTCGAAGACCCGGGGCTGGGGCTCGGCGCCCGTCTCCGGCTCCGGCTCGAGCAGCTTCTCCCAGGCCTCGATCAGGCTCGAGTCGACGCGCTGCAGCAGGGCGCGCAGGAAGGCGACGACGTCGAAGAGCTCTTCGGTCTGGTCCTGCGCCGGGACCGACTGCACCAGCACGTTGTGCACCTGGGAGAGATAGCGGAGCAAGAGCCCCTCGCTGCGCCCGATGCCCAGCTCCCGGACGTAGTCGACGAAGCCGAGGCAGCCCTCGAACATCTCGCGGGCGATCGACTTGGGCCGGATGTCCTCGAGGCGCAGCCAGGGATGACTGCGGGCGAAGAGGGCGAAGCTCTCGTAGACGAAGTCCGCGTCCGGCTGGGGATGACTCACCTCCTCGAGCCGGGCCAGGCGGTCCTCGTAGGGCACGCCCTCGGCCTTGAGCCGGGCCAGCAGCTCGCCGCGGGCCCGGTCGCGCTGGGCGCGCAGGATCGGCACCGGGCTCTCGAGGATCGACTCCACCAGGGTGAGCACCTCGAGCGGATAGCCGGGCGACTCGGGCACCAGCGCCGTGAGGGCCTCCACCAGGTAGAGCGAGAGCGAGTGGTGGAGCGAGAAGTCGCGCTGCAGCTCGCCGGCCAGCCGCAGGGATCCGCCCCGCGGCCCGGGCTGCGCCTCGACGATCTCGGCCCGGCGCAGCGAGCGCAGCAGCGCGGCCGCCCGGCGTCGCAGCCTGCGCTTCGAGGCCGGGCTCTCGTGGCTCGCCTCGACCAGCTCGATCAGGGCGCGATAGCCGCCGCCGCGCAGCGGATCCGCGTCCTCGCGCTGCAGCACGGCCAGCAGCATTCCGTGGGAGAGATCGAAGCGCGAGACCAGGGTCTCGGGAGGGCGCTCGATCAGGCGCTCGAAGGTCTCACGGCTCCAGGGCACGAAGCCGCGCCCGGGAGCCCGCTTCTTGGCGACCTTGCGCCGCTTCGGATCCCGGGCGGCGCGGGCCGCCAGCCGGCGGTTCTCGATCACGTGCTCCGGCGCCTGACAGATCACGCTGCCGCGCTCGTCGAAGCCCTTGCGCCCGGCCCGGCCCGCGATCTGCTTGAACTCCCGCACCGACAGGATCGCGACCTTCTCGCCGTCGAACTTGCAGAGCCGGGAGAAGACCACGCTGCGAATCGGCACGTTGACGCCGACGCCCAGGGTGTCGGTGCCGCAGATCACCGCGAGCAGGCCCTGCTGGGCCAGCCGCTCCACGAGCAGCCGGTACTTCGGCAGCATGCCCGCGTGATGAACGCCGATGCCGAAGGAGAGGAAGCGCTTCAGGTCGGTCCCGAAGGGCGTGTCGAAGCGGAAGCCGCCCAGGGCCTCGGCGACCCGGCGGCGCCGCTCGCGATCGGCCAGCTGGGCGCTGGTGAGGGCCTGGGCCTGCTCGACGCACTCCCGCTGCGTGAAGTGCACGACGTAGACGGGCGCGCGCCCGCCGCCGACCAGCTCGGCGAGGGTCTCGTGGAGCGGGGTCTCCCGGTACTCGAAGTCGAGCGGGACCGGCCGCTCGGTCGAGCCGACGTGCGCCACCTCGCGACCGCTGCGCTCCCGCAGCCGCTCCTCCAGCGGGGCCGTGTTGCCGAGCGTGGCGGACATCAGCAGGAACTGGGTGCCCTGCAGCGCCAGCAGCGGCACCTGCCAGGCGACGCCGCGCTCCCGATCTGCGTAATAGTGGAACTCGTCGAGGACCACGTAGGGGGCGTCACAGTCCGGACCCTGGCGCAGGGCCATGTTCGCCAGGACCTCGGTCGTGCAGCAGACCACCGGCGCCCCGGCGTTGATGCTCGCGTCGCCGGTCAGCATCGCCACCCGCTCGGCCCCGAAATCGCGGCACAGGGCGAAGAACTTCTCGCTGGCCAGGGCCTTCACCGGAGCCGCGTAGAAGGAGCGCGCGCCCTCGCACAGCGCCTTGAAGTGGAGGCCCAGGGCCACCAGCGACTTGCCCGAGCCCGTCGGGGTGGCGAGCACGACGTGGCGGCCGAGCATCAGCTCCAGCAGCGCCTCCTCCTGCTGGGGATAGGGAGAGAGCCCCGTATCGGCGACCCAGCCCAGGAAGCGATCGAGGATGGCGTCGCCGTCGAGGGGCGAGCCCTCCGGGAGGCGCTCGCCGAGGGTCGCGCCCGGGGCGTCCGGTGCCACCGGCGCGGAGGTCGCGGACCGCGCGAGGAGGTCGCCGTCGCTCACCGGTCGCAGTCTATCGCTCGGCGCCCCGGCGCGAGCCGCGCCTCGCCGGCCCGCCCCCGTCGGGCCGGCACCCGGACCCCGGGTTATCCTGCGCTCGTGTCGGAGGTCGGCGCGAGGGCGGGGGCGCTGGCTCGTCGCGTCGAGAGGATCGGCCTGCTCGCCATCCTCGGCGCCGTCGGATTCCGCCTGTACCGCAGCCACTCCGTCGTGCTGTGGGACGAGCCCGCGGCCTGGCTGCTCTTCGGCCGCGACTTCTCGGCGGGCTTCGGCGAGACCCCCCTCGCCTACGGCTTCCCCCTGGTGGTCTCCGGAGCCGTGGAGCTGGTCGGCCCGGCGCTCGCGACGGCCAGCAACGGGCTGCTGCTGCTGGCGCTCACCCTGGCGCTCTACGGCTTCGCCCGCGACCTGGCCAGCCGCTCCGACGCCATCGGCCTGGCCCCCGTGGCCGGCGGCGCCTGCGTCGCCCTCTGGCTCCACGGGGGCAGCGAGCGCCTGGCGGGCTGGGTCGCGCCGGGCCCGGAGATCTTGGGCGCCAGCCTGGCCCTGTTCTCCGCCCGGCTCTGGCTGCGCTTCCAGCGCGAGCCCGGGGCCTCGCCGGGCTGGGCGATCGCCGCCGGGGCGCTGCTCGGGCTGGCCGTGGGCACCCACGAGGCCGCCCTCTGGCTGCTGCTGCCCCTCGCCCTATCGTCCCTGGCCCGGGAGGGCCGCCCGTTGCCCGGGCTGCCGGGGCTGGGCGCCGGACTCGCCCTCGGCTGCCTTCCGATGCTGCTGCACGGCCACTTCTCGCCAGAGCGGCTGGGTGCGCCCAGCCTCGGCGGTCCCGAGGCCCTGCTGCGCGTGCTCTTCGCCGTCTACGGCGCGTCCCTCGCCTGGGTCGCGGCCGGCATCGCCCTGGCCGCGCGGCGCCCCCGGGAGCCGGCCCTCTCCCTGTGCGGCTCGGCCCTGCTGCTCGCGCTCTTCGCACCCGCGGGCCCGGAGGGCAGCGCGTCCCTGCGCGCGGGCGAGCTCTTCGCCCTGCCCCTGGCCGGCTTCGGCGTCGCCGAGCTGCTGCGCCTGGCGCTGGGCTGGCTCGGGACCGGCTGGCCGGCCCGCTCCGTCGCGAGCGCGCTGGGGCTGGCGGCGGCCGGCCTGGCGAGTGCCGCCGCCCTGCAGAATCCCCGCTTCGAGCCAGCCGGCATGCGCGTCGAGGATGCGCTCGCCCTGCGGGACCACTTCCAGGCCCTGGGCCGCGAGGCGGGGCCGATCCTGGCCGCGCCGCCGCTCTCCGAGATCCTGCGCTGCCTGCTCGCCGCGCCGGGGCGGGTGCACGCGCTGGC
>CAZYOL010000202.1:0-8617 GCA_964649065.1 uncultured Spirochaetales bacterium
CCCGGCCCCGCCCGCTCGCGGCCGGGCCCCGGGGCTGCCGGTCTCCAGTCCCAGCACAGCTCTACAGCCCGGCTGCGCCACTACGCAGGAGCCTGCGCGGGCGCGCCGACAATTGCGGTCCCGGCGGGATTCGGGCGCGCTGCCCCTTTCCGGACTTCTTCAAGGAAGTCGGCGATCTAGCCGATGAGCCGCGCGTGGCACGTGCCTTGCTTTTCGACTGGCGTGGGGAAGGCGGCCAGAGCCGCCGACATGGGAAGGGAGTCTCGACATGAGTCGAACGCGCCAGCTCCAGCGGGCTCTCGCAGCCTCCGTGGTCTTCTTCCTTGGGCAGCTGGCCACGTCGCAGCCCAGCCGGGCCGACGATACAGCGCTCTTCACCACGGCGGTGCCGCCGAACGTGGTCTTCCTGGTCGATACCTCGGGGTCGATGCGGGAGATCATGTACCACCCGGAATACGACCCCACGGCCTCCACCTGCGCCATCTTCGACCGCATCGAGCCGAACGACGCTTCGCCTTCGCCCGAGTCCGGCACGGGCACCAAGAACGACACGTCCTACAACTGTGACGCCAATACCAACCACTGTCGCTTCCAGATCGACTCGGACGAAACCGGCTACGCCGAAAGCTCCTCGACGATCATCTGCCCAGACGGCAGCTCCGAGAGCGTCGGATACATCGAGCGCAGCTTCTGCGGAAACACCCGCAAGATGTACATCGACCCCTGCCAGAGCAGCACCACCTGGTACTCCGAGTGGTACGTCGAGTGGTACTTCAGCGACGCCGCCGATCCCTACTTCCTCGATGCCGAGGGAAACAGCAGCACCGACGTAGACATGATCGATGCCGACGACAACGGCACCGACTACTTCTATGGCACCACCTTCCCTCTCTACAAGCGCAGTCGCATCACCGCCGCACGGCAGATTGCCCGGGACGTCATCTATCAGACGAACGGAACCTGCGGCTTCGGGAAGGGAGCGACGTGCACCGACTTCAAGGACGAGGTCCGCTTCGGCCTGGCACGCTTCTTCGGCTCGCACGGTGCCTACATCACGGCTGCCCTCGACGACTACAGCAACAACCAGAGCCAGCTCAACAGCGCCATCAACAGCTTGAGCGCGAACGCGAGTACACCTCTCGCCGAGTCCCTCTTCAAGGTCTACACCTACTTCATGAGTCGCGTCGAGTCCGAGCGGCCCTTCGGCCAGGAGGCCGACGATCCCGCTGTTGCCGATCCGGCGCGGTTCCCGGAGTACTCCTACCGGCTCTCCGACGGCCAGTTCAGCAGTTCGAGCTCCGAAGTCCCTCCCGATCCTCTCGCCTGTCCGGGAGGAGAGACCAACTGTCCCTGCCAGAAGCACTTCGTGATCGTGCTCTCCGACGGCGATCCCTTCAACGACGACTTCTCCACGAAGGACGACGACACGGTGGGCTTCGAGGACTTCGATGCCCTGATCGGCGACTTCAACGACGACTCCGAGGTCGAGACGGGCTATCTCAGCAACGGGACGCTGTACCTGGACGACGTGGCCAAGTTCATGAGCAGCCGTGACTTCCGCCTCGATCAGACCGGCGATCAGACGATCGATGTCTACACCGTCGGCTTCAATCTGGACGAGGGGGGGCTCGGTGGCCAGCTGCTCCAGAAGACCGCGGACGTGGGGAATGGTCTCTCCTTCTTCGGCACGCAGGCCTCGGAGGTCACGGCAGCCCTGCTGAGCGCCATCGAGGACATCATCGAGAAGTCTCAGTCCTTCACGGCGGCCACCGTGCCAGCCAGCCGTGCCACGGACGGGAACAACTTCTTCACCAGCTACTTCGATCCCTCGGAGAAGAGCCCCTACTGGGCCGGGCATCTCAAGCTCTTCGAGTTCAATGCGGCTGGCGAGATCCGTGATGCGCCCACGGCGGCACAGGCGGCCGCTGGTCAGTCCGGTGACTGCGCGCTCGACGACCCGGTCAGCGGGAGGTGCGCTGTGGGGCGCCTGAAGATCGAGCTCGACGGCTTCTGGGACGCCGGCCGGGAGATCCCCTCCGCTACGGAGGGGGTGGGCGGGCGCCGTCTGTACGTGTCGAAGCTGGTCAGCGGAGCCTCCGAGCTGCGTCCCTTCACCAGCGGCGAGATCTCCGCTGCGGATCTGCTGCCCGGTCTGGCCGGCTCGATCGGAAGCTACGACCGTTTCGACTACGACGTGAGCGGGATCACGAGCCTCGAGGAGCTGGCGGATGCCATCGTGGGCTACGTCCGGGGTTGCGAGCTTCGAGCTGGAGCCTGTCAGGATCGCGGGCCCGGGAAGAAGCTCTGGGACATCTTTCATTCGAATCCGGTGGTGGTCGGCCCTCCGAATACCGGCCTGCGCGAGAGCTCCTATCGGGAGTTCGTAGATCGCTACAAGCGGCGAAAGCGCGTGATCTACGGGGGCTCGAATGGAGGCTTCGTCCACGGTTTCAACGCCGGGGAGTTCGATACGGCGTCGGCCCCTGGCGCCTACGACCGCGGGGATGGCGTCGAGGAGTTCGGCTTCATGAGCTACGCGGCGCGCCAGGGCATTGCCGAGCTTCCGCTGAATGCGCCGCGCACGCGGTACTACATGGACGGCTCGATCACCTCGGCAGACGTCTGGATCGATCCCAGCGGGCTGCTGAGCCCGGATGTGGCGGCAAACTGGAGGCAGTGGCGGACCGTTCTCCTGGGCGGAATGCGCGAAGGAGGCAGGACCGTCTGGGCGCTGGACGTGACGAATCCGCCCGATCACAACAGTCCCGCTGGGGAACAGGCAACGGGCCCGGCCTACCCGGGCTACCTCTGGGAGTTTCCCTGCGAATCGACCGCGGACGCGACCTGTACGGGGAGCGGCTTCCTGCCCACCGGGATGACTCTCGCGGACTACATGGGAGAGAGCTGGTCGCAGCCTGTGGTGACGCGGGTTCGGGTCACGGTGGGCTGCGACTTCGGCGACGACGGCTGCGCCCCGGAGCCGCGCTGGGTGGCGATCTTTGGCGGCGGCTACGACGCCGCTGGGGATCCCAACCTGGCCCACGAGTCCAACCCTACGGACCTGGAACCCCTGGAATACGATGCCAGCAACGAGGCCGGAACCAGCGTCGCGGGCCGGGCGCTCTTCATGGTGGATGTCTCTAGCGGAAAGGTTCTGGCGATGAAGCGCTACGACCACCTCGGGACGAGCGGGGACTCCGCGGACGGGGAGCCCGAGATGCGCTTTGCCATGCCGGCTCGGCCTGCCGTCTTCGACATCGACCGCGACGGCTTCGCGGATGTCGTCTACATCGGAGACCTGGGGGGCAACCTGTGGAAATGGGTCGTGGAGGGCGCCGTGCGAGATCCGATCGCGGACGTGAGCGGAGATGTGCTGCAGCCCGACTGGCCCTTCTTGAAGATCCTGGAGGCAGGAGGTTGTACGAGCTGTAGCCCGCCGCACTACAAGAGCTTCTATTCTGCTCCCACGGGAGCTCTGGTGGGCGCGAACCTGTGGCTGGCGCTCGGTAGTGGCGAGCGCAACGACCTCGATTTCGGTCAGGACGGGGGCCTCTCCGCTGCGGAGCGCAACCGCTACTACGTCTTCAAGGACGTCGATCCGCTCGAGAGGGAGCGGGATCCTGCGGACCTTCCGCTCACCGATGTGAGCGGGCCCGATTTCCTGGATGTGGCCTCGATCTCCTCGAACGTCCCCGGAGCCTGCTTGGGCTCTACGGGGGGCGTCGGCTTCTATATCGAAGGAGAGGACGGCGAGAAGTTCCTCACGGACAGCGCGATCTTCTTCGGAGTCGTGCTCACGGGGTCCTTCAAGCCCGCGGGTTCCACTCGCACGGCCTGCGAGGCGGGGGGCGACGCCTTCCTCTACGGCTTCAAGCTCTTCTGCGGTGACGGAGTCTTTCCCCCGAGCAGTGGCAACGGGTCGCCGCTGCGACGGGTCTCGATCGGATCCGGAATGCCCACCACCCCTCGGGTCTCGGTGGGGCCCGCCGGCAGCGGCGGCGGCGGCGGTGGCGGATGTGCGGACATGGTGGTGGTCATCACGAGCGATGGCCAGGCGCTGAGCGACTGTCCGGGGGGCCGGCCCGACGCCGGGATCAACCTGAAGAGCTGGCGGGACTTCTAGAGCGGCGAGGAGAGGGGATGCAGTCGAGAGCGAGACGCGCGAAGGGCGGCTTCTCCATGATCGAGGTGGTCGTGGTGGCGGCCCTCTTCGGCGTGATGGCGGCGCTGAGCGGCATCGCCATCAACAGCTGGTTCGGGAACCAGCGGGCCAAGGATGCGGCGCGGGACGTCGCTGGCATCCTGCAGCTCGCGCGGCAGGAGGCGATCCGCACCAGCACCAACCACATCGTCTTCATCGACAGCGACCCCAACGGCGCGGTACTCCAGGACAGCACCGGCCAGAACGTGCCGGTCTTGCTGGTGCGCGACGAGGACGGCGACGGCTTGCCCAGCGGCGCCGACGAGTACGTCGCCTCGGTGCCCTTCGAGCGCACCAACTCGGTGGGCTGGGGCAGCGCCTTCGCTCTGCCCTCGGGCTCGGAGGTGCCGGCGCCGAACGACAACCCGGCGGCCTCCTACCCGCTCCCCTCGGGCTTCCAGTGCTGCTCCTTCACGACGCCGACGGGCAACGCCTCGCGCTGGGTCGTCTTCCTGCCGGACGGCATTCCCCGGGCCTTCTCCACCGGGCCCTGGAACGTGGGAGCCATCGGCAGCGGCAACGGCACCGTCTACCTGACCAGCTCGGAGCGGGACTACGCCGTGGTGCTGGCCGCGCTCGGTGGGGTTCGGGTCCACACCTTCAACGAGGGGCAGAACGGATGGCTGCAGTGAGACGCGGCGGGGCGGCTTTCCGGCCTTCGGGCTTCACGCTGCTGGAGGTGACGATCACCCTGGCGGTGCTGGGCGTGGGCCTGCTGGCCCTGCTGGTGGCCCAGGTCCAGGCCATGTCGGGCGAGAAGCAGGGCAAGCATGCCACGACGGCGGCGACCCTGGCGCAGGACCAGATCGAGCTGATCCAGCGCATGCCCTTCAGCAGCGCGGATCTGGACGTCACCGCCTGGCGCACGGCCCCCTGGATCAATCGCAACCTCGCCAACGAGGGCCAGATCACGACGCGAGTGAGCCAGCCCGGGGGGGACGTCACCGAGCAGACCTACACGGTGCAGTACCGGGTGCTGGCAGATCCGGGGGGAAACGCAGATCTCAAGCAGCTCGATCTCGAGGTCATCTGGGTGGAGAGCGACGTGTCCAACAATCGCCCCACGCGGACCGGCCAGCCGACGGCGGCCGTCTCGACCTTCCTGGTGAACAATGACCGCTGAGCGCGAGCGGCAAGGGGGCTTCACGCTGATCGAGCTGATGGTCTCGGTGGCCATCCTGCTGATCGTGATGGTCTACCTGACCCAGGCCTTCACGCTGCAGCAGCGGACCTATATCGTGGTGGACCAGGTCACCGAGGCCCAGCAGAACCTGCGTGCCGTCTCGGACCTGCTGGAGCGGGACACGCGGCGGGCGGGCTTCATGGTGCCGCCCCACGCGGCCGTCTGTGGCTTCGACCGCACCAATGCCCCGGACACCTACTTCACGAGCAACACGGACGCGATTCGGACGATCTTCGACCTGGAGAGCGCCAACGAGGATCTGGCGGGGAACTACGGCGCACCGGTCTCGGGCGTCACCTCGGCCTTCACGGCGAGCGGGCCGAGCTTCGACCTGGCCTTGGATCGCCTCTGGGTGGACGTCGCTGCCGACGGAAACGACTTCACGGTCGGAGGCGGGGTGATCGTCGTGAACCGCCGCGACGAGGACGGCAAGATCGCCTGCGGGACCATCTCCCAGATCTCGGGAAGCACGCTGCGCGTCGACTTCGGGAACACCTCGATCGGGCCCGTGGGCAGCAATGCGGACGTGGTGGCCGTGCCGGCCCACGCCTACGTGCTGACCGAGGCCAGCGGCGGCAATCCCAGCCGCCTCACCCGCGACGGGGTGCTGCTGGCGCAGGACGTCGAAGATCTGCAGATCGCCTACTTCTTCGATCTGAACGACGATCTGGTGGTCGACGCCGGCGAGAGCTTCGGCAGTGCGAGTGGCACGGACGATGCCTTCGGGCAGGCGGCCGCCAGCTTCCCCGATGCGCGGCGCCTGCGGGACGTGCAGATCAACCTGGTGACCGTGACCCGGGACGACGATCCCAACCAGGACTTCACGCTGGGCGCCGGTCAGCTGACGGGCAACCGGGCGACGGGGCTGCCCGGGGCGGATGGCAGACGGCGACGCGTGAACACGGCACGCGTGCGCCTGCGCAACTCCGGGTAGGGGGCGAGGTCGGGATGGTGGAGCGAGCACGGAGAGGCGAGCGCGGCGCCGCGCTGCTGGTGGCGGTCCTGATGCTGGCGCTGATGGGGGTCATCGGCCTGGCCTCGATGGACATCGTGACGCGGGATCGCCAGATCGCGGGCTTCCAGAAGCGGGCCCAGACCTCCCTCTACGCCGCCGAGGCGGGCGTGGCCCTGGGCCTGGCCCTGGTGCGCCGCGACGCCCCGGCCCTGGCGAACCTGGGTGAGGGCGCACTCGAGGACTACAACCCGAACACCACGACGCCGCAGGACTTCCCCGACAGCAGCAACCCGACCGAGATCGGCAGCGACTTCCCCGCGCCGGGCTCGCCCGAGTTCTACACCGATCCGAACGCCCAGGACCCGGACAACCCGACCGCTCCGCCCCAGGCGGTGCGGTACATGGGCAAGGGCGATCCCTGTCCGGGCTGGATCATGAGCAGCGACGAGGCCTCGATCGAGTGGGCGGAGGCCTTGTGGGACATCCGCGTGGAGGGCCGGAATCCCGGCGGAACGCAGGTCTCGATCCAGGCGACGGGCACCAACTGCCACCCCTACGAGTGAGACTCGCAGGGGGCAGAGAAGAGGGGACGCGAGATGGGGGGCATCCGGATGCGGCTCGGCATCGGTGGGATCGCGCTGGCAGTGCTGCTGCTGGCCTGTGGCGGGGGCGAGGAGCCCGCCGCCGAGAGCTCCGGCACGGTGCAGCCGATGGCCAAGCGGGAGGCGAGTGCGGGGAATCGGCCGCCGGAGGTCGTTTCCGTCGCCCTGCGGCCGAACCCCCCCGGCGCGGGCCAGCCCGTGAAGGCCGTGGTCGAGGTGGAGGACCCGGACGGAGATCGCGTGACCCTGGGCTTCGTCTGGCTGCTGAACGGTGAGGTGGCTCCCTCGAGCGGGCCGATGCTCATGCTGCCGCACGCCCTGAAGGGCGACACCCTGGAGCTGCGGGTGACGGCTTCCGACGGCCGCGAGGAGACGACCGAGGAGCTGAGCGTCCAGATCGGAAACCGGGCGCCGCGCCTCAAGGGCCTGGAGATCGACCCGGGCGTGCGGATCACGTCGGGCGGTCCGCTCTCGGTGACGCCGATGGCGGAGGATCCGGACGGCGACGTGATCGAGTTCGAGTACACCTGGTGGGTGAACGAGCGGCGCATCGAGGAAGAGGGGCCGACCCTGGACACCAACCGGTTGAAGCGTGGCGACCGGGTGCAGGTGCGCGTGGTGGCCACGGACGGCGAGGACGAGAGCGAAGCCATCGTGAGCCAGGAGATCGAGGTGATCAACGCCGCGCCGCGCATCGTCTCGATGCCCTCGCCGACCGGCGCGGACGGGGTCTTCCACTATCCGGTGGAGGTCGAGGACGTCGACGGGGGTCGCGGCCTGCGCTTCCAGCTGGAGGAGTCGCCTCCGGGCATGAGCATCGATCGCCTGAGCGGCCTGATCCTTTGGACGCCGCGTGAGGACCAGGCGGGCAGCTTCCCGGTGCTGGTGGTGGTGGAGGATCCGCAGGGTGGCCGGGGAACGCAGCGCTTCGAGGTGACCGTCGGCGTGGAGGAGGTGGCCCCCGAGTCGCCGCCCGCCGCGCCGGGCCGCTAGTCGCGAATCCCGTACTCCTTGAGCTTGTAGAGCAGGGCCCGGTGGCTGATCTGGAGCAGCCGGGCGGCGTGGGTGCGGTTGCCGCCGGTGGCCTCCAGGGCCCGGCGGATGGTGCGCTCCTCCACCTCGCGGCGCGCCCGCTTGAGGGAGAGGTCCTTCTCGGAGCCGCTCGCGCGCGCGGGGCGCACCAGATTCTCCGGCAGATCGGCCAGGGTGATGCGGTCGCCCTGGGCCAGGATCACCGCCCGCTCGAGCACGTTCTCCAGCTCCCGGACGTTCCCGGGCCAGGCGTAGGCCACCAGGCGCTCGAGCACGTCGTCGGCGATCGCCCGCAGCGGCTTGCCCAGGCTCTCGCGGAAGCGCCCGAAGCAGTGGTCCACCAAGAGCGGAATGTCCTGGGGACGCTCGCGCAGGGGCGGCACCCGCAGGCGCACGACGTCGAGGCGGTAGAAGAGATCCTCCCGGAAGCGGCCCTGGGCCACCTCCTTCTCCAGGTCGCGCGAGGTGGCGGCGATCACGCGCACGTCCACCGCCCGCGATTTCGACTCTCCGACCGGACGCACCTCCTCCTCCTGCAGCACCCGGAGCAGCTTCACCTGCAGGGGCGTCGGCAGCTCCCCGATCTCGTCCAGGAAGAGCGTGCCGCCGTGGGCCTCCACGAAGAGGCCCGAGCGGGCCCGGTC
>CAZYOL010000203.1:0-8614 GCA_964649065.1 uncultured Spirochaetales bacterium
GGAGCCAGCTTCGACCTCAGCCCGCAGCGCTCGATGCAGATCCAGCACGCCCTGGGGGCGGACATCATCATGGCCTTCGCCGAGTGCACGCCCTATCCGGCCGATCGCAAGCTGGCCCGGACCGGGGTGCGCCGGACCCTGCAATGGATGGAGCGCTGCATCGCGGCCCACGCGGCTGCCGATCGCCAGGGCCTCTTCGCGATCGTCCAGGGGAGCGTCTACCCGGACCTGCGGGAGGCCTGCGCAGAGGCCCTGGTGGCCATGGACCTGCCCGGCTACGCGATCGGCGGCGTCTCGGTCGGCGAGGGGCACGAGCTGCTGTGTCGCGTGACCGAGCACGCCGCCCCCCTGCTTCCCGAGTCCAAGCCGCGCTACCTGATGGGCGTCGGGCTGCCCGAAGACCTGCTGGCGGCGATCGGCTACGGCATGGACATGTTCGACTGCGTGATTCCGACGCGCTTCGCACGCGGTGCGACGGTCTTCACGGTGCGCGGGCGCATCCGTCTCACCAACCGTCGCTTCCGGCGCGACGGCTATCCGATCGACACCTCCTGTGGCTGCGCGGCCTGCACCGGCGGCGTGACCCGCGCCTACCTGCACCACCTCTTCGCGGCCAACGAGATTCTCTCGGCCATTCTGGCCTCCATCCACAACGTGCACTTCTACCAGGAGCTGATGCGCCGGGCCCGCGAGGCGATCGTCGCCGGGCGCTACGCCGACTTCCGGCGCGACTTTCTCGACGGCTACGCCTCGCCTGCGCAGGGCTGAGGTGACCGGGCTCACACGGCCCGGGCCGCCGCGCTCCGAAGACACAGGGATCAGACAGGCCCCCGGGCCGCGGAGGTCCTCCGGTGCGCGCACCGCCCCTCGTCACCCTGCTGCTCCTGGCCGCGAGCTCCGCGGCCGCAGAGCCCGCTGCGCAGCCGGCAGCCGCACTGAAGGAGCTGCGGCTAGAGGAGCTGCAGCGGGCCGGCCCCTCTCGTCCGGACGCGCTCGGGGCCTTGCACGAGGTCGTCGCCCACGAGCCGGCGAGCCCGCTGCCGCGGGCCCCGACGCCGGTGCTGATCCGGCGCTTCTCCGGCACGGCTGCCGCCCCGGGCCTGCGACGCCTGGGCCTGTTCGCCGATGCCAGCCGCTTCCGGAGACAGCCGGGCGTGTCGGCCTACGAGCTGCGCGGCGGGGCCTACCTGCGGCTGCTGCACCGCCTGCACCTGCGGGGGGCGTATCGCTTCTTCGACCCGCACACCAGCGCCGGCACCAGCCCTCTGGCGCGGGGCCTGCGCGGCCCCCTCTTCGGCCTGCACCTGGACTTCTGACCGCTCGTGAGCGCGCCGGGCCCGCTCGCCGCCCCGGGCACTCGCCGTCCGAGCCCCCGCCTGCCTCGCCCCCGCGTGCGTTAGAGTGCGCGGCCATGCGAACGCGCCGCGAGAGCGCCTGGCTCTCCCCGGAAGAGGTCCTCGAGCGCTACCACGAGGGCCCGCGGGAGGGGGTCTTCACCGACGGCTCCTGCGAGGGCAATCCGGGGCCCGGCGGCTGGGCCGCCGTGTGGGTCGAGGACGATCGCGTCGTCCGCGAGGCCCACGACACCGACCCGGCGACCACCAACAACCGCATGGAACTGAGGGCCTTGATCGCCGGCTATCGCATGCTGCCGGAGGACGCGCGGATCACCGTCTACTCGGACAGCCAGCTCTGCGTGAAGACCGTGAACGAGTGGGCGGCGGGCTGGGAGCGCCGGGGCTGGAAGCGCAAGTCCGGCCCCATCGCGAACCTGGCCCTGGTGCAGGAGCTCTGGGAGCTGGCCCAGGCCCACCCCGGCGTCGAGCTGCGCTGGATCAAGGCTCACGACGGCTCGCGCTGGAACGAGTACGCCGACGCCCTGGCCAGCAGCTATCAGCGCAGCTCCTCGTAGCGCTCCCAGAACAGGCACTCGTCCACGCTGCGGCGAGGCGGGCGACCGAAGCGCCCCAGCGGCCAACCGATCGGCAGCAGGGCGCAGCTCGGGCTGTGCTCGGGCAGCCCCAGATAGCGGTCGATCTCCTCGCGGTGCGCCAGGTGCACGGTGGTGAGCGAGGCCCCGAGGCCGACGGCCCGACAGGCGAGCAGCACGTTCTGGATGGCGGGGAAGAGGGCCTGGAGCTGCGGCTGCCCGCGGCGCGTGCGGCCCGCGACGAAGAGCTGCACCGGCGCCTCGTGGAGGTGATCGGCCAGGTGCAGGGCGGCGCGGATGTTGCGGCGCCTGGCCTCCGGGAAGTCCGGGTCGCGGGCCGCCTCGAGGGCCGGCGCGATGTAGGCGCGGAAGGCCGGGCGATAGCGGTCGGCGATCCAGGCGCGCCGCTCGGCCTGGGTCACGGCCACGAAGAGCCAGGGCTGGCGGTTGCCTCCGCTCGGGGCGAAGGTGCCGGCCTCGCAGACCTTGCGGATCAGCGCGGGCGGCACCGGATCCGGGCGCAGCCGGCGAATGGCCCGAGCGCTGCGGATGCCCTCGAGGAGCGGCAGCTCCTCGCCGATGGCCTCGACGTCGATCTCGGGCGCTCCGCTGCTCACGCGTAGCGCTTCGGGAGCGAAGTCTCCCCCAGGGCCAGGATGTGGTCGAAGGCTCCCGCCTCGATCGGCATCACCGACAGCCTGGACTGGGTGACCAGCGGGATCTTCGCGAGCGCCGGATCGGCCTTGATCTGCGCCAGCGAGACCGCCCGCGCCAGCGCCTTCACCGGAGCCAGGTCGACCACCAGCCAGCGCTCGTCGTCGCTGGTGGGATCCGGATAGGCCTCGCGGGTCACTCGGGCCACGCCCACCACCTCCTTGCCCTCGTTGGAGTGGTAGTAGAGCACCAGGTCGCCCTTCTTCATGGCGGCCAGGTTGTTGCGGGCCTGGGCGGTGCGCACGCCGTCCCAGTAGGTCGAGCCGCCGGCCACGAGCTGTGCCCAGGCGTACTTGAAGGGCTCCGACTTGACGAGCCAGTGGCGCCGGGACATCAGCGCAGCTCCGGAGCGGTCTGGCGGGCGATCACGTCCTCCGCCAGGTGAGCGGCCAGCGAGCGCGGCAGCAGCCGCTGGACGGCCCCGGCCCGCAGCCAGTTGAGCCACCCCGACACGACCGACGGTCGCTGGCCGAGGTTCTCGAGGGCCAGCGCGACCACCTCCTCCGGAGGCTGGAAGCGCACGCCCGCCGGGACCCGCTCGCCGGCCACCGCCTGGAACTCGGTCGCGGTGTAGCCCGGCTCGACGACGATCACCTCGATGCCCTCGTCCTCGCACTCGACCGCCAGCGCCTCGCCCCACAGCAGGTCGAAGGCCTTGCTGGCGCTGTAGACCGCGTGCAGCGGCAGCGGCTGGCGCCCCGCCACCGAGCCCACCACCACCACGGCGCCGCGGCCGCGCTGCCGCATGCCGGGCAGGATGCGACTGGTGAGGACCACCGGCGCCGTGCAGTTGAGCGTGATCAGCGCCCGCAGCCGATCGGTCCGGAGCTTGGAGAAGCGGCCGGAGTAGCCGACGCCGGCGCAGCACACCAGGACACCCACCTCCAGATCGGAGACCGCCCGGGCCAGCCGCTCCGCGCCCTCGGGCTCGGACAGGTCCTCCGCCACGACGCGGCTCGCCACCTGCCAGCTGTTCTCGAGCTCCGCAGCGAGAGCCTGCAGCCGCTCCTCGCGGCGCGCGCACAGGACCACCGAGCAGCCCTGCCGGGCCAGGGCCCGGGCGAACTCGGCGCCGATGCCGGACGAGGCGCCGGTCACCACGGCCCACTCCCCGTAGCGCTCGCGCAGCCGGAGGGGCGAGGCCTCGAAGAGCGGCCGCGCGCGCCACAGGGCCCGGGTCAGCGCGGCCAGAGCGGCGGTTGCCAGCAGCGCTCCCAGCCAGCCCAGGACTCCGGCCTCGGCGTAGAGCGCCGTCCAGACGAGGGTGCCCAGGGCGACCTGGCCGGTGTACACGGCGGCCCAGGGCCACATCCAGGAGCGCATCCGGTAGAAGCCCAGCGTGGCGGCGAGATAGATCGCCCAGTGCGGCAGGGCCAGCAGCTTGGCGCCGAAGCCGCGGAAGAGCAGCCCGAACCAGACCTCCTCGTCCCGCGCCAACGGCTTCCAGAACAGATCCCAGGGCACGTAGACGAAGGCCATGAAGGCCGAGAAGACCATCAGGACGTTGATCCAGAGGGGTCGACCTTCGAAGGTCTTGCGCAGCCACTTCTCCATGGGGGCTCCTTCGCTGGAGGCCGGCGGAACGCCCGCACGGGTGCCGCACGCCGCCGGGTCACCGCTCGCGCTCGGCCTCTCCGGTCATCGGCACGAAGCGCACGTCGAAGAGGTGCTCGCGCGCGAGACCCCCCTCGGTGCGCGTGATGCGCACCAGCTCCTGCACGCCGCGGCCCAGCGGCATCACCAGCCGGCCGCCGACGGCGAGCTGCTCGGTCAGCGCCTCCGGGACGTGGTCCGGCGCGGCCGTCACCACGATCGCGTCGAAGGGCGCCTCTTCGGGCCAGCCCCGGTAGCCGTCGCCGGCGCGCACCCGGACCCGCGCGTAGCCGAGCCGGGCGAGATCGGTGCGCGCCCGCTCGGCCAGCTCGGGGACGATCTCGATGCTGAAGACCTCGGTGCCGAGCTCGGCAAGCACCGCGGCCTGATAGCCGGAGCCGGTTCCGATCTCGAGGACGCGCTCGCCGGGCTGCAGGTCCAGGGCCTCGGTCATGGCGGCCACCACGTAGGGCTGGGAGATGGTCTGGCCGTGGCCGATCGGCAGCGGCTCGTCCCGATAGGCCTCCTCCCGCCACTCGGGCGGCACCAGCTCGTGTCGGGGCACGGCGCGCAGGGCCGCCAGCAGGCGCGGATCGCGCACGCCGCGCGCCTCGACCTGGCGGCGCACCATGCGCTCGCGCGCCGCGGCGTGGGGCTCCTCCGCCGGGGTCTCGGGCGGCCCGCCCCCGGAGCAGGCGAGCAGGGGGCCGAGGAGCGACGCCGCGGCGCCCAGCAGCCGCCGTCCCGCCCCGTCCCCCGCCACGGCCCCTAACGGACCTGCCGGAAGAAGCAGCGCATGTCGCCGACCAGAAGCTCGGGCACCTCGAGGGCGGCGAAGTGCCCTCCCTCGTCGTAGCGCTGCCAGTGACGCACGTCGAAGGCCGCCTCCGCCCAGCGGCGCGGCGGGCGCAGGATCTCCTTGGGGAAGATCGCGCAGCCGGTGGGAACCTCGACCCGCCCACTGGCCAGCCCGAAGCGACCGCTGCGCATCGACTCGCAGTAGAGGCGCACCGAGGAGTTGATGGTCTGGGTGACCCAGTAGATCGTGACGTTGGTGAGCAGCTCGTCCCTGCTGAAGCGGCGCTCCACGTCACCGCCGCAGTCGCTCCAGCTGCGGAACTTCTCGACGATCCAGGCGCAGAGCCCGGCTGGCGAGTCGTTGAGGCCGTAGCCCAGGGTCTGGGGCTTGGTGCCCTGGATCTGCTGGTAGCCGGTCTCGTACTTCTGGAAGTCTCCCATGGCCGCCAGGCCTTCGAGCTCCTCGGGCGGCACGCCCTCCATGGGGTTCTCGACGCCCGCCGGCGGCCCGGCCAGCACCATGTTCAGGTGGATGCCGGCCAGGTGGGCGGCGTCGGTCTGCCCCAGCAGCGTGGTCACGATGGCGCCCCAGTCGCCTCCCTGGGCGCCGTAGCGCGAGTAGCCCAGCCGGTCCATCAGCACGGCCCAGCTCTCGGCCACGCGCTGCACGTCCCAGCCCGGCTCGCGGGTGGGTCCCGACCACCCGTAGCCGGGCAGCGAGGGACACACGACGTGGAAGGCGTCGGCGGCCTCGCCGCCGTGGGCCGTCGGATCCGCCAGCGGCTCGACGATCTTGTGGAACTCGAAGATCGAGCCGGGCCAGCCGTGGGTCACGAGCAGGGGCAGGGCGTCCGGATGGGAGGAGCGGCGATGCAGGAAGTGGATCGGCTGGCCGTCGATGGTGGTGCGGAAGTGCTCCCAGCGGTTCAGCAGCCGCTCCTGGGCGCGCCAGTCGAAGTCCTCCCGCCAGTAGCGACACAGCTCGGCCAGGTAGGCCCCGTCGGTCCCGTAGTCCCAGGCCGAGCCGGGGATCTGGTCGGGGAAGCGGGTGCGCTCCAGGCGCTCGCGCAGGTCGTCGAGAACCTCGTCGGCGACCCGGATCTCGAACTTCTCGATGGCCTCGCTCACCGACTCCGCCCCGCTGGCCTCAGGCGCCGGCGGCGCGGTGCGCCGCGATCACTTCGTCGGGAGCCTGGACCAGCTCGATCAACACCCCCTCGCCGCCGACGGGGCGATCGCCCCCGCCCTTGGGATGGATGAAGCAGACGTCGTGGCCCGCGGCGCCCTTGCGGATGCCGCCCGGCGTGAAGCGGACGCCCTGGGCCTCCAGCCAGGCCACGGCCGCCGGCAGGTCGTCCACCCACAGCCCGACGTGGTTGAGCGCCGGCTGGTGGACTCGCGGGCTCTTCTCCGGGTCGAGGGGCTGCATCAGGTCGACCTCGACGGCCAGCGGCCCGAAGCCGGCCAGCGCGATGTCCTCGTCCACGTTCTCCGACTCGCTCCGGTAGTCGCCGGTCCGGCGCAGCCCCAGCAGATCGATCCACAGCCGCCGCAGCGCCCCCTTGTCGAGGGCCCCGACGGCGATCTGCTGCAGGCCCAGGACCCGAAAGGGCCGATCTGATTGCGTCACGCGTTCCTCCTGCCCGGGCGGGGAAGCTAGCCGTCGGGCGCAGCGCCCGCCGGTGGGGGGCCGGCGCCGGGATCCTGGCGGGGCCCGGTCGGGGCCAGGGGCCGGTAGCCGCGGGCCAGCAGGTAGCGCTCGCGGGTGCCCTTGCGGCTGGCCGCGGGCCGCAGGGAGCGGGCCCGGTCGCAGCGCAGCCGGATCCGCTGCAGGCCGACCTGGGCCTCGGCGCCCACCAGCACCTTGAGGAGCAGGTCTCCGCCGCGCCGGAGCAGCTGCGGCAGCAGCTCCTCGATCGCGCACAGCAGCGCCTCCTCGCGGGCGCGATCCGTGGCCCGGACGCCCGTCAGCTTGGGAGCGGCGTCGGAGAGCAGCACGTCGGCGCGGCCTCCGAGCGCCTCGAGCAGCCTGGGCGCCAGCTCCGGATCCGTGAGATCCGCCTCCAGGGTCCGCACCTGCTCCAGGCCCAGCGGCTCGACCGCCGCCTGGTCGACCCCGACGACCCGGCCCTTCGGCCCGACGAGCTCCGCCGCGACCTGGAGCCAGCCCCCGGGCCAGCAGCCCAAGTCGAGCACCCGCAGGCCCGGGCGCAGCAGGCGCGAGGAGCGCTGGATCTCGTTCAGCTTGTAGGCGGCCCGAGAGCGGAAGCCCTCGCGCTTGGCCCGTTGGTGGAAGGAGTCCTTGCGCTCGTAGCGGGCCACGGGAGCCCCGCGGCCGCGGAACTCAGTCCCGCGACTTGACCGAGCGCCGCACCCGCACGACGCCCTGCTTGTGGCCGGGCACGGCTCCGCGCACGAACAGCAGGCCCTGCTCCGGGTCGACCCGAACCACCTCGAGGTTCAGCTGGGTCACCTGCTCGTTGCCCATGCGGCCGGCCATGCCCATGCCCTTGATGACGCGCCCCGGGTAGGCACCTGCACCGATCGAGCCTCCGTGGCGGAAGAACTCGTGGGTGCCGTGGGTCATGCGCTTGATCGCGAAGCCGTGGCGCTTGACCACGCCGGCCGTGCCGCGGCCCTTGGAGGTGCCGATCACGTCGACCCGCTGGCCCTTCTCGAAGAAGTCGACGCCGACCTCGGCGCCCACCTCGTAGCCGGCCACCTCCTCGGCGCTCAGGCGGCTCTCCAGCAGGTGCTGGCGGGGTGCCACCTTGGCCCGCTCGAAGTGTCCGCGCAGCGGGCGGGTGGTGCGCGCGGGCCGGCGCTCGCCGAAGCCGAGCTGGATGGCGGAGTAGCCGTCGGTCTCCTCGGTCTTCACCTGGACGACCACGTTCGGCTCGGCTTCCAGCACCGTGACCGGGATACACTCCCCGTTCTCTGCGAAGAGCTGGGTCGTACCGATCTTGCGGCAGAGGAGCTGGAGGGCCAAGGCGGTTCTCCCGAGGCGGGGCGAAGGGCGCCGGAATATAGGATCGAGGGGGGAGTATGTCGAGTCGGCCGCATTCGGTGGTCCTGATCCCGGGCGATGGCATCGGGCCCGAGGTGGTGGAGGCCGCGGTGCGGGTGGTGGAGGCCACCGGGACGTCGATCGCCTGGGAGCGGGTCGAGGCCGGGGCCGAGGTGATCGCCAAGTACGGCTCGCCGGTCCCCGATCCCGTCCTGAACGCCGTGCGGAGGGCCGGGGTGGCGCTCAAGGGCCCCGTCACGACCCCCGTGGGAGGAGGCTTCCGCAGCGCCAACGTGATCCTGCGCCAGTCGCTCGACCTCTACGCCTGCGTCCGCCCGGTGGCGAGCCTGCCCGGTGTCCAGACCCGCTTCGAGGGGGTCGACCTGTTGCTGGTCCGCGAGAACACCGAGGGCCTCTACTCCGGCCTCGAGCACCGGGTGGCGCCGGGCATCGTGGAGAGCCTCAAGGTCATGACCGAGCGCGCCTCCACCCGCATCGCCCGCTTCGCCTTCGAGCAGTCTCGCCTGCTCGGGCGCCGCCGCGTCACGGCCGTGCACAAGGCGAACATCATG
>CAZYOL010000204.1:0-8387 GCA_964649065.1 uncultured Spirochaetales bacterium
GCGTCGGCGAGCACGATCATGGCGTTGCGCCCGCCGAGCTCGAGGGCCAGGAGCTGCCTACGGTCGCTCTAGGCTGAGATCCCCCGGGGAGTTGTCACTTCGGGCCTTATCGGACACACGAATGACCCCGTTCTTCTTCCTACGCGCCCCGGGAAGCTCTCGCGGTTCACTCCGACCAGCAGCGAGCCGTCGTCGAGCGCCACCATGCCGAGGGGAAAGTCGACGCCGTCGGCGAAGAGGGTCACCCGGAAGGCGGCGGGATCGACGCTCGGGTCGCCGCCCACCGCGAAGGGCGGAGCGACCTGCGCCGAGGCGGGAGCGGCGGCGAGCAGCACGACGAGAAGGACCACGGGGTTGCGCATCGCTGGTAGCCTAGCCGGAACCGATGCCGAAGCTCGTCGCCGATCCGCTGCCCGCCGGCTGTCCCTGGAGCCAGTTCACCCCGCCGAATGTCGACTGGTGCGAGGCCGAGCGCTGCGCCTGGATCGTGAACCCGAGCGACACCTGGTCGAACCTGGCCTACATCGCCTTCGGCCTCTGGATGTGGCACCGCGCCCGGGGCAGCGGGGACCCGACGCTCGGGCTCTTCGGCCCGGCGAGCATCGCCGTCGGCCTCTTCTCCGGCGTCTACCACGCCTCTACACCTACTTCCTCCAGATCCTCGACTTCTTCGGGATGTTCCTCTTCTGCTTCGTGGTGATCACCGCCAACGCCCTGCGCCTGGGCTGGATCGGCGTGGAGCGGCGCTGGCCCTTCCTGCTCGCGGGAACCGCGCTCCTCACCCTCGCGGTGCCGGTGGTGTCGGAGACGAGCGTCCCCATCCAGGGCATGATCGTCGTGCTCATCGCCGCGATCCTGGGCCAGGAGGCGGCCGTCGCCCGGCGTCGACCGCCCGGCAGCCCGCCGATCGCGCGCGGCGCCTTCTACCTCGCACTGCTCCTGATCGCGGCGGCGGCGGCCTTCTCGCTCGCCGACGTGACGCGCACCTGGTGCGACCCCGAGTCGTGGCTCCAGGGGCACGCGGTCTGGCACCTGCTCTCGGCGGCGTCGCTGGTGGCGCTCTTCGTCTTCTACCGGGGGCTGCCCGCTCGCGAGCCGGCGCGCTGAGACCTGCGGGATGCCAGGCGCACCGCCAGCCACGCGAGACCCAGCAGCACGACCACCCTCGGCTCGGGCACCGTCGCCAGCAGCCGCAGGGCCTGGGTCCCGTTGCCGAGATCCACGATCGACGAGCTGAACGAGACGCTCGGGTCGAAGCCCTGTACGTCAAGCACGTAGCCCGCGTCGGTGATCAGGTTGGCCACTACCACGTCGAAGACGTCGCCGTCCTGGGGCGAGAACGGGCCGTTCGCGTCGTTCGGGTCGAGGTCGAAGGAGAGCACCTGGAGGGTCCCGTCGAAGACGGCCTCCCCGATCACGTCGAAGCGATCGTACTCCGTACCGGACGCGAGTCCTCCCAGCTCGATCTCGAGCGAGCCGGTGGACTCCTGGAGGAAGTTGCCGGTGATCAGCGAGACTCCTGGCGATTCGCCCACGCTCCACTCTCCGCCGTTGATGACTCTGGCGATGAGTCCTTGGGTCGAGACGATGCTGTTGCCGAAGTCGATCCGCACCTTGCCCCCCGCACTGTTGATGAAGGTCCTCGCAAAGATGACCCCCCCATCGATCACGACGGAGCCGCCGACCTCGTTCACGAAGGTGTCGACCTCGTAGGGGTTGAACACCGCCTTGTCGGCCTCGACCCGGAACACCCCCCCGTTCCGGAACGTCGGGTTCTGCACACCTCCATCGTTCTCTCTGCTCACCAGATTCGAGAAGAAGCCATCGTTCTTGAGGATGATGGTGCCGAGGTTGCGGGTCACGATCGGGGGCAGGACGCCCGACTCGAGCGTGAGCACGCCTTCGGACTCCCAGATCCCTCCGGTGAGCGTCCCGGTCGCACCATCGAGCTGGAGCACGTCCCCGCTGACCGCGAGCTCGCCGCTCTCCGCCACCCGGACCCGGCCGCGATTGTCGAGATCCATCCCGAGTGCCGACGTACCCCCAGCCTCGAGCACGGCTCCTGCTCCGTTCGTGAATCGAGTGTATCCCGGAATCCCTGCGAGCTGGCCGGCCAGCTCGAAGGTGGGCTGGAAGAGCGACGGGGTGCCCGGCGGGCTTCCCGGATCACCATTCTCGATCGAGCCGACGATCGTGACCACCACGTTGCCCCTCACCTCGGTCGTGACGGCCCCCCGCGTCCGCAGGACCGACGAGATCGTGGGATTCTGCGGATCGTTGTCGGCGCCATAGGAGGTGATCTGCAGGCGACCGAGGGTCGGCACGGCACCCGGGCCGTCGTCCACCAGCTCGATCGGGACCTCGATCGTCCCGGTGTTCCACTGCATCTGATTGACCCGGATCGATCCCGTGCCGGAGATCACCGGGTTGCCCCCGCTCGTCCCGACCTCGAAGGTCGGGTTCGGAGAGGCTGAATCAGCCAGCTCCAGCGTCGCCGGGCTTCCGGACGCTCCCAGCAGCAGCGTCCCCTGGCGCAGGGACACGGCACCCGGGCCGCTCGCGACCGTGTCCTGGGTGATGCAGTGCTGGGCTGGGAAGCCGCCGCCGGGGCGGCAGGTGACGCCAGCCTGGGGAGTCGCATCGAATGCGAGGGTCGCGCCGGAACCCACCGTGATCGAGCCGCCGTCGAACGTCGAGAGGTCCTGGAGCACGAGGCTCGAGCTCTGCCGCACCTCGACGAGACCACGGTTGGGGTTCGTCTGCCGGTTCACGAAGTCCACGCCCATGGCGAAGGCGTTCCCCGCGTTCACCCGGAACGTGCCGTTGTTGTCGAAGTCGCTCGTCGCATCCCCGGTGAAGAGCAGACCGTCCGCGTCGATCTGCCAGAGGCCATCCCCTCCCTCGCCGGCGTTCTCGAGCCGGCCGTTGAGCAGCTGGACGCTGTCCCGCTGGATGGCGGTGCCCTCGTTGCGGCGGATCTCGTCGGCGAGGACCTTGCTCCGGTTGAAGTCGATGGTGAAGGTCGTTCCCGGCTCGTTGGTCTTACTCTTGCGCGGGTCCGACGGCGCCTGCTGCTGGGTGATCGGGCCGAGCGAGGAGAACGACGAGGTGATCGGGGCGGGGCTCCCGACCGGACCACCGAGCGTGCCCCCGCTCCACACCGAGTCCACCGTGATGACGGCCTCGCCGGCGAAGGAGCCGCCGGCCATCTCGAAGGGCGTGGAGATCGTCACGGTGTCGCCGTCGGCGACGAAGACGTCGGCCCCGTCGACGAGGAGCTGGCCGCCACCGCTGTAGGTGACATCGGTCTGGATGCCGACGAGCCCGGCGTTGTACTGGAGCTCCCCGTTGGGCCCCACGACCACGTCGCCCTGGAGGTGCTCGCCCCCGGCCTCGATCGCGAGCGTCCCCTCCGCCACCTCGAAGCCCTGGCTGCTGTCCTGCACGAAGGGCAGCAGGAAGGTCGCGATCTCGCCGACGGCCGTCTTGCGCAGGATTCCCTGGTTCGTGAACTCCGCCGTCGGGTGCGTGGTCTCCAGGGTCGCCGTGCGCAGCTCGTAGGTGCCCTCGTTGAGCACGCCCGCCGCCGTCGTCACCTCCAGCGTGCCGTCGTCGTGCCGGAAGAAGCCCCGGTTGTGGACCGAGCCGGCCGTGATCGCCCCATCGTCGAAGTCCACGAAGCCCTCGTCCCACACCTTGAGGGTGCCCGCGATGGTCGCCGTGGCGGTGTCGTCGACCTCGAACTCGGTGGTGACCCCGGTGGCCTTCGTCGTCGCGTCGCCCCCGACGTAGAGCGAGCCGGAGAGGTTCAGCGCCGAGCGGTCCTCGACCTTCAGCACGCCCGTGGCGCCGTCGATCGGCGCCACGAAGGCGCTCGCCGCGTCCAGGACGGCGAGGTGCTCCGTATCGAGGCGGCCGTCGCCACCGGCTCCAACGATCAGATCGGCCGGCAGCGCGACGTGCGGGGCCATCGTCGACTCGCCGAGCGTGACGCGGCCCGTCGCCCCGGTCTCGCCGATCACCGCGTCTCCCTGGTCCACGGTCAACATCCCGCCGCGGCCCACGAGCAGGGTCACGTCGTGGCCGCTCCCCGCAACACCCAGGGTCAGGTGATCGAGTGCCAGCGTGCCGCCGTCGGTGACCTCGATGTCCGCCGCGCCGGCGCCGAGGAAGTCGCCGCTCACGGTGACCTGGCTCCCCTGCCCGATGTTCAGCTGGCCCGTGCCCGTGGCCATCTCGCCCAGCGTCACGTCGCCGAAGCTCGCCGTGCTCCCCCCCACCACGTCCAGCGTCCCGCTCCCTCCGATCCCGACCACCGTGGGACCGGTCGCCGTCAGGTCCACCGCCCGATCAGGAGGCTGGCCGAACAGTCCCTGGCCCACCTGGAGCCGCGCCGGCGTGCCCGCGTCCTCGCCGATGCGGATGCCCGCGGCCGTGACGTCTCCGCCGAACAGACGCGGCCCCGCGGACGGCTGCGCGGCGGTGTTCACCGTGAGGGTTCCGGAGAGGTCCCACGACGCGTTGGTCATCGAGACGACGTCCGCGAGAAGGGCGTCGTGCGTCTGCAGGGTTCCATCGGCCACACCGAGGCCCCCGCCGATCGTGGCGTCGCCGGCGGCGTAGGTGAAGCCGTTGAGGCTCAGGATCTCGCCCGCGCTCTGCAACTCGATCGCCGCGGTCGTGGCGTTGGCAGCGAACTGGACGTCACCGGGCGTGGGCGCGACGCCCAGCACCACCGTGTCGCCCGCTCCCGGCGGACCGGCGCCCACGACCGCCCCCTCGGACCAGTTGGCCGGATTCTCGAAGAAGTACCCGGTGACCCCGGTGCCCGGGTCCAGCGTCTGTTGGACCGCATCGTAGGTCAGCGTGGCCGCCCGAAGCGGGGAAGGCACTCCGAGCAGAAACGCCGCGATCAGGACGTGGAGGGACCCGCTGCGGAGCGCGGCGTGTACCCGGAAGAACGAACGCGTGGGCGCAGCGTCTCGCCGCACCCGAAGGCGGATCGACATCGTTGACTCCGTCGCAAGTCCCCTTCCCAAGGCACGCACGACGGACCACGGGTCCGCTGGGACGACGGAGCGTCCCCTTCTCCAATGGGAAAAGAACACGCAAGATCCGTGCCTCTCCGCAGTACAGGCGAAAGAGACGGCAAATCGAAGAGTTGAGAGCTGGGGGAAGTTGGCAACGCGGAACGCGTCTTCCACCGGAGCGGAACATCCGTTCCCAAATCGCCTACGGTCGCTCTAGGCTGAGATCCCCCGGGGAGTTGTCACTTCGGGCCTTATCGGACACACGAATGACCCCGTTCTTCTTCCTACGCGCGGCTCGGACGGATCGCCCAGTCCCTGATGGTGGTCTCGGCGGCCGGGCTGAACTGGCTCGTCTTCGCCCCGCCCGCGACCTACCGACGCTGGGTCGCGGCGCACTGACGCTTTGAACCTCTCGCGGCCCCCCGGCGAATCACCTCGCGTACCGAGGTGCGCCCTCCCGGCGCAGCTCATCAACGAGGAGATTCCTTATGCATCGTGTGCTCCTGGCACTCGGCGTGGGCTGCGGCCTGCTCGCCGGGACGTCCTTCGCCTCTGCCGACGACGACGACCGCGATCGCGGTCGCCGCGAGATCGCCGGCGTCCAGATCGGGACCGACGCGAACTCGGGCAACAACCCCCTGGTCCAGCCGGGGGACTGCGAGGTCCAGGCCGACGGCAGCCTGGCCTGCGCCGACCCGGCCCTCGCGGGCAACGGTCGCGACCAGTCGCTGCAGTTCGGCGACGTCCTCCGGGGCAGCCGGGAGGGCGACCTCCAGATCGGCCTGCTCGGCAGCGACGTGCTGCTGGGCGGCGGCGGCGACGACGTCCAGCTCGGCGGGATCGAGCACTTCACGCCGGGCAACCGGGATCGCGCCTTCGGTGGGCGCGGTGCGGACATCTTCATCTGGAAGCCGGGCGACGGCTCGGACTTCTTCGACGGCGGCCCGGGTCGCGACGCGCTCGTCTTCGGCCTCACCGGCGAGAACGGCCCGGGGGGCGAGCCCGTCTTCGAGGTGGTGAACGACGGCCAGGCCGGCGATCCCTTCATCGACCCCGAGACGCTGCTGCCCCGGGTGGACGTCACCAACTCGCCCGGCTTCTGCCAGGTGGTCGACCCGGCCTCGGGCTCGGAGGCGGGCCAGGACCTGGATGCGCTCGGGCTCGACCGCGTCGTGCGCTTCCTGATCCGGGGTGTGGCCGACGCGTTCGACGCGGGTGCCCAGGAGAACGACAACGGGCTGCGGGTCTCGCTGCACCTGGTGGACGTGGAGTTCGTGGTCTGCACGAGCCGCGCCGGCGGCGAGGTGGAGGTGCTCGACCTGCGCCAGAGCCCGGCCCGGGTGATCGGTCTCGAGCAGGTCCGCCCGCGCCGGCTGCGCGAGCGCCTCGAGGCGATCGTTCAGTAGGCAGCCGCACGGCTGCACAGCGCCCCAGACAGGGCGCCCCGGCCTCCCCCCGGGCGCCCACGTCGTTCAGCAGCCCGTCTCCTGCCTCCCGCCGCATGCGCCGGTGTGCGGCGTCACAGAATTCGCGGCCGCGTCGATGCCAACGTCGACCGGTGGTTCGGGGAGGATCGTCCGTCCGGCGCCCGAGGTGTTCCGGAGAGAGGAGGATCGGATGCGGAGCTTGAGTTCGACGTGGATCGCAGCGCTGGTCGTGGCCCTGGGCGGGTCGGCCCCGGCATGGGCGAACGGGGCGGCGCCCGCCCACGAGGCCACCGCGGGCCTCACCCAGGAACAGGTGGAGGCGGCCCTCCGGCGCGGGGGCCCGGCGCTGCGCGAGATCCGACGCCTGGGGCTGCTGGTCTTCAGCACGCCCTTCAACACGGCGGATGGCTTCGGGGACGGGCCCTTCGATCCCGGCGAGGAGGACCCCCTGGCCTTCGGGCATCGCCCGACGCTCCAGGGCAACGGGAAGCTGCTGCGGTTGAACGGTCTCGATGCCCAGAGCTGCAACGAGTGCCACACGATCGTCAGCAATCGCACGCTGCCGCCCACCCTCGGGTTCGGGGGCGTGGGCGGCGTCGTCCAGAACGCCGTGATCATGCCCAGCCTGATCGACGTCGCTGCCTACGGTCGCTCTAGGCTGAGATCCCCCGGGGAGTTGTCACTTCGGGCCTTATCGGACACACGAATGACCCCGTTCTTCTTCCTACGCGCTCCGCAAGGTGGTGAACAAGGGCTTCACCAAGCGGATGATCGACACCATGGAGGGGCACATCGCGGCGCTCTCGAAGGAGATCGTCGACGGCATCGCGCGCAAGGGCGAGTGCGACTTCGTGGACGCCGTGGCGAGCGAGCTTCCGCTGCTCGTCATCGCGGAGCTCGTGGGCGCCCCGACCGGGGACCGGCGCAAGCTCTTCGACTGGTCGAACCGGCTGATCGGCTTCGAGGATCCCGAGTTCGCCGCCGAGTCCGCCGCCGTGGACACCATGGGCGAGCTCTTCGAGTACGCCGGCCATCTGGCGGCCCGGCGCCGCAGCGACCCGAAGGACGATCTCACGAGCGTGCTCGTCCACGCGGAGGTCGACGGCGAGCGCCTCGACGAGCTGGGCTTCAACATGTTCTTCATGCTGCTGATCCTGGCGGGGAACGAGACCACCCGGAACGCCATCTCCGGCGGCATGCTCGCGTTCTCGGAGCACCCCGACGAGTGGCGGCGGCTGCGGGCCGACCCCTCCCTGCTGCCGAGCGCGACCGAGGAGATCCTCCGCTACGTGAGCCCGGTCATCAGCATGCGGCGCACCGCCACCCGCGACACGGAGCTCGCGGGCCGGGCGATCGCCGAGGGCGACAAGGTGGTGATGTTCTACCCGGCGGCCAACCGCGACGCCGCCGTGTTCGACGACCCGGACCGCTTCGACGTCTCGCGCGACCCCAATCACCACCTGGCCTTCGGCTGGGGCCCGCACTTCTGCCTCGGCGCGAGCCTGGCGCGGGGCGAGATCCGCGGGATCTTCGCCGAGCTGCTGCGGCGCCTGCCCGACATCGAGGTCTGCGGGGAGGTGCGGCGGCTGCGCTCGGCGACGGTGAGCAGCATCAAGTCGATGCCGGTGCGCTTCACGCCCGAGCGGTAGGAGCGGGGGAGCCGCTTCGCTTCGCCGTCCGGCTGGCCCACGCCCTCCGCGGGGGAAGGCGGGTGCCCGGCTTCAGGCGTCGCGGCCGAACAGGGCGGCGATCTCCTGCTGGGAGGCGAGGGCGGCGGCGCGGGGGTCCGGGGCGTTACGGATCGGCCGGCCGGCGAATGGGTGACCAGCGTCGCGCGAGGCCTGATCGATGAGTTCGACGGCTTTCTCCGCAAGCACGAGTACCTGATCCACGACCGAGAACCGCTCTTCACGTTCAAGTTCCAGTCGCT
>CAZYOL010000205.1:0-7497 GCA_964649065.1 uncultured Spirochaetales bacterium
GGGCTCGCGCCGGCTCGGCCCGGCGGGGGCCCCCGGAACCTCGGCGCGCCCCTGAAGGGCGCGCACTCTCGCGGCCTGCCGCGATCAAGTTGCGCTGCGCGACGCCGATTCGTCCGGGGGGCGCTGCCCCGGTGCGCTCTCCTGCGCGAAGGCGCGGGGCGCGCGACCGGAAGCTTCCGTTCCCGGTGGATCCGGGCCGGGCGTGCCCCACACGCAGCGCGCGGGGAGCCGATGAGCCTGGTGGGGAGCCTCGAGGACCTGGGGCTCGGGGACATTCTTCAGATCGTCAGCCTGGCCCGGAAGTCCGGGCTGCTGCTGCTGCACTCGTCGGGTCGCCGCGGCCGCATCGTGCTCCTCGACGGCCAGGTGCGGGCCGCGAGCGTGGACGCGGAGGGCGGCAGCCTGCGCGCGATCCTGGTGGACGGGGGCTTCGTCGAGGCGGAGGCCTTCAAGCGTGCCGAGCAGGCCGCGGCCGCGCGCTGCCAGCCCCTGGAGGAGGCCGTGCTGGAGTGCACCGAGCTGGGCCGCGAGCGCCTCGAGGCGCTGCGCCGCGAGCAGGTGGAGCAGGCGGTGCTCACGCTCTTCGGATGGCGTTCGGGCGAGTTCAGCTTCGAGGTTCGCGAGCGGGTGGAGGAGCCGGACGCGGACCTGCTGCTGCCCCACGGCATCAACGCCCAGTACCTCGCCATGGAGGCGACTCGCCTGGGCGACGAGGGCGCCGAGACCGATCCCTCCGCAGACCCGGCCGGGCTGCCGGCCGACGAGGAGCCCCTGTTCAGCGGTGAGGAAGCCAGTGACGAGGAAGCCGCTCCGGTGGCCGCCGGGCCGCCGGTCGCAGACCCCGAGCCAGTGGAGCCGGCGCCCGCACCCGAGCCCTCGGATCCGGAGGCCACCCTGTCGGCTGGCGTCCCGGCGCCGCCGCCCGCCACGCCTGCTGCCGAGCCCGAGCGGGCGCCGCCCCGCCGGGCGCTGATCGCGCTGGATCGCGAGCTGGCCCCGCTCGAGTGGACCAAGGGCCAGCTCGCCGGAGTCTTCGAGCGCGTACACATCCTCCAGAGCGCCGAGCTCGCGGTCGCGCGCGTCCGCCAGTATCTCTCGCGCGGCCAGTGCCCGGTGGTGCTGCTCGGCGCCGCAGCACTGCCCGAGTCCGAGCGGGCGGCCTTCGTGAGGCGTCTCCGAGGTCTGGCCCCGCGCATGCCGCTTTTGTGGCTGCACGAGCAGGGGGGAGGATCGGTGCCCGACGACCTCGACGGCTCCTGCTTCCGGCCCACCGCCGCGGAGCTCGGCGGCGGGTCCGCCTTCGAGAGCGAGGGCCGGGTCCTGCGCGAGGCCCTGGCGGGCTGGGCCCACTCCGAGAGCCACGCCACCGCCGCTCCGACGCCCGCCACCGTGCCGCCGGGCGTCTCCCTGGAGCGGCTGCGGGCCGTGAGCGAACGGCTGCGCGGCCCGGCGACGCGCGGAGACGTGCTCTCGCTGGTGCTCGACTTCGCCTCCGAGACCTTCTCCCGGGTCGCGATCTTCATGGTGCGCGACGGGTCGGCGATCGGCATCGCCCAGCGCGGCCTCGCCCGCGCCGGCGGGCCGGACGACGCGGTGCTGCGTCACGTGGAGATCCCCGTGGACGAGCCCCACTGGTTCCGGGCGCCTCTCGCCGAGCGCCGGGCGGAGCGCTCGCCACCCGAGGGCGACCCCGATCGCCGCCTCGCCGAGCTGCTGGGCGATCGCCAGCCCCGCCTCGCCTACGTGGCCCCCATCGAGAGCGGCGGGGAGGTGGCGGCCCTGCTCTACGCCGACAACCTGCCGGACGAGTCCGCGGTGGGCGACACGGCTGCACTGGAGATCGTGCTCCACGAGGCCGGGATGGCCCTGGACCGGGCGCTGCTCGAGCGGGCGCTCGCCGAGGCCGACCCGCCGAGCGGCGCCGGCGACTGAGGCGCCTTCGGGACCCGGGTCGATGCGCGGCCAGCGTCTCGAAGTTGCCGAGGCTCCTCAAGAAAGCCCCCCACGCCGCCGATAGCGCTCCAGCAGATCGCCCGCGGGCGAGGGGGGAGCCGTGCCGCGCATCCTGATCGTCGAGGACTCGCCGACCATGCGGGCCCTGCTCGCGTCGGCCCTCGAGCAGCTGGAGGGACCGGTCAAGGTGGTCGAGGCCGACAGCGGCTTCGAGGCGCTGCGCCTGCTGCCGCGCGAGCCCTTCGAGCTGATCGTCACCGACATCAACATGCCCGACATCAACGGCCTGGAGCTGGTCTCCTTCGTCAAGAAGAACCAGGTCTACCGCAGCATTCCGCTGGTCATCGTCTCGACCGAGGGCTCGGAGCGGGACCGGGCGAAGGGGCTGGAGCTCGGCGCGGACGCCTATCTCGTGAAGCCCTTCGAGCCGGAGGCCCTGGTCGAGGTCGCGCGCGACCTCCTCGCCTCCGCGGGACGCGCCGGCTAGATGGCCCGGCGACGCAGCACCCGGCGCCCGGCGGCGAGCCGCAGCAGCAAGGCCGAGCGCGAGTTCGTCTCGGAGGCCGAGGAGCTCGTCGAGCGGATGCGCGCCGACCTGGCGGATCTCGCGGACCAACGGGCCGGCGGCGAGGTGGATCCGGAGCGCGTGAACGCCCTGTTCCGCTCGGCGCACTCGCTCAAATCCCTGGCGGGCATGTTCGGCTTCGATCCGGTCCGCGATCTCGCACACCGCCTGGAAGACGTGCTGGACGGCCTGCGCCTGTCCCGGGTGCCGATGGAAGATGCGTCCCTGCTCCTGATCGACGAGGCGGTGAAGCTCTTCGCCGCGCTGCTGGGACACGTGGGAGACCCGGAGGCCCTGGCCGCCGTCGGTGCCGACATCGAGTCTCTGTCGGCCCGCATCGAGGCCCTGGCGGGGGGCGAGAGCCCGGGCTCCGGGCTCGAGCCGCTGGACCTGGAGGTCTCGCTGCTCCAGGCCCTGACGGAGTACGAGGAGCACCGGCTGCGCGAGAACCTGGCCCGCGGCCGCCACATCGTGCTGATCGACGCCAGCTTCGACCTGCTCTCCTTCGAGGAGGGACTCGCGGAGCTCTCGGCCGCCGCGCGGGAGGCCGGTGAGCTGGTCTCCACGCTGCCCTCGCCCGGCTCCGCGCCCGAGTCGGAGATTCGCTTCTCGCTGCTGCTGGCCAGCAACCATCCCGCCGACGAGCTGGCCTCGCGCGCCGCCTTCGAGCATGCGGAGCTGCGCGAGGTCTCACGGGGCGCCCCCGCGGCGGCCGAGTCGGATCGCGCCGCCCCGGCGGCCGTTGCCGAGGCTCTCGGCGAGGAGCCGGCTCGCCCGGAGCCGTCCGAGTCCGATTCGCTGCGCTCGATCAGCGAGACCGTGCGGGTGGACATCCGCAAGCTGGACGAGCTGATGAATCTGGTGGGCGAGCTGGTGATCCAGCGCTCGGCCATCGAGGGCCTGGTCGGCGAGCTCGGCGCGCGCGCGGCCACGGCGCGCCTCGGCAAGGACCTCGGCAAGGTGCACAAGGCCATCGATCGCAAGCTGCGGGAGCTCCAGGCGGCGGTCCTCGACGTACGCATGGTGCCCCTCCGCCAGGTCTTCGAGCGGGTCTCCCGGGTCGTGCGGGGCCTGCGCCGCGACCTCGGCAAGGACGTCCGGCTGGAGATCCACGGGGCGGATACCGAGCTCGACAAGCTGATCGTGGAATCGCTGGTGGACCCGCTCATGCACGTGGTGCGCAATGCCCTGGACCACGCCATCGAGCCGCCGGAGGAGCGCCGGGCGGCGGGCAAGAGCCCCCAGGGCTGCATTCGCATCGAGGCCCTCCAACGGGGCAACCACGTGGCCATCGAGGTCTCCGACGACGGCCGTGGCCTGGAGCTGGGCGTCCTGCGGGCGCGGGCCGAGGAGCTCGGCCTCGTGGAGCCGGGCGAGGTCCTCTCGGAGCAGGAGGAGCGGGACCTGATCTTCGCCGCCGGCGTCTCGACGCGGGCCGAGGTCACCGAGACGAGCGGTCGAGGCGTGGGGATGGACGTCGTGCGCTCGAATCTCACCGCGCTGGGCGGCCTGGTGAGCGTCGACTCGACCCCCGGGCGCGGCACGACCGTCTGCATGACCCTGCCCATCACGCTGGCCATCATCCAGTCGCTGATCGTGAAGGCCGGGAGCCAGCGCTTCGCCGTTCCGCTGAACGCCGTCCAGGAGACGCTGCTGATCGAGTCGGCGGAGGTGCAGCGCAGCGAGGGCCGGGAGCTGCTCGACCTGCGCGGCGAGCCCCTGCTGTTGCGACGGCTGGCGGCGGACTTCGCACTGCCGGCCGCGCCGGCCGCCGTGGAGAAGCCCTACGTGGTGGTCGTCGGCATGGGCGAGATCCGGGTCGGCCTGCTCGTCGATGCGCTGGACGGTCAGCAGGACACGGTGATCAAGCCCATCCAGGGCCCGGTCTCCTCGGTGCGGGGCATCGCGGGGGCCACGGAGCTGGGCGATCAGGAGCCGGTGCTGGTGCTGGACGTCTCGGCGCTGGTCGAGGACGCCGCCCGACGCCGGGAGAGCACGTGAGCGACGCCCCGAACCACGAATGGGAGGAGCTGGCCCGGGCGGCCTCCGGGGACGCCGACTCCGAGCAGCCGAGCGAGGCGGAGCGTCAGCTCCTCTCCTTTCGTCTCGATGGCGCCGCCTACGCCCTGCCCGTCGAGCGCACGCGCGAGATCGTGCGCGTGCGGCCGGCGACTCCGATTCCGCGGGTTCCCGAGGAAGTGCTCGGGGCGATCTCGCTGCGGGGCGAGATCGTCCAGGTGCTGGACCTGCGCCGGCGGCTGGGGCTGCCCTCGGCCGCACCGAGTCGGGCCAGCCGCATCGTGGTCGTCTTCTGGGAGTCGGGCCTGGCCGGTCTGCTGGTCGACTCCGTGACCGAGGTGCTGCGGGTCCCCGAGCGGGACCTGCGCCCGCCCGGGCCCGGAGAGGCGGCGGCAGTGGAGGCCCTGTGCACGAGCGGCGATGGCGGCTTCGTGTCGGTGATCGATCTCGAGCGGGTGCTGCAGGTCGATGTCGGAAGCTAGAGCCCTGCGCTCGGAGAACCACCTCACGCTGGCCTGCTTCGAGGTCGCGGGGCGGCACTACGCCGTCGACGTGGCCCAGCTGCGGGAGGTGGTGCGCTGGCAGCCGGTGACGCCGCTTCCCAAGGCCCCGCCGCTCATCGAGGGAGTCGTCGACCTGCGCGGCGCCATCGTTCCGGTGATCGACCTCGGGCGTGCCCTGGACGGCCGGTCGATCGAGCCTTCGGCGCGGGCCCGCATCGCCATCGCCGAGCTCGACGGCCTAGTCTTCGGCCTGGCGGTCGAGGCGGCCCTCGAGGTGATGGCCGTCGAGGCGGCCGCGCTCGGTGACCCGCCCGCGCTCGCCACCCAGGCCGGCTACGCGACCGCTCGCGCGATCGTCCGGCGCGCCGACTCCCCCCCTGTGCTCGTGCTCTCACTGGAGAACCTGCTGGAGAGCGTCTACCGCTCCTCACTGGCTCCGAGGGAGGCTTCGTGATGACCGGATCGCTGCCGACGGGGAGCGCCTTCCGATGGCGCATCGTCGGGCTCTCGTGGGTCTTCTCCTTCTCGGCCCTGCCCATCGTGCTGGCGACCTTGTGGCTGCTGCTGGATCTCACGAGCGAGCAGTGGGGGTGGTTCTGCGCCTACACCTTCGGCTACTTCGTGCTGGCCACGCCGGTCTCGGACCGCGTGCAGCGGGCCCTGGCGCGCGACATCGCCGAGTATCTCGATCTGCGGGCTGCGGGGCGGGCCGGCGCGGAGCAGCGCCGTCGCGCCTTCGCAGCGGTGCTCGACCTGCCGCGACGCATCGCCTGCTTCGCAGCGGCGGGCTGGATCATCCCCGTGATACTGGTCTCGACGGCCCTCGCCATCCACTTCTCCGGCCAGTGGGGCCGCTTCGAGACCGGTGTGGTCCTGCTCGCCGGCTTCGCGGCCGGCTTCGTCGCCGCGACCTTCAACCTCTTCGTGATCAAGCGCCTCGCCGCGCCGGTCCGGGCGGCCCTGGCCGCCGAGCTGCCGGATCCCGACGAGCGCCGCGGCCTGATCCGGCCGATTCGGCTGCGCGCCAAGCTGCTGGTCTGCACGACCGGGGTCACGGTGGTGCCGGTCATCTTCGCGGTGATGGTCTCGGATGCCCACGTCGACAGGGCGGTCGAGCGCTTCACGCTGGCCTGGCAGCGCCAGGTGATCGACGAGCTGCGCTCGCGGCTTCCCGAGCAGGGCTTCGAGGCCGCCAGCCAGGAGGTGCTGGAGCTCGGCATCCTGCCCGCCTCGCTGGAGCTGGCCCTGGTGGAGCCCGAAGCGCTGCTCGAGCGCGCGGGCCTCGAGCCGCACGTGGCCGCCCACGTGCTGCAGCGCGTTCGCGATGGAGAGCGCGAGGGCGATGCGCAGGCGCTGCCCACGGAGCAGGTCTTCAGCTGGGCGCGCCTCACCGATGGACGCGTGTTGCTGGCCGTCACCCCGGTCTCGGAGCTGCGCGGCGACCTCTCCCAGCTGGTCGGGGTCTTCGTGTGTCTGCTGCTGGTGGCCACGGTGATCGCCACCGGGCTCGCCTGGCTGCTGTCCCGGGACGTCGCGGAGGCCACCGAGGCCCTGCGCGCCGAGGCCGAGCGCCTGGCCTCGGGCGACCTGCGCCGCGGCGAGGTCTTCGAGTCCGAGGACGAGCTGGGCGAGCTCTCGCGGGCCTTCGAGTCGATGGCCACCTCGATCCGGGAGACGGTGGCACGGGTTGCCGCCGCCGCCGACGGCGTCGAGAGCCACACCGGAGACCTGTCCGCCATCACCGACAGCGTCACCGCGGTGACGGCGGAGCAGGTCCAGGGCCTGCAGCAGGCCAGCTCGTCGATGGAGGCGATCAACGAGCAGGTGCGGGGGATTGCCGAATCGAGCCAGGCCCTGAACGTCTCCGTCGAGGAGTCGAGCAGCTCGATCCTGGAGCTGGGCGCCGCGGGCGAGGAGCTGCGCGAGACTGCCAGCGTGCTGACGGGTCGCGTCGACGAGGTTTCGAGCTCCATCGAGCAGATGGTCCGGAGCGTGCGCCAGGTCACCGAGAACACCTCCGCCCTCTCGGAGGCGGCGGTGGAGACCTCGGCCTCCATGGAGGAGATGGCCAGCTCCATGCGCGAGGTGGACACCACGGCCGAGGAGACGGCGCGTCTGTCCGGCGAGGTGGTCGGGAGCGCCGAGGCGGGCCAGGCCAAGGTGCGCCAGACCATCGACGGCATGGACGCGATCCGCGAGGCGACGGAGACGGCCGAGCGCGTGATCCGGAGCCTGGGGGAGCGCACCACCGAGATCGGAGCCATCATCGACGTGATCGACGACGTGGCCGACGAGACCAACCTGCTGGCCCTCAATGCGGCCATCATCGCCGCGCAGGCCGGGGAGCACGGCCGCGCCTTCTCGGTGGTCGCCGAATAAATAAAAAAACAAGCCGGCGGGGGGGGGGGCGCGGGCGAGGGGGGGGGGGGGCGGGTGGGGGGGCGGCGGCGGGGGGGG
>CAZYOL010000205.1:7507-8377 GCA_964649065.1 uncultured Spirochaetales bacterium
CGCGCAGGCCGGGGTGCACGTCCGCGCCGTCTCGGTGGTCGCGGACGAGAGCAAGGACCTGGCCGACCGGGTGCTGGCCTCGACCAAGGAGATCGGGACCCTGATCCGCTCGCTGCAGCAGGAGGCCTCGGACGCGATCGGGGCCGTCGAGCAGGGAAGCCGGAGCGTCGCCTCGGGGGTCGACCTCTCCGCCGAGGCCGGAGTCAGCCTCGAGCAGATCACCCGCGCCAGCCGCGAGACCGGCACGCGCATCTCGGGCATCGTGAGCGCCGTGCGCGAGCAGGCCCGGGCGGCTGGACACGTGGTCGACCTGATGGAGCGCGTCCGGACCGGCGTCGAGCTGATCCGCTCCGCGTCGCAGGAGCAGGATCGAGGTAACGAGGTCGTCTTCCGCAGCACGGTCTCGATGCGCGAGGTCGCCCAGCAGGTGCAGGGCACCACGGAGGAGCAGGCGCGCGGCTCCGGAAGGATTCGCGAGAGCGTCGAGGAGGTCCGGGAGGCCGTGGAGCGCATCCACTCGGCCCTGCAGGAGCAGTCGGCTTCCTGTCGCTCCGCCGCGGAGTTCCTCGAGGCCGTCTACCAGCGCACGCGCTCGAACGACGACTCGGCGCAGCGCCTGGGCGGGGCCACGCGCAGCCTGGTCGCCGAGGCCGAGGCGCTGCGAACGGCCGTGCAGCGCTTCCGGATCTAGCCGGAGCGGGGAGGTTTCGATGATCGCAGCGTGTCCGAAGTGCGGAGCCCGCTACCGGGTCGACGAAGGGCGACTGCCCCGGCAGGGGGCCCGGCTGCGCTGCGCCCGCTGCGAGGCCGTCTTCCGCGTGCGCGGCCCGGGCCCGGATGAAGCGCACGATCGAGGGGTCGTCGATCACC
>CAZYOL010000206.1:0-8364 GCA_964649065.1 uncultured Spirochaetales bacterium
CCGAGCCCCTCGAGGAGGAGCCCCTCGGCGAGTTCATGCTCTACAGCTCGGGAACAACGGGGCGGCCGAAGGGCATCGCGCGGCCCCTATCGGGCCGGCCGGTCTCGGCTGGCTTCTCCCTGGCCGTCGTGCTGAAGGGCCTCTTTCGAGCCGGCCCCGATGCGGTGTACCTCTCGCCCGCGCCGCTCTACCACTCGGCTCCGCTGGGCTTCAGCACGGGCATCCAGTCCCTGGGCGGCACGGTCGTGATGATGGACCGCTTCGATCCGCTGGCGGCCCTCGAGGCCCTGGACCGGTACGCGGTCACGCACAGCCAGTGGGTTCCCACCATGTTCACGCGCATGCTGAAGCTGCCGGAGGAGGAGCGCAGCCGCTTCGATCTCTCCGCGCACCGGGTGGCGATCCACGCGGCGGCTCCCTGCCCGCGGAAGGTCAAGGAGGAGATGTTCGCCTGGTGGGGGCCGATCCTGCACGAGTACTACGCGGGAACCGAGACGAACGGCCTGACCTACGTGGGCCCCGAGGACTGGCTGGCCCACCCGGGAACCGTCGGCCGCGCGATGATGGGCAAGCTCCACATCTGCAACGAGCGGGGAGACGAGCTTCCGAGCGGCGAGGCCGGAATCGTGTACTTCGAGCGGGAGGAGCTTCCCTTCTCCTACCACGGGGATCCGGAGAAGACGCGAAGCGCGCAGCACCCGGAGCACCCCACCTGGACGGCGTTGGGCGACGTCGGCTACGTCGACGACGAGGGCTACCTCTACCTCACCGACCGGGCCTCCTTCATGATCATCTCCGGGGGCGTCAACATCTACCCGCAGGAGATCGAGAACGAGCTGATCACGCACCCGAAGGTCGAGGATGTGGCGGTGATCGGCGTGCCCGATCCGGACTTCGGGGAAGCGGTGAAGGCCGTCGTCCAGCTCGTGGCGGGGGTGGAGGCCGGCCCGGCCCTGGCCGAGGAGCTGATCGCCTTCGCGCGGGAGCGGCTGGCGCCCTACAAGTGCCCGCGGTCGATCGACTTCGAGCCCGAGCTGCCGCGCCACCCCACCGGCAAGCTCTACAAGCGCCTGCTCAAGGATCGCTACTGGGGCGAGACGGGCAGCCGGATCGTCTGAGGCGGCTCGGCGACACCGGAGACGGACGGAGCCACGGGAAGCCGAGAAGCGCCGAGAACTTCCGGGTCGACACGTGGTCCAGGAACTTCCCCGTCATCTCCGGCAGATCGAAGTCGCGGGCTGCGGCGCGATAGGTATTGCTGGATCGCGCCTACGGAGCGGGCCGCGATCGGGAACAGCAGCTCGTCCCGCAGCCCGAAGCTCTGAGCCCGTCTGTCGATCACTCGCCGTGGCTGCAGCGGTAGGCGCGACACAGCCTGAAGTTGCGAAGGTGTGCAGTGATGAGCAAGGAGGTCGATGCGAGCGTGACGAACCGCTCCCCCGCCCCACCGGGGAGCTCGTGAGGCATCGAGGCCGAGCCGGTGATGCCGAGCAGGCCCAGGGCGCCCAGCAGCAGCACCCAGCGATCCTTGTGCTGCCTGCAGCCCAGGCCGAAGGCCAGCAGGGCCGTGGGCAGGATCAGCCACAGCAGCATCTGGTGGAAGACCTCGTCCGACGCCAGAGACGCGGGCAAGGTCGTCGCCGCCACCAGCAGTGCGGGCGCGAGGATGCAGTGCAGCGCACACATCCCCGATGCCAGCACGCCGACGCCATCGGCGACCGATCTGAGATCCGGGGACTTGATTTGCACGGCCCTTCTCTACGCCACCTCCCCGCGCGGAGCTGGCATCCTGCGCCAGGCTGGCGACCGGGCGCGCGCCCGTCCCCTGCGGTCGCCTAGCCCGTCTCCACCACGCCGTGGTCGTCGCAGTGCCCATCATGCGGGTGGTGCAGGTGACCGTTCACGAGGTAGTCGTGGTGGTCTCCGTGGGGCACGGACTCGTGGCCGCAGCCCGCTCCGTGGCTGTGCGAGGCGTCGTGGGCTCCACAGCTATGGCTCGGCGTGCAGGAGGCCGGGTTGCCGCCATCCACATCGAGACGGTGCTCGTCGAAGTGTCCCTCGTGCGGATGGTGGAGGTGGCCGTCGTGCAGGTAGTCGGTGTGGTCCCCGTGGCGGACGGCCGTGTGTCCACAGCCTTCGCCGTGCCGGTGATCGTGCCCGTCGTGAATGCTGTGCTCCATGGATCCCTCCAAAAACGCGAAAATAGTCTCTGAGGCTCGCGGGGCAAGCCACCGGCCCGGAAGCCAGCGGCCCGACCGGAGCGAAGGCCCCGGCGCGCCCCCTGTCGGCCGGCCCGGCCACGTCGCTGGCTAGACTCCGCCGCGTGAGCGACGCCAACCTCGCGCTCGGACTCGCCGTCGCGAGCCTCGCCCTCGGGCCGCTCCTGGCCTGGGCCCTGGAGCGCCGCGAGCCCCTCCGGGCCGCCCTGGACGGCTTCGTCCTCGTCATGACGGGAGGGCTCTCCCTCCTGCTGCTGCTGCCCCATGCCTACCTGGACGTCGGGGCATGGGTCTTCCCACTGGCGGTCCTGGGCTTCGTCCTCCCCGGCGCTGCCGAACGGCTGCTGCGGAGCTCGCGGGCCGAGGCCTCCCGTCTCGTGCTGACGCTCGCCCTGGCGGGGCTCGTCTTCCACTGTGCCCTCGACGGGGCCGCCCTGGCCGGGGCGGAGGCTGGCGCGGCTGCCCCGGTCTCTTCCGGGCAGCTCGAAGTCACCCTCGCGATCGTGTCCCATCGGCTCCCGGTGGGGCTCTTCGTCTGGTCGGTCGTGGCTTCCGTTACCGGGCGGCTCTCGGCCTGTGCGGGTCTATTGGGTCTCATGGCGGCCACGGTCGTCGGCTTCCTGCTCGGTCCGCATCTGCTGAGCGGCGCGGGGATGCCGGTGGCCGGCGTGGTGGAGTCGCTGCTCGCCGGAGGGCTGCTCCACGTGGTGGTCGAGCACGGTCCGCGGCGTCAGCCCGTCGCGGGCTGGAATGCCGCGGCCGGTGCGGGGGCGCTGGTTGCCATCGCGGTGTTCTCGTGGCTGCCCCTCGATCCGCTTCCAGCGCTCGTGCAGTCCTGGCAGGCGGGCCAGCGCCTCTTCGTCGAGGCGAGCCCAGCCATCCTGATCGGCTTCCTGGGCGCCGGGCTGCTGAGCCTGGTGCCGCAACGAAGCCTCAGCCGCTGGATGCACGGCAGGACGGCCCTGGGCAGCGCCCTGCGCGGCGTCGTCTTCGGCCTGCCGATTCCGATCTGCTCCTGTGGCGTGGTCCCGCTCTACCGCGGGCTCATGCAGAAGGGGCTGCCGCCGGCGGCCGCCGTGGCCTTCCTGATCGCGACTCCCGAGCTCGGCCTGGACGCCGTGGCGATCTCCCTCCCGCTCCTCGGCTGGGAGATGACGTTGATTCGGATCGCGGCTGCGGTTTCGCTGGCCCTGTGTGCGGGTCTGGCGGTGGCGGCCTGCACTCCCAAGCCCGAGCTGCTGCGGGTCGCGGAGGAGCCGATGCCCGAAGACCCGGAGAAAGCCCCGCTGCGTCGCGCGCTGGAGTACGGCTTCGTCGAATCGCTGGACGAGCTCGGCCCCTGGGTGCTGGCCGGTATCGCGTTGGCCGCGCTCCTGGATCCGCTGCTCGATCCCGCCTGGATCGCGGCGCTGCCGCAGGCCGCGGAGATCCCCGCCTTCGCTTCGCTGGCCGCGCCCTTCTACGTCTGCGCTTCGGCCGCGACTCCCGTGGGGGCAGCGTTTCTCGCCAAGGGCGTCAGCGCCGGGGCCGTGGTGGCATTCCTGCTGGTCGGCCCGGCCACCAACGTGACGACCTACGGCGCCGTGCGCGCCTTCCACGGCAGGCGGACCACCCTGCTCCTGGGGGTCGTCATCTTCGGCACGACGCTGCTGCTGGGCGTCCTCATCGACCTGATGGCCAGCGCGACGGGCCCGATCCCCGTCCCGGCTCGCCGCCACACCTCCGGGCTCCTCGCGCAGATGCTGGCGCTCGGCTTCGCGGCGCTCCTGGTGGCCTCGCTGCTGCGGCAGGGGCCACGCGGCTTCCTGGCCCGCCTGGGCTTCCGCGGTCCGGTGCGCGAGCACGACCACGCCGCTTGAGCGATCTGGTCGCAGGCGAGTCCGTCCCCGGCTCAGGCCGTCGGGCGCTCGGTGCCGAGGATGGAGACGCGGCCGCCCAGGCGGCGGTGCGGGAAGTAGTCCCAGATCGCGTGGTGCTGCGTGCAGCGGTTGTCCCAGAAGGTGAGCGTGTCGGGCTCCCAGCGGACGCGGCAGCAGATCTTCGGGTGGGACTCGACGTGGCGGAAGAGCAGCTCGAGCAGGGCGCGGCTCTCGGCGCCCGAGAGGCCGACGATGCGGGTCGTGAAGCCGCTGTTCACGTAGAGGAGCTGGCGTCCGGTCTCCGGGTGGCGCACCACGACCGGGTGCTCGGCCTTCGGGTCGCCGTCCGGGTCCTCGATCCCGATGCCCAGCTCGCGCTGCTCCCGGTAGGGGCCGGCCCCGTCGTGGATGGCCGTGAGGCCGGACAGGAAGCGCTTCATCGGCTCGGAGAGCAGCTCGTAGGCCATGTACATGTTGGCGTAGAGCGTGTCGCCGCCGCCGACCGAGGGACACTCGCGGATGTAGAGCATGGAGCCCAGGGGCGGGACCTCGTCGCAGGTCACGTCCGAGTGCCAGCCGTCGCCGGGCGCGAAGGGGGAGTGCTCGTTGGTCACCACGGGCAGGATCTCCGGGTGCTCGAGCTGCCCGCCCCGGAGCTGGGGGTGGACGTGGAGCTCGCCAAAGTGCGCGCCAAGGGTCTTGTGCTGCGCGGGCGTCAGCCCCTGCTCGGGTAAGACCAGCACCATCCAGTCCAGCCAGGCCCGCCGCAGCTCCTTCAGCTGCACCTCCGAGAGCGGCTGGGAAAGGTCGAGGCCCCGGATCTCGGCCCCGATGTGGGGCGTGAGGGTGCGGATCTCGAAGCTCTCGTAGCTCAGGTCGCGCTCGGGCGCGGGAACGTGGTCGGGCTGGTGTTCGAGGGCCATGGCTGCCTCCGGCGGGATCGAAGCAGTATAAGGGGCCTATTCCGCGCGCGTGAGGGTCTTCTCGGCGGGGTAGCGGATGCGTTCGCGATAGCGACTGACCGCCCGGCTCAGCCGATCGGCACCCGGCGACGTGTCGCTTCCCTGTTCCCCCTCTCAGACAACCTTCAAGCCCGCGAGCGGTCCGAGCTCCCGACTCACCTCTGTTCCTCCGGTGGCTTCGTGGACGCTCCGGCTGCCCGCTCGAGGAGCTTGCGGCGCGCCTCCAGCGGACCTCCCTCCACCAGCACGATCCAGCCCCGGCGCATGGCGGTTGCGCCGGGCGCGATCTCCGGAATGAAGGGATTCGAGTGGATGCAGCGAAGCTGGGGATTGTGGAAGAGGTCCTCCGCGTCCTCCCAGAGCGTGCCCAGGGACCAGCGGCCGTCGCGGGAGCTCACCACGATCACGCCATCGTCGGCGACCACGCTGCTGACCGAGCCGATGGCACGCTCCGCTCGGACTCCTGCGGGCTCGGCGGGAGCGTCTCCAGTCTCCTCCTTTGCGACGCGTACCCTCCAGGCGGGGTAGCCATCGATCTCCCGCAGCGAGGAGAACTCCAGCGGGGTGCCTTCCCGGAAGATCCAGACCCTGCGGCGACTGGTGGAGAAGTCCTGGGCGCCGAAGAGCTGCAGGCACACGTGGCCGTGCACGTCTCGCACGGCTTGGGCGCCGCGGTTGGTGACGGCGAGCCGCATCGAGGCCTCGCGGTCGCCCAGCGTCCAGTCGACCTCGACGCCGGCCCCCGGCACCTCCGTGCGGTAGCCGTGGGGGCCGAGCTCGGCCTCGGGAGGCACGCCGTAGAGCGGGGCGTAGCGGAAGGCCTGGCCCTCGACGCTCAGCAGCTCCGGAATCTCGACACGCAGGAGGTTGATCGGGCCCCCGAGGCGCAGCAGCAGGTCCATGTGGAAGCCGCGCCGTTGGAAGAAGCCAGCGCTCCGGTCGCCCGGCTCGGGCCCCAGGGGCTCCGCGCGAAGCCGCGCGGCGGCGCCGGTCGTCAAGCCTGCGATGGCGAGGAGGCTAGCGATCCAAGCCGCGATCCGAAGTCGCACCCCGCTGAGGCTCCTGCCCTCCAAGACTTCCAGTGTACCGCGCGATCGTCGCCCGCTTCTCGCGGAAGGGAGCTAGGGAAGGCGCGTGCGCCTGCGAAAAGCGCGCAGAGTCTCGTCCCACACGTAGTCCCGCTCGAGATCCTCCGGCCGCGTGAGGGTGGCGAGCGCCAGGAAGAGGGCGGCCCCACGCAGCTGCCGGTGGCCTGGGAGGCGAAGGCCGCTGCGACGCAGGCGGCGAAGAGGATCCCCGAGACGGACCAGCGGGCGAAGTCGGGGGAGGACCACAGCAGCCAGGGAGCCGCCGCCACGAGCAGGGTCCAGAGCAGATTGGTGAAGCCCTCGACGAATTCGCCCGGGTTGTAGACGAGTCCGTAGCCCTCGGCGAGGTTGCGCGCGTAGCGGAAGGGGATGAAGGCATCGTCGAGCTGGGGGGTGGGCTCCCAGGCCTCCAGCAGGAACGCGCCGCTGGCGGCCAAGAGCAGGCTCCATCCGCTGAGCGCCGAGCTCTGGCCCGCCGCCGCGGCCGGCCGCGGGGCGGGTGCCGTGGCCGCGGAGAGGACCCACATCGCCGGAATGCTCTGCGCCGACTAGCGGAGGCCGGAGTCGTCGAAGCGGAAGCCCTGCTTCGTCATCAGCAGCCGATGGCGGGGTCCGGGCACGGCGGGGTCTCGCGTGGCGTAGCCCGCGTCCTCCTCCCACATCACCACCATGCCCTCGTCACCCCTGGTGATCCGGGTGACGTAGTGGCGCGGTCCTGCCGCAGGGACGAGGCCGCGCAGAGCGGAGTCGACGTCCGCGTGCTGGGCGAGGTAGTGGAGCGTCACGTAGGTCGGCGGCACCAGCTCGATCTCGCGGGCGCGCTGCTTGACGAGCGCGTCGGCGGGCCGGATCCACTGGCTCTCGGTGATCTCGCCATCGTCGATGGCGACCTCCGTCTCCGGCGCCCGGGCCGCGAAGAACCAGGTGCTGTAGCGGCGAATCTCGACGGTGGGGGGCGTCCAGTGGGAGAACCACACCAGATCCTCCGGCGCCAGCGAGAGCGACGCCTCCTCGGCGGCCTCGCGCACGGCCGCGGCGCGCGCCCGCGCCTCGTCCGGCGCGCCCGGCGCGTCCTCGTCGTCGACGCGGCCGCCGGGGAAGACCCACATGCCCCCGAAGGCGATCTTCGAGTTCCTGCGCAGCATCAGCGTCTCGGGCCCGGCCGCGGTGTCTCGCAGCAGGAGGACCGTCGCTGCGGGGACGATCACGGTGGCGTCGCCTTTGCCCACGCGGGCGGTGAAGTCGTCGATGACATCGCTCATCGGATCCTCCGGATCTCGATCGTGAGGGGGGCGGGGGGCCTCAGCGCTGGTTCGGGAGCAGCCAGCCCTGCTCCCGGAAGAAGGGATCGACGGCGAGATACGTCGCCAGGGGCGATGCGTGGGACCTGGTCTGCCCGAGCTCGATGGCGTGGTGGACCAGCGAGCCATCGGAGACCTCGAGGAGGATGTCCCCGGGCTCGAGATCGCGGCAGAAGAGCTGAGACGGCAGCGTCGCATCCTCCCCGACGGAGCATACCCGGTTGCGGCCTCGTGGCGTCGGGATCAGTCCTCCTGGACGGCTGCGGCGAAGACGCGCACCAGGTCTTCCAGCCTGCGGCGATAGCGCTCCGTTCCGCCTTCCAGGTCCTTCAGGCCGTGGGCGGCGCGTTCGAGCAGCTCGGCCGCGCGGGGCGCGCTGAGGCCCGCGCGCCGGAGGTCGATCTCTCCCGCGGAGGCGGCTCGTCGCAGCGCCTCCGAGAGGAGCTTGCGGAAGCGCTCCACCGCCGCGAGGGAGATGTCGGCGCCGATGCGGTGATTCTCGTCGAGGAGCTCCGCCGCATTCGGCCAGGAGCTGACGAGCTCCAGCATCTCGAGGCTCCAGCCCGAGAAGGCCCGTGCCAGCCGCTCGGCAAGGGGTGCGTCGGAGGCGAGGGCGACCCGGGCCCGGGCGAGGGCCTCGTCGAAGAGGCTCTGCGAGAGCCAGCGGAAGACGTCCTCCTTGCTCTCGAAGTAGAGGTAGAGGGTGGGGCGGCTCAGGCCGGCCTCCCGGGCGATGTCCTCCATCGAGGTACGCCGAAAGCCGTACTGGGCGAAGCGCTTGCGCGCCGCCTCGAGAATGGCCTCGGCCTTGTCGCCGAGGTCGTTGCGCGGGGTCATGCGGCTCCCTGTTTGACGCCTCGACACTATAGCACTAGGGTGTCGAAACGTCGTCTCCACCCCCGCCCCCGAAGGAGCCCCCATGTCCGAGCCTCTCT
>CAZYOL010000207.1:0-8301 GCA_964649065.1 uncultured Spirochaetales bacterium
GAACCGTCCGCGACCGAGCCCGCTGCGCGTTCTGGCGCGGGCCGCCGGGGGCGTGGCCGGTGCCATCCGGGGGGGAGCGGGTAGCCGGGCCGGCGCGGGCGCGGCTGCCGGCGCGACGGTGGGCCTGCTCGGCGGGATCTTCCGCTCGCGCGACCCGGATCCCCTCTTCCGCAACTTCGTCCAGATCTGTTTGGCCGATCGCGGCTATCGCATCATCGGCTGGCGCTGAGTCGCGGCGCGCGGCGCTCAGCCGGGCTCGTCCACCAGGCTCGCCAGGCGGGCGCCCACCTCGGCCGCAGACTGGATGCGATCTCCCGGAGCCTTGGCCATCAGGGTCAGGATCAGCTCCGCCAGCCCGGCCGGCAGAGTCGCCAGGAGCTCCCGGGGATCCGGCGGCGGCGTGTGGCGGTGGTGATAGGCGAGGTCGCCGTCCCGGAAGGGCAGCTCCCCGGTGGCGAGCTGGAAGAGCGTGACGCCGAGCGCGTAGAGATCGGTGCGGTGGTCGACCGGCTCTCCGGCCGCCTGCTCGGGCGCCATGTAGTACGGGGTGCCACCGATCAGCGTCGAGCTCTTGCGGACCTCCTCCACGGTCTTCGCCAGGCCGAAGTCCATGATCTTCACCACGCGTTCGCGGGTGAGGAAGAGGTTCGCCGCCTTGACGTCGCGGTGCACCACCCGCCGCCCATGGGCGTAGTCGAGGCCGGCTGCGGTCTGGATCCCGAGGCGCGCCGTATCCTTGGCGCTGAGGCGGCCCCGCCTGGCGAGGATCGCCGACAGGGGCAGGCCCTCCAGCAGCTCCATGGTGATGAAGTAGCTCCCGCCCTCCTCCCCGGCGTCGTGGACGGTGACGATGTTGCGATGGTTCAGGGAGGCCGCGGCGCGCGCCTCGCGCAGGAAGAGCTTCAGGGCCTCGGGGTGCTCCCGCAGGTTCTGCGGCAGCTGCTTGAGCGCGACCAGGCGGCCCAGGCGCTTGTCGCGCGCCTTGAAGACCACCCCCATGCCCCCCCGCCCCAGCTCTTCGAGCAGCTCGTAGCGGCTCTCGACGCGGAGGGTCGCGGACGCACCGGCTGCGACGACCGTCGGCGCGGTCTTCGCGTCTCGCTGCAGGGCCTCGCGCAGCGTCGAGATGCGCGTGCCGATGTCGCCCCGTGAGGGATCCAGCTTCCCGACCCGGGCCCAGGCCTGAAGGGCCCTCTCGCGTTCGCCGCACTTCTCGAGCAGCAGGGCGTGCCGCTCCTGCAGGCCGACCGGCGCCCGCTCGCCCCCGGCCGCCTCCAGGGCATCGCCGAAGGCTTCGAGCGCGATGTCGTAGTCGCCGCGTTCCGCGAGCAGCTCGGCCAGCAGCGCCGTTCCCTCGGGCCAGCTCGAGTCGTTGCGGGCGATCTGCTGCAGGTTGCGGATCGCGCGGTCGGCGTCACCGCTGCGCCGGGCCCGCTCGGCGGCCTCGAGGAAGGCGCCGGTCTGCTCCAGCAGCGCGAGGAGCTTCGCCTGGTCGCCGGTCTCGTGGTAGCACTCGATGGCGTTGTCGTAGTCGTAACAGGCCTCGAAGCAGCGCGCGGCGGCGGCCAGGTCGCCCGCTCGCCGGTAGGCCTCGGCCGCCTGCGCGTGGTCGCCCGCCCGCTCGAAGAGGGCGGCGGATTCGTTGGGATCCGATCCAGCCTCCTGGTGGGCCTCGGCGGCCTCGTCCAGGCGACCCGCGGCCTCCAGCTCCCGGGCGGCCCCGGCGGAGTCTCCCCGGCTCTGGAAGAGCTCGGCCCGCAGCCGGTGTGCCGCGTCTCCCAGCCCGGCCTCCTCGAGGGCCCGGGCCGCGCTGTGCCGGTCGCCCTGGAGATAGGGGTCGACGGCCTGGGGGCAGCCCTCGAAGATCAGGTCCTGGGCCTGGGCCAGGTCGATCACCAGCGGGATGGCATTCTCCACCGAGCTCACCTGGATCGTGCGAGCGGCCACGCGGCCCTCCGCGCCCATGAGCACCCGGTGGCTGCCCGGCCCGACGTAGAGGAAGGCGCTGCCGTCGCGCTGGGCGTAGCGGAGCGACTTCGGGTCTCCGGCGATGGCCACGCGCGCGCCGCGCAGCCCGCGGCCCTCCAGCAGCACGCGGGCCTCGATCGCGCACTCCTTGGGGCGCAGGTCGTACTCGACGCGCACCAGCTTGCCGCGCTGCACCCGGACCCGCCTCTCCTCGAGGAAGTGGCCGATGATCTCCTCGCCCTTGGCGTCCTTCAGGGGGCCCTTCAGGGTGACGTAGTAGCTGCGCCGCGCCGGAATCAGGCGGAAGACGGTCTCGCGCCCCACCATCTGCCGGTGGAAGCGGCTGATCAGGCGCAGCGTGGCGCGCAGCCGGCGGAAGCGCGGCGGGTCCTTCTTCTCGTCGCGCACCTTGTCGGGCTTCCGCGTGATGCTGAGCGCAAAGAAGCCGCGGGTGCGCGCGGGAAGGCCCACGCGCACCACCACGGTCCCCCAGCCGCGGATCGGGGGGTAGAGGAGCAGCCCGAGCAGGGCGGCGTAGAGGGGCGCCGCGTAGAGGTTCCAGGTGCCGAAGGCGGCGACGCCCCCCACCGGACAGGCCACGTTGGCCAGGGCATCGACGTAGTCGATGTCGCGTCCCGAGAGCAGCCGCAGCTCGATCTCGAAGTGCTGGAGCCCCGAGCAGCTCGCGCCCTCCTCTCCCGGATGCGGGTCGCGCCACACGCGCGCGACGAAGATTCCGTGAGTGCCGAGGCCGTCGTTCACGGCGGCGATGCGCGGCGCCGACAGCGAGGCCTCCGACTCGAAGCGATACAGGGCGTCGACGGCCCGTCCCAGGATTCCCTGACGGGGCATCTCCGGGGTCCGGACGAGATCGAACTGGCGGCCGATGGCCTGCTCCAGCGTCGCGGCGACGCGCTCGGTGTCGAGGCGTCGCGGATGCAGCCAGGCCCACAGCCGCGAGCGCCAGTCGGGGGCGCGGCGGACGCCGAGCAGGGCCACCGGCTTGCGCTGGGGATCGACCACCTGGGCCGCGAAGGAGGCCACCAGGGCGTCGAGGGAGAGGGCCAGCTCCGTCTCCACGTCGCTGTCGACCGCCAGCGACCCGGCGAAGAAGGCCGCCAGCTCGCGCGCCTCGGCGGCCGCCTCGAGATCGCCCCTCGCCTCGAGCAGCTCCGCGAGCTGCCGCTGGCCCTCGGGGTGGTACGGCTCGAGCGCGATGGCGCGCTCGAGGGCCGAGCGGGCCTCGGCGGGCCGGCCCTGCCCGGCCAGAATGCGGGCGCTCTCCCGCAGCTCCCGCGCCGTGTCGTCGGACAGCAGCGCCAGGGCCTCCCGCGAGCGGCCGGAGCCGTGCAGGGCCCGCGCCAGCTCGAAGCGCAGCTCCGGGTCTGCGGGGTCGCCGCGCTGAGCCCGCTCCAGGGCCTCGGCGGCCTGCGAGCTGCGTCCCGTCTCGAGGTAGACGACCCCCAGTCCGCCCCAGGCCGCCACGTCCGAGGCGTCCACCTCGATCGCCAGGCGGAACGCCTCTTCGGCCCTCTCCGCGTGGCCCAGGGCCCACTGGGCTCGCCCCAGGTTGCGGAACAGGGCGACGTCGCCGACGCCGTTGCGGCGCGCCTGCTCGTAGCGCTCGGCGGCCTCGGCGGGGCGGCCCAGGCGCAGCTCGAGATCCCCCCGGGCCATCCAGCTCCTGGGGGCCAGCGCGGGCTCGATCCGCAGGGCGCGATCCAGGTACCGCTCGGCGCGCTGGACGTCCAGGCGCCGGGCCGCCCTGCGGCCGGCCTCGAGCCACAGCTCGGCCTGGCGCGCCTTCGAAGGCTCGGTCTCGGCCAGCAGGCGCACCGGCAGGACGAGTTCGGGCTCCAGGGAGGCCACCCGCTCGAGGGCCCGCCGGGACGTCTCGACGTCGCCCTGCTCGAGGGCCAGACGGGCCCGTGAGAGCTGGGCGGCGGCTGCATCCGGGGCGATCGTCAGGGCGCGCTCCAGGAAGCCCCGCGCACCCGGCAGGTTGCCCGCGGCCAGCTGGACCTCGCCGGCGGCGATCAGGACCTGGGGATCGGGGCGGGGCGCCCGCTCGGCCTCGGCGGCTCGATCCGAGACCAGGCGCCAGGCGCCCCGAGCGTCCCCGGTCGTGGCCAGCACCCGGGCGCGCTCGAGCGGATCGGCTCCGGAGCGCCCGGCCTCGTCGAGGATCTCCTCGCGGACCCGCAGGGCCAGCGGCGTGAGGCGTCCCGACACCTCGTCCAGGGCTGCCGCCAGCCGGCCCGAGTCCCAGAGCTGCAGCGCGCGGCCGGCTGCGGCCAGATCTTCGGGCAGGGGCGGCGCGTCTTCCGGGAGGGCGGCCGGGGGCACGCCGATCTGCGTCATCAGCCGCAGCGAGGTCTCGCGGCACAGGCTCCCGAGCTGGTGGAGGGGGGCCGCCGCGGCCGCCACCGCCACCAGCGATCCGGACTCCGCCGCGAAGAGCCGCAGCTGGAGTCGGGCCCGCCCCTGCTCGACCCGTAGCTCGGGCGTGACCAGCCAGGAGAGGCCGCGGCCCTGGGCGCCGCGCAGGCGCTGGGCGAGCGGCTGGCCCGGCCCGGCGGCCCGCTGCACGGTGAGGCCGGCATCGCCCAGCAGCCGCTCGAGCCAGCCCGAGACGCCCGCGAGCAGCGCCTGCTCGCCATCGGTCTGGGTGGGTGCGACCCATACGGTCTGGGCGCGGCCCTCCGAGGCGACGCCCAGGGCCAGCAGCGCCGCTCCCAGCCAGGCCGGAATCCGTCTTCCGCTCCTACCCACGTGCGGGTCATCGGATCAACCCGAGTCGCGATTGAGAGGCAAGAGCCCGCGTAGCCGGGCTTCGGATCAGGCCTTCGCGGCCCCGGCTGCCGCCCGCGCGTGGCGCGGGCCAGCGGCGGCGGCTAGGGGTGCGGGCATGCTCCGCGGAGTCGTGGCTGGCCTGCTGCTCGGGGCGATTGCCGCCACCTGGTTCCCGCTGCTCGGCAACGACTTCGTCAACTACGACGACGATCTCTACATCACGAGCCGCCAGCCGGTGCGGGACGGGCTGGGGCTCGAGGGCCTGCGCTGGGCCTTCACCAGCTTCCAGGGGGCCAACTGGTTCCCCCTGACGCGGCTCTCCTGGATGGCCGACGCCACGCTCTACGGGCTGGACCCCCGGGGCTTCCACGCCACCAGCCTGGCGCTCCACGCGATCGACGCGCTGGTCCTCTTCGCCGCCCTCTCGGCCATGACGGGAGCCCTCTGGCGCCCGGCCCTGGTCGCCGCGCTCTTCGCGCTGCACCCGCTGCAGGTCGAGCCCGTGGCCTGGGCGTCGGCGCGCAAGGACGTCCTCTCGGCGTTGTTCTTCCTGCTCGCCTGGTGGAGCTGGGCGCTGCGCCTCGGGGCCTCGGGCCGCCGGCGGGCCCTCCTCGGCCTCGCCACCTGCGGCGCCTTCGCCCTCGGTCTGCTGGCCAAGCAGATGCTCGTGACCCTTCCCTTCGTGCTGCTGCTCTTCGACGTCTGGCCCTTCGCGCGCCTGGGCCCCAGCGCCGACGGGCGATCCGCGGATCTGCGAAGCGCCCTGGTCGAGAAGCTGCCGCTCTTCGCTCTCGCCCTGGCCGGCGCCGCGCTGGCCTTCCTCGCCCAGCAGGCCGGCGGCACGGTGCAGAGCCTCGAGCGGATCGCCGTCGGGCCGCGGCTCGCCAACGCCGCGGTCTCCTACGCGAGCTACCTGGTGCAGGCGCTGGTACCGACCCGGCTCGCCGTCTTCTACCCGCATCCCGGCGTCGATCTCGCTCCGGCTCGGATCGCCGCCTCGCTGGCCCTGCTGGCGGCACTCGGCCTGCTGGCGTGGCGCTGCTGGCCGCGGCGTCCCTACGTGGCCGTCGGTGTGGCGCTCTTCGTCGGCATGTTGGTTCCGGTGATCGGCCTGGTGCAGATCGGGCAGTCGGCGCGGGCCGACCGCTACATGTACCTCCCGATCATCGGCCTGGCGCTGCCCGTCGCCTGGGGCCTCGGGGAGATCGCCTCCCGCGGTCCCCTGGCGCGGCGGCTGAGCGCGGCGCTGGCGGCAGCCGGCCTGCTGCTCCTGGCCCTGACGACCCACGCCCAGGTGCGCGTGTGGCGAGATTCGGAGAGCCTGTTTCGCCATGCGCTGCGGGTCACCGAGGGCAATCACGTCGCCCACCTGAACCTGGGGCTGGCGCTGCTGCACGACGACCGCCTGCAGGAGGCCCGCCCCCACCTCGAGGCCGCGCGGCGGCTGGCGCCGGCCTCTCCGCTGGCCCTCGGCATCCTCGGGGAGCTGCGGCTGCGGGAGGCGGACTGGGCCGGGGCGGAGGAGCTCTTGCGCGCCGCGCTGCGGCGCGGCCGGCGAGATGCGGCGCGTTGGCGGCTGGGCCTCGGCCGGGCGCTCTTCGAGCGAGGGGAGCTCGAGGCCTCGGTCGAGAGCACGCGGGCGTCGCTCTCGGCCCGGCCCTACCTCGCCCCGGCGCACGCCCAGCTCGGCCTGGCCCTGGCCGGGCTGGGACGCCTCGAGGAGGCGATCGCGAGCTACCGGCGGGCCCTGGAGCTGGACCCGGAGCTCGCCGAGGTCCATGCGAACCTCGGCATCGCGCTGGCGGAGCGCGGCGACGTGGCCGGGGCCATCGCGGCCTTCGAGCGGGCCCTCGCCCTCGACTCCGGGCTCGCCACCGTACACGGACATCTGGGAGAGGCGCTCGCCCGGCAGGGAGAGCTCCCGGCCGCGCTGCGCCGGCTCGACACGGCCCTCCGCCTCGCGCCGGACTCCGCGGAGCTCCACCTGCTGCGTGCGCGGCTCCACGAGAGCCGGGGGGACGAGGCGCGTGCCATCGCCGACTACCGGGCCGCCGTCGAGCGCGGCGCCGCCGCGCCGGCCGTCCTCAACAACCTGGCCTGGCTGCTGGCCACCGCGGAGGCCAGCTCGCCCGGGGAGGCGGTCGCCCTGGCGGAGCGGGCCGCGGATGCGACCGGGCGCGACTCGGCCGAGATTCTCGACACGCTGTCGGTGGCCTACGCCGCAGCGGGCCGGGACGCGGATGCGGCCCGGGTCGGAGCCGAGGCGCTGGCCGCCGCCGAGCGCAGCGGCCACTCCGAGCTGGCCGACTCGATCCGGGCGCGGCTCGAGGGACGCTAGTCCCGGTCGGAGGAGACGGCCTCGGCCTCGATCAGCAGGAAGCCGCGCTCCTCCATGCACTCGATCATGGCCTGGCCCCAGGTGAGGTAGCCGAAGCGGAAGTCGACGGTCTCGCTGCCGGCCTCGTCGTCCCGGTCGGCGACCTCGGCGGCGCAGGCGTCGCGCGCGATGCGCAGCTCCTCGGGATCGGCCGGCTTGGCCTCGCTGTCGATCCAGATCGCGTCGGTGCCGCGCGAGGCGCAGGCCAGGGCTGCGACCAGCACCAGGGTTGCCAGCAGTCTCATGTCCGCCTCCGCCGTGGAGCGCCGAGCCTATCCGGGCCCGGCCCCGCGCGCCGGCGCCGCCGGGCGGGCAGGAGCTGCTTCAGGTAGCGGCCCGTGTGGCTGGCGGCGACGGCCGCGACGTCCTCCGGCGTGCCCTGGGCGACGATGCGCCCGCCCGCGGGGCCGCCCTCGGGTCCCAGGTCGAGGATCCAGTCGGCGGTCTTGATCACGTCGAGGTTGTGCTCGATCACGACGACCGTGTTGCCGGCCTCCACCAGCCGATCCAGGACTTCGAGGAGCTTGCGCACGTCGTCGAAGTGCAGGCCCGTGGTCGGCTCGTCGAGCAGGTACAGGGTCCGGCCGGTGGCCCGCTTCGCCAGCTCGCGCGCCAGCTTGATGCGCTGCGCCTCGCCCCCGGAGAGGGTGGGGGAGGGCTGCCCCAGGTGCAGGTACTCGAGGCCCACGTCGATCAGCAGCTCCAGCGGCGCCCGGATCTTCGGATGGGCCGCAAAGAGCTCGCAGGCCTCCCGCACCGTCAGGTCCAGCACGTCCGCGATCGAGCGCCCCTTGTAGGTGACGCGGAGCGTGGCCTCGTTGAAGCGCCGCCCCTCGCACTCCTCGCACTTCACGTAGACGTCCGGCAGGAAGTGCATCTCGATGCGGCGCACGCCGTCGCCCTCGCAGGATTCGCAGCGGCCCCCCTTCACGTTGAAGGAGAAGCGGCCCGGCTTGTAGCCGTGCATCCGGGCCTCGGGGAGCAGCGCGAAATGCCGGCGAATCTCGTCGAAGACCTTCACGTAGGTGACCGGGTTGCTGCGCGGCGTGCGGCCGATCGGGCGCTGGTCGATGTCGATCACCTTGTCGAGCTGGCCGAGCCCGGAGAGTCGGCGGTGGCGCCCGACGCGCGCGCTCGAGCCGGTGAGCTCGCGGGCCGCTGCC
>CAZYOL010000208.1:0-8267 GCA_964649065.1 uncultured Spirochaetales bacterium
GGCGTCCTGGATCGCGACCGCCGCCCGCACCGCATCGACGGCGCTCGGGAAGCAGGCGAGCAGGTTGTCGCCGACCGCGTCGACGACGCGGCCGTCGCGGTCGCCGATGCAAGACGCCATCGCCGTGCGCGCCGACTCCAGCGCGGCGACGGTCGCCGCCTCGTCCTCGGCGAGGTGGCGGCTGTAGCCGACGGCGTCCGCGGAGAGCAGCGCGAGAAGCCGGCGACGGGGTGCTTCCGCGGCGGTCGACGCCGTCGGTTCCGGCGTCGCCGCCGGGACTCCGGGCACGCCCTCCACCCGCTCGACGGCGCGCTCGATCGCATAGCCGTGTCCCCGCACCGTGCGGATCGTGCCGCTCTCGTCGGCCCGCTCGCGCAGGGCGCGCCGCACCTCGCGCACCGCGCGCGTGAGCGAGCCCTCGGTCACCGCGGTCTCGGGCCAGAGTGCGTCGAGCAGGGCGTCCTTCGATACGGCCTCCGGCGCCCGCTCGAGCAGGTGGATCAGGAGCTGCAGCGGCCGCGGCTCGATGGAGACCGGCTTGCCGCCCCGGCGGAGGGTGAAGCGGCTCGGGTCCACCTCGTAGTCGCCGAGGCGGTAGAAGAGCGACGGCGCGGGCGTGGGCGACTCCTCGGCGACCGGCGTCTCGGCGGGAGCCAATGCCACCTCGAACCTCGGCGTGGCCCCCGACATCGCCGCCGCGAAGCGCTCCATCCGCGCCGAGGCCCGCGCGGCCGTCGCGGCCAGCAGTGCTCGCTCCTCCGCGGTGTAGATGTCGCCCGAGCGCTTCGGCCCGAGGCTGACGAACGCAAGGAGCTTCCCCCCGCCCACGACCGGCACCACCACCGCCGCCCCGAGCGCCTCGAGCGCGGCGCGGTCGAAGGGGTCGGTCGCCGCCTGCACCCCCCGCACCCAGCGCGACGCCGTGAGCGGCGTGGCCCGGCTGGCGAGCGTCGAGACGAGCGGGCTGTCGGCGGGCAGGACCGGTGGCGCATCGGGCCGGCGCACGAAGAGCGGTGCGAAGGTCTCCCCGCCGCCCGCGTAGACCACCGTCGACACCGGCTTCAGCAGTCCGTCGATCCCCGCCCCGAGTCGCTGGGCGAGATCCTCACGGTCGATGGCGCCGTCGAGCGCGTCGAGCAACGCATCGAACCCGCTGTGGAGCGCCTGGCGTTCGGCGAAGAGCGTCGCCTCGATGCGGGGCTGCACCACCCGGTAGAGGGGCACCGCCACGCCCGCCAGCCCCAGTCCCACGAGCGCCTGGCTGGGGCCTTCGCCCAGGGCCGGTGCCAGCCAACCCGCGAGGGTCGGCATCAGCGCCAGCAGACCACCGACGAGCAGCACGGCCAGCAGCGTGTACGTGGTGGACGCCGAGAGGATCCGGTCGATGTCGAGGAAGCCGTAGCCCACGATCGAGACCAGGAAGCCCAGGGGGATCGCGACGAGACCGAGGCGGGAGACGATGAACGCCTCCTCCAGGGCGTAGAAGGGAACGCCCAGCGCGTTGGCGATCATCACCAGGGCGAAGGGCACCAACCCCACCTGGAAGCCGAGCGCGACCCACCTGCTCTGGCGAAGCTCGAGGGCGGTGGCGTACCGGCGGGCCCTGCGCTGCACCGCCAGCACCCCGAGGGCCCAGATCCCGAACGCGAGGTTCTGGACGTCGACCAGCGGCGCCCCCAACGGCCGCGGGAACAGAACCGGATAGGCGTGCACACCGAGCATGACGAGGCCCGCGCCCGCAGCCGCGGCCTCCTGCCACGGGCGCAGCGGTGGCGCCGCGGCGAAGGTTCGCCAGCTGTTGCGGAGCGTGAAGGGCACCGCGAGGAGGATCCCCACGGCCGTGATCCAGCGGTTGGCGAGATTGAGCCAGCCGCCCACGGTGAAGAACCAGGTCCCGGTGAGGGACCAGGCCATGCAGGCCACGTAGAAGTCGCGGCGGAGGTGCCAGTGGGGGGCGCGCAGCAGCAGGAACGTGGCGACGGCGGCCAGACCCACCAAGAGCGGGGTGGCCGACCACCAGCCCATCAGCGTCGGCGCCGGCGGAAAGACGACGACCTGACGCTCGGCGTTCCGCTCGATCTCGAAGGCGACCGGGTTGTCGCTGTCGCCGTGGACGACGCTCCAGAAGCGAGCCGCCCGCATGCCGCGCAGGTCGCGGCCCCGCGCGGAGAGGATCCGGTCGCCCACCTCCAGGGGGGCCATCTTCCCTCGCACGGGGGAGATCTGCCACACACGCACCACGTAGGGATAGGCATCTCGGCTCTCCGCGCTGGATACGGAGAAGGAGAAGGTGGCCAGACCGTTGTCGAGTCCCTGGTGCAGGTGGAGCGCCAGGGCCCCCAGCCACAGCGGCAGGAACGCCACCAGCAGCGCTGCGTCGCGCCAGTCGAGTCGCCTCATGTCGGCCCCGGCGAGGCGCCGGAGCGGCGGATCGCGCCCGGCATGGGCCGCTCAGTATACGCGCAACTCCCCGCTCTCCTTGTGAAATCTCCGTCAGGGAAGCGTGAGGTGAAGCGTCATCGCTCCGTGAGGACCCATCGCGCGGTCGCCCGTAGGTTGCCCCTCGTGATCGGCCGCGGACGAGCCGCGGCCCCCGAAAACCAGACAAGGAGACAAGCCATGCGTCGTTCACTGATCGGTTTCGCCCTCTCGATGGGCCTGCTCGCCGGGGCGTCCCCGGCGGGAGCGTTCGACCTCGACACCCGGAGCCTCGTGCAGGCCCTGGTCGAGCCCGCCTGCGAAGAGGTCGTCGAGCGCGTCGACCTCGACACCTCCGACGAGCAGGAGGGGAACAGCCGCGGCGGGAAGCTCGGGCGCTTCATCGAGCGCGAGGGCAAGAAGCTCGCCCGCAAGGAGCTGCTCAAGCGCTGCCCCGGCGCCGAGGGCTCGGGTGAGGAGGAGGAGGGGTAGGGCGTGGACGTTCCACGCCCTCCCTTCCCCCGACGTTCAACAAGGAGAAAGCCATGATTCGCCATCTCACGATCGCTACCGCCCTGCTCGGCGCCCTGACCCTCGCGGGCAGCGCCGTCGCCGGACCCAACCTGCCCAAGCTGTACTCGGTCTCGCACGGCCTGGCGGTGACCCAGCTCGAGCTCCAGCACCAGAAGAACGGCAAGTGGTACCGCACCATCCGCTACTTCCGGGGTGAGCCGCACCGCTTCCGGATCCGGGTCACGAACTTCTACGCCAACCGCAAGCCCGACACGCGCTGCGCGACGGCGGTGTTCCTCCCGGTGCCGATCCCGATCAAGACCTGCAGCCAGGCGGCCTACCGCCGGCAGGGGATCCATATCCACGACATCGCGTTGCGGATGCGGCTCCCGGGCGCCCAGTGGAACCACGATCCGAAGCAGATGGGGATCCACAAGGTCCGCTCCCTCGCCAGCCGCGAGGACAGCCGTCGAAACCTGGTGGTGTCCGAGACGCTGGCGCCCGAGCGCTCGCGCTTGATCGACGTCGAGTTCACCTGGGGCGGCCCGACCACGGCGGTGACCAAGGCGCGACCGCTCGAGCTGTCAGCGTCGCACCGCGAGACCGCCTACGAGCCGCCGGCCGCGGTGGCCCGACTGCATCCCAACCGCTGAGCACCGGACCGAATCATTCAACCCGCGGGCATCACGCCTGCGCGAAGAAGGAATCCCTGCCATGTTCAAGCATCTCGTGATCGCGGGCGCCCTGCTGGGCGCCCTCCTCTCCGCCGACGCCCGGGCCGCGCAGCCCGACCTGCTCCTCGCGGACGCCCACGCCCGGGACGCCCGGCGCCAGGGCCTGGTGGAGGCCGCCGCTGGCGGGCCCGCCATCGTCTTCCTCGAGCTCGAGAACCTGGGCGGCGCCGACGCCGTCGGCGTCGAAGTCGAGTGCAGCCTCACCGGGCGCAAGGGCACCATCTCGAAGGCGCGCCAGAAGCTCCGGACGATCCGACGCTACACGAAGCGGGTGGCGGAGCTCCGCCTCGCCACCACGGGGCCGGCCGGCCGGCCGCGGCTGCGCTGCAGCGTCGACCCGGACAAGCGCATCAAGGAGACCAACGAGGCCAACAACCGGGTGGAGAAGCTGGTGACCCTGAAGGGCTACAAGAAGTCCGCGTACCGGGTCGAGGTTTCGGACTTCTCCCCCTGGACCAAGGAGAAGGTCGCGGTCGCAGGCCACCTCGTCGATCGGATCCGGGTCGACTTCAAGGTGCGCTCCCTCGGCCCGGGCGCTTCCGCGAAGTCGTTCCACCCCGCGCGCAAGGCGCTGTGGCAGGCCGAGTGCCAGCTCGTCGGCCAGCCGGACTCGGCGCTCCGCGAGCGGAACGAGTGGCGAGAGCTGCCGTATGGGGAGCTCGGCTACTCGGGCAAGACCGTCTCGGAAGGCGCGCGGCTCACCAACCTCTACCTCATGGGCCGTCCCGGTCCGGAGCAGATGGCGGCCGTACAGCCCATGAAGTGCACGTTCACCGTCGGCGCCTTCAAGCGCAGCGGCGGGAGCTCCGAGCGCTGGGTTCTCGAGCATGCGTGGTGGCGAACCGCCAAGCAGGTCGATCTGGTGAACCCGTACGCCGTGTCGGAGCGGGCGGCCGCACCTCTCGACTTCCAGGTGAGGACAGCCTCCGCGAGCGCGTCGCGCACGCGCCAGGAGGCGCTCGACCCGCGCCGCAACACCTGGGTGCGGGTGCGGGCGAGCGTGAACCAGGTGCCCCGGGCGGAGGTCCAGCTCCAGTGCCTGGCCTACCGCGGCGATGTCCCCGTGGGCCAGGGCTTCGCCACCGCGTTCCTCAAGAACGAGACGCGAGAGCTGGCCGTGAACCTCGGCCCCCTGCCGAGCGGGCAGTACCGCTTCGCCTGCGAGCTCGATCCGAGCGGCCGGTTCCGGGAGGGCGACCGGGCCAACAACCGCCGCGAGTTCGTCGCGAAGGTTCCGTGAGCCGGGGCGGGGGGAGGGCCGAGCCGTCCCCCCGCTTCGGCCGCGTCCGGCCTCGCTTCCTATACTCCCCGTCCGGAGAACCCAGCCGTGACCTGGCTCGTCATCCTCCTCACCCTCGCCCTCGCGGCACTCGCCGCCATCGCCCTTCGCTGGCGACCGCGCGAGGGGCTCCATACCTCCCTGCGCACGCGCGGCTCACACGTCGGGCGCTTCGCCACCCGCTCGCTGCTGCGCCGCGCCGTCCTCGCAGGGCGCTCCGTGCTCGCGGGTCGCGAGCGCCGCCAGGCGCTGCGCGAGCAGTACCACGTGCGGACGGCGGAGGAGGCCGCCGCGATGATGGGCCACATGAAGGGCGTCCTGATGAAGCTCGGGCAGATCCTCTCCTTCGCCCAGCAGGGGCTGCCCCCGCAGGCACAGGAGGCCCTGCGCAGCCTGCAGAAGGACGCGCCGCCGATGGAGTTCGCGCTCGTGCGCGGCGTCGTTGAGGCCGAGCTCGGCGGCGACCTCGGCGACTTCTTCCGCCACGTCGACGAGGAGCCCATCGCCGCCGCCTCGATCGGGCAGGTGCACGAGGCGCGCCTGCGGGGCGGCGAGCACGTGGCGCTGAAGGTGCAGTACCCGGGCGTCGACGAGGCCATCGAGGCGGACCTCCGCGCCTCCGGCGGCCTCGCCGCCTTCATCGGCGCCGTGAACCGCAACCTCGACGCGCCCGCCATCATCGACGAGCTGCGCGACCGCATGCGCGAGGAGCTCGACTACCGCCAGGAGCTCCGCAACCAGCAGCTCTTCCGCTCCATCTGGGAGGGCCACCCGCTCATCCACGTGCCGCGGGTGTTCCCCGAGGTCTCGAGCCGGCGCGTGCTGTGCCAGGAGTACTGCCGCGGCCTCGGCTTCCACGACTTCGCCGCCGCCGCGACCGACGCGGAGAAGCGTCTCGCGGTGCACGTCCTCTACGACTTCGTCTTCGACTCGATGTATCGCCACTGCGTCTTCAACGGCGACCCGCATCCGGGCAACTACCTCTTCCAGGAGGACGGGCGCGTCCACTTCCTCGACTACGGCTGCGTGAAGCACTTCGACCCGGCCTTCCTCGAGGACCTGAAGCGCCTGAACCGATCGATCATGGAGGACGACCGCGCGGCCTTCGAGGCCGTCGTCAAGAAGCTCGGCGTCGTGCTGCCCGGCCGACCCTACGACCTCGACGAGATCTGGCGCGTGCTCCACTTCAACGGCGAGCCGATCGCCGAGGACCGCGAGTTCGCGATCGAGCCGTGGGTGGGCCGCGCGGTCGAGGTGATGAATCCGGCGCAGAACACGCGCATCAACCTCCCGCCCGACTTCCTGTTCCTGAACCGCATCACCTTCGGGCTCGCGGCGATCTGGACGGACCTCGGGGCCTGCGAGAACTTCCACCGCCTGAGCCGGCGCTACAACTACCCCGACGGCAAGGGCCTGCCCGCGCTGGCGCAGCTCGGGGTGGCGCTTCCGGAGCGCTTCCTCTCGAACCGGGTGGAGCCCGTGTCGCTCGCCCGCTGACGCGGGCGCGGGTCAGGGGAGGCCGGCCACCCGCAGCCCCGCCTCGAGCGCCCGGTAGAGGAAGTGCTCCGGATCCGGAACGATCAGGAACGCGGCGTGCGCGGCGGTGAGCTTCGGGCTGATCGCACGGGCCTCGTCCAGCACGGCCCGCGAGAGGTCGGGCCGGCCGGTGAGAGCGTGGTGGGCGGCGAGGGCGATGCGCGGCATCAGCGCGTCCGGGTACGCCTCGCGAAGCCGCTCGAAGACGGCGGCGGCCTCCTCGCGGCGCCCCGCGCGGTACGCGAGCAGGCCCTCCCCGACGAGCAGGGGTGAATCGTCCATGGGATTCACCCGGCGCGCGCGCTCCATCTGCCGCTCGGCCGCCGCGTAGTCGCCCCGGACACCCTCGATCTGGGCCAGGATTCCGAAGGCCTCGAAGAGATTCGGGTTGCGGGAGAGACCGTTGCGCGCGGCCTCCGCGGCCTCGTCGAGTCGGCCCTGGAGGAGGCGCACGAAGGCCAGGAGCGACAAGGCGTCGGGGTGCCCGGGGTCGAGCTCGAGCGCCCGGATCGCGCAGGCCTCGGCGCTCGCGAGAACCTCGGGCTCGAGCCGCCAGCCGTTCCAGTACTCGAGCGCGCGGATCGTGCCCAGCAGCGCGTGGGCGGCCGCGTAGTCGGGATCGAGCTCGATGGCGCGCGCGAACTCGCGCCCCGCGTCTCCGGTCTCGGCGCGGGCGTAGGTGCGCAGCAGCGACCACCCGCGGAGCATCGCCTCGTAGGCGCGCCGGTCGGAGGTGTGGTAGGGCCGCGCGCGGGTCCGCTCGCGAATGCCGAGCTCGTCGCCCATCTGCCCGAGGACGCGATCCGCCATGTCCTCCTGCAGGGCGATCAGGTCACCCAGCGCGTCCGCCCCCGCGTCGAAGTTCTGCGCCCAGACGTGCTCGTCCTCGACGGCGTCGATCAGCTGCAGGGTGAAGCGCAGGCGGCTCGGCGACTCGCGCAGGCTGCCCTCCAGCACGTAGCGAACGCCGAGCTCGTCCCGGACCGCCGGGATGCGGATCGCCTTGCCCTTGTAGGTGAAGGCGGAGCTGCGCGAGATGACCGTGATGTGCGGGTTGCGCGAGAGCACGGTGGTGAGCTCCTCGGTCAGGCCGTCGGCGATGAACTCGCGCTCGGGGTTGCCGGTGAGGTTCTGGAACGGCAGCACGACGAGCGCAGCCGACTCCGCATCGGGCTCGTCCGCCTCCGAGCCAGCGGGCGGCGGTGCGGCGGCCTCCGCGTCCCCGAGCGTCCGGTAGGCGCGCACGGGCCTCGCGATGTTCTTCAGCCGCTGCTCCCCCGCGTCCTCCCACTCGATCGCGATCCGTCCCCGCACCTCGGCCGCCACCACGTCCGAGACGCAGAGACCCCGCGGCCGCGCCAGCCGCTCGAGGCGCGCCGCCACGTTCACCGCGTCGCCGTAGAGGTTGCCCTCGCTCTCGAGCACCTCGCCCAGGTGGACGCCGATGCGGAACGGGAGGCTCCCGCCGTCGAGCGCCTCCTGGATCGACACCGCCGCGCGCACCGCCTCCACCGCGCTCGGGAAGCGGGCCAGCAGGTTGTCGCCCACCGCGTCGACGACGCGCCCGCCGTGCCCGACGACCCTGGCCCCCATCGCCTCCCGCGCGGCCTCGAGCGCGGCGACCGTCGACGCCTCGTCCTCGGCGAGCAGCCGGCTGTAGCCCGCCGCGTCGGCGCTGAGCAGGGCGAGGAGCTGGCGCTGACCCATCTCCGGGCCGGGCTCCGCGTCGCCCACCCGCTCCACCTCGCCGCCGCTCGCGTAGCCCCGGCCGCGCAGCGTGCGGATCG
>CAZYOL010000209.1:0-8261 GCA_964649065.1 uncultured Spirochaetales bacterium
GGCGCGCGGCACCTCCGGCGGCGAGGGCGCCTCCGTCGGCGGGGGCGCCTCCGCCGGCGCGGCCGCCGCCACCTCGGGCAGCGTGCGGGCCTCGGGCGCCTCGGGCCCCCAGGCGACGGGTACGGTGCGGCCCATCAGATAGCTCGCGACCAGGCCCGGCTCCTCCCACAGCAGCCCGGCCCCGACCCCCAGCGCGAAGCCGGGCACGGCCAGCAGGACGAGGCCCAGCAGCAGCATCGAGCGCCCCAGCGGACCGCGCGCGGGGCGAGCCCGGCGCGCCATCTACATGGTCTCCGGGGCCGACAGGCCGAGCAGCCCGAGCCCGTTGGCGAGCACGATCCGCACCGCCGCCGCCAGACCCAGGCGCGCCGCGCTGAGCTTCGCGTCGTCCGAGAGGATGCGGTGGCGCTGCCCGTCCTGGAGATAGCCATTCCAGAGGCCGGCCACCTCGCGGAGGTAATAGGCCATGTGGTGCGGCTCGCGCGCGGCGGCGGCGCGGGCCACCACCTCGGGCAGCTCGGAGAGCTTCTTCAGCAGCTCGATCTCCTCGGGCAGGCCGAGGGGAGCCGCATCGACGGAGCTGGCGTCGGGGCGCGCGAGGCCCAGCTCCGCGGCCTTGCGCTCGATGCCGCAGGTGCGCGCGTGGGCGTACTGCACCGAGTAGGCCGGGTTCTTCGTCCAGTCGGTCTCCATGGCCAGGCCCAGGTCGAAGTCCAGATGGCCCTCGGCCCGTCGCTGGACCATGAAGAAGCGGAAGACGTCGCGCCCCACCTGCTCGACCAGCTCGTCGACGGTGACGTAGCGCGCGCGCCGGGTCGACTGCTTCAGCTGCTGGCCGTCCTGGGTCAGGGTCACGAACTGGTGCATGACCAGCTCGATCCGGTCCTCCGGGCAGCCGAGGGCTCCGGCGGCCTGCCGCACGAAGGGAAACTGGTCGTAGTGGTCCGCACCCTGGACGTCGACCACCCGCTCGAAGCCGCGCCGGAACTTCTCGCGGTGGTAGGCGATGTCGGGCAGCAGGTAGGTGGGCTCGCCGGTGCTGCGCACCAGCACGCGATCGCGATCCAGCCCGAACTTGGTAGAGCGCAGCCAGACCGCTCCGTCCTGCTCGTAGACCAGTCCCTGCTCGCGCAGCGCGGCGAGCGTCTCCTCCACGCGACCCTCCTCGAAGAGGGCCTTCTCGTTGGAGAAGACGTCGAAGTGGATGTCGAGGGCCTCGAGGGTGGCCCGGATCTCGGCGAAGATGCTCTCGACGGCCGCTTCCAGGAAGACCCCCTCGGGCTCCTGGTCCACACAGGACCCGCCGTGCCGCTCGCGCAGTCGCGCCGCGATCTCCGAGATGTAGGCCCCCTGATAGCCGTCCCGGGGGAAGGCCACCGGCAGGCCTCCGACCGAGGCGGGCCAGTCCGCCTCGGGATTCTCCAGGGCCTCGAGCGGCGGTGGGGCCGCGCGGCCCAGCTGCTCCAGGTAGCGGGCCTTGACGGACTGGCCGAGCATGCGCATCTGGCGCCCGGCGTCGTTGAAGTAGTACTCGCGGGTGACCCGATGTCCGGTCGCGGCCAGCAGGCGGGCGATGCAGTCCCCGAGCACGCCCTGGCGACCGTGGCCCAGCGTGAGCGGCCCGGTCGGGTTGGCCGAGACGAACTCCACCTGGACGCGCTCCCCGCTTCCCGCCTCGCAGCTGCCGAAGTGCTGCCCCTGGGCCAGGATCGCGGCCAGCAGCCCCTGCCAGCGGGCCTCGGCCAGCCACACGTTCACGAAGCCGGGGCCCGCGACCTCGGCCCGGGCCACGATGCCACCCGCGTCCCCCAGCGCCTCCACCAGGCTCTCGGCGATCGCGCGCGGCGGCCGGCGCAGGCGGCGCGCCAGCAGCATGGCCGCATTGCAGGCGAAGTCCCCGTGCTCGGGACTTCGCGCCGTCTCCAGGGCGAAGTCGGGCAGCGGGTCCGGGTCGCCGGCCGCCTCGAGCAGGGCGCGCAGGGCGCGCTCGAAGTGCTCGCGGAGCTGCTCCCTCACGGGCGGGCCACAGCGCCCGGTCCGACGCGGCGCACGGCCTGGGACCCTTTCGCTTTCATCAAGGAATCCGTTCACTTATCGGACCGGATCCGGACCAGCGCAGCAGCGTCTCGCCCTCCCGAGCGAAGCCCAGCTCCTCTCGGATCGCGCGCTCGATGGCGAAGGAATCGCTCTGCAACAGCTCGGCCTCGTGCCGCAGGGCGGCGACCTCGGTGCGCAGGTCTCGGATGCGGGCCTGCGCGGCATGCAGGTCGGAGCGCAGGGACCACGATTTGCGAATCCCGGATGCGTCGTCGAGCGCCGCCCAGACGAGCACCACCGCCAGGATCGCGGGAATCCAGAGCAGCCCCCTCACGCCTCCCCCCCGATCTCGTGTGGCGGCGACTGGAGCGGAGAACGTATCCCCCCTGGCGGCTCGGGGCGACCCGCCGGTGCTCAAGAAGGTGCGGCCGATCCCAGCAGGCGGCGGATGCGGTCCACGTAGAGCTCCGCATCCCAGTCCTTGGGGCCCACGAAGCGGTCGACCACGCTGCCCTCGCGGTCGATCAGCAGCGTCTCCGGAAAACGGAAGGTCTGGAAGCGACGCGAGACCTCCTGGCCCGGGTCCAGCAGGATCGGGAAGCTGAGACCGAGCCGCCGGCGGAAGGCCTCGACCGGCTCCGGCGCGTCGTCCACGGAGACGGCCAGCAGCGCCAGGCCCTGGCCCTGCAGCTGGCGGTGCAGGCGCTCCATCGCGGGCATCTCGTCCTCGCAGGGCTTGCACCAGGTGGCCCAGAAGTTGAGCAGTACGACGCGGCCGCGCAGCTCGCTCAGGCGCAGGCTGCCGCCCGAGAGGGCGGGCAGCTCGAAATCCGGAGCCGGGCTGCCGCGACCGATGGGCGGCGGGGCCGAAGAGCCCGAGAGCAGCGCCAGGACGGCCGCGCCCGCGATGCCTGCCGCCAGCAGGCCGAGTCCGAGACGGCTCGGCACTCCGGCGAGCTACTCTGCGGACGCGCCGGAGCCCCGTCCCTTGCGCGCCTTCTTGGCCGGCTCGGCCCCGGCGGCGCGGCCCTTGCCCTTCTTGGGCGCCTCCGGCTCCATCCCCTCGACCAGCTCGACCAGCGAGAGCGGAGCCGCGTCGCCGACGCGCTGGCCGAGCTTCAACACCCGGGTGTAGCCCCCCGGACGATTCCGGTAGCGCTCGGCGAGCTCGTCGAAGACCTTGGCCGTGACCTCGCGCGAACGGATCACCCGCAGCGCGCGGCGGCGGGCGTGGAGATCGCCCCGCTTGCCCAGGGTGATCATGCGGTCGGCCACGCGCCGCAGCTCCTTGGCCTTGGCGTCGGTGGTGCGCAGCCGCTCGTGCTCGAGCAGCGAGGTCACCATGTTCCGAAGCATCGCCGAGCGGTGCGCGGTGGTACGGCCCAGCTTGCGGATCCGGGCGCGGTGCTTCATGACCTAGCCCTCGCGCTCCCGAAGCTTCTCGATCTCCTTGCGCTCCGGGAAGCTGTCGAGCCGCATGCCGAGCTCGAGATCCATCGAGGCCAGCACCTCCTTGATCTCGTTGAGCGACTTGCGACCGAAGTTCTTGGTCTTGAGCATCTCGCCCTCGGTTCGCTGCACGAGCTCCCCGATGTAGCGGATGTTCGCGTTCTGCAGGCAGTTGGCCGAGCGCACCGAGAGCTCGAGCTCGTCCACCGTGCGGAAGAGATTCGGGTTCAGGGGCTCGGGCTCCTGGGCCACGGGCAGCGGGGCCTCGGTGGGCTCCTCGAAATTGATGAAGATGGTGAGCTGTTCCTTCAGGATCTTGGCCGCGTAGGCCAGGGCGTCCACCGGCGCGATCGTGCCGTCGGTCCAGATCTCGATGTTCAGGCGGTCGAAATCGGTTTCGCGGCCCACGCGAGCGGGAGTCACCGTGTAGTTGACCTTGCGGACCGGCGAGAAGGTCGCATCGATGGGAATGGTCCCGATGGGCATGTCCTCGGTCTTGTTCTTCTCGGCCGGGACGTAGCCCTTCCCCGTGTCGACCGTGACCTCCAGCTCCACCTCGGCCTCCGGAGAGAGGGTCGCGATGGTGTGCTCGGGGTTGACGACCTCGACGGCGGAGTCCTCCGAGCCCAGGCTGCCGGCACTGATCGTGCCCTCCCCCCGCGCCTGGACGCGCAGCGTGCGCTGGCCCGGGCTGTGCAGGCTGAGGCGGGTCTCCTTCAGATTGAGGATGATGTCGGAGACGTCCTCCATCACGCCGGGGATGGTGGAGAACTCGTGCAGGATCCCCCCGATCCTCACCGAGGTGATGGCCGCCCCCTGGAGCGAGGAGAGCAGGACCCGGCGCAGGGCGTTGCCGAGCGTGGTCCCGAAGCCCCGCTCCAGGGGCTCGCAGGAGAACTTCCCGTAGCGGGCGTCGTCCTTCTGCTCTTCGGCTTCGAGCTCGCGCGGACGCTTGAGCTCGCGCCAGTTCTTCGCAATCAGCTCCTGCTGCATGCTTGGCTCCTCCCCCCGGAGTCTTGGTGGAACCCGCGCTGGCTCAGCGCGAGTAGAGCTCCACGATCAGCTGTTCCTGGATCGGCATGGTGATGTCCTCGCGCGTCGGCAGAGCCTTCACCACGCCCTGGAAGTTGTCCTTGTCGATCTCGAGCCACTGGGGAAGGCTGCGGCTCTCCAGGGCCTCGAGGGCCCCGACGATCCGCGTCACCTTCTGCGAGCGCTCCCGGACGGAGATCACGCTCCCCGGCCTCACCAGCATGGACGGAATGCTGGCCTTGCGACCGTTCAGGCAGAAGTGCCCGTGGCGCACCAGCTGGCGGGCCTCGGCGCGCGAGGTGACGAAGCCCAGCCGGAAGATCACGTTGTCCAAGCGCCGCTCGAGCAGCACCAGAAGGTTCTCGCCCGCTCGGCCCTTCATCCGCGTCGCGCGGCGCATGGTCTCGACGAACTGCTTCTCGAGCAGCCCGTACATGCGCTTCACCTTCTGCTTCTCGCGGAGCTGCACGCCGTAGTCCGAGAAGCGGGCCCGGCCCTGCCCGTGCTGCCCGGGCGGATAGCCGCGCTTCTCGACCCCGCACTTGGGACTGAAGCAGCGGTCTCCCTTGAGGAAGAGCTTCGTCCCCTCGCGTCGGCACATGCGGCAGACCGCGTCGATGTATCGGGCCATGCCTCGCTCCTAGACCCGCCGCCGCTTGGGCGGCCGGCAGCCGTTGTGGGGAATCGGCGTGACGTCGCGGATCATCGTGACCTTGATGCCCGCGGCCTGGATCGCCCGCACCGCCGCCTCACGACCGGCGCCGGGCCCCTTGACGTTGACGGAGATCGATCGGACGCCGTGCTCCATCGCCTTCTTGGCGCACTCCTCGGCGGCGACCTGGGCCGCGAAGGGCGTGGACTTCCTGGAGCCCTTGAAGCCCGCGCCTCCGGCGGTCGCCCAGGCCAGGGCGTTGCCCGAGGGGTCGGTGATCGTGATGATGGTGTTGTTGAAGGTCGACTGAATGTGCGCGACGCCTGCCGCCACGTTCTTCTTGACCTTCTTGCGCGCCTTGGCCAAGGGAATCCCTCGTTACTTCTTGGTCGCCGGCTTCTTCTTCCCGGCGATGGTCTTGGCCGGGCCCTTGCGGGTCCGGGCGTTGGTGTGAGTTCGCTGGCCGCGCACCGGCAGGCCGCGCCGGTGGCGCAGGCCGCGGTAGCAGCCGATGTCCATCAGCATCTTGATGTTCTGAGAGACCTCGCGGCGCAGGTCTCCCTCTACCTTGTAGCCCCGCTCGATGATCTCGCGCAGCTTGACGACCTCTCCGTCCGAGAGGACCTCCACCCGGGTGGCGCCCTCGATCTCCGCCTCGCGACAGATCTTGCGGGCGCTGGTCGGGCCGACACCGAAGATGTAGGTGAGCGCCACGTCGAGGCGCTTGTTCCGGGGCAGGTCGATTCCCGCGATGCGTGCCATCTGGCCTCCTAGCCCTGACGCTGCTTGTGCTTCGGGTTCTCGCAGATCACGCGCAGCACCCCGCGGCGCCGGATGATGCGGCACTTGTCACAGATCTTTCGAACCGATGCTCGAACCTTCATCTCGTCTCTCCCGCCCTCTCCCCGCTAGTGGGAGCCCGGGGTCCAGGTCAGGATCTCGGGTCCGTCTTCGGTGATCAGGACCGTGTGCTCGAAGTGGGCCGAGAGCGAGCCGTCGGCGGTGACCGCGGTCCACTCGTCTTCCAGGATGCGCACTTCCGGTCGGCCCACCGCGACCATGGGCTCGATGGCGAAGACCCAGCCGGGCTGAAGCCGGGGCCCGGTGCCGGGCCGCCCGTAGTTTGGCACCCAGGGATCTTCGTGCATCCTCCGCCCGATTCCGTGCCCGGCGAAGTCCCGGATCACGGAGAAGCCCTCCGGCTCCACCCGGCTCTGGACGGCGTGGCCGATGTCCGACAGCCGTCGGCCCGGTCGCATCTGCTCCGCCCCCCGGTGCAGGGAATCCAGGGTCACGTCGAGGAGCCTCTGGCGCTCCTCGGGGATCTCGCCCACGGGGACCGTCACGGCGGAGTCCCCGTGGAAGCCCTCCCGCTCGATTCCGAAATCGATCCCGACGATGTCGCCCTCCCGGAGGACGCGGGCGCCCGGAATGCCGTGGACGATCTCCTCGTTGACCGAGACGCAGAGGACCGCCGGATAGGGCGGCAGCCCCATCGGGGCGTAGTCCAGGAAGGAGGAGGTGAGCCCCCGCTTCTCGATCTGGGAGCGCGCGTGGCGCTCGAGCTCGCCGGTGGAGAGACCCGGGCGCACGAGGGCCCGCAGCTCGAGAAGGATCTCGGCCACGTGGCGGCCCGACTCGCGCATGAGATCGATCTCCCCGCGGGTCTTGGCGCTGATGCCCCCCTTGCGTCGGCCCTGGAGCAGCTCCTTCTCCCTTCTCTTCATGGCATCAGGCGCCGAGCGCCTCCTCGATGCGCTTCTCGATCTCGTCCACGCCCCCCACGCCCGCGATCTCCGCCAGCAGGCCCCGCTCCCGGTAGTAGGCGACGAGCGGCGCGGTCTGCTCGCGATAGACGCGCATCCGGTGGCGGATCGTCTCCTCGGTGTCGTCGGCCCGGCCCTCGATCTCGGCGCGTTTGAGCAAGCGCTGCACCAGCTCCTCCTCGTCGACCCGGAGGGCCACGCAGCACTCCAGCGAAACCCCCAGATCCTCGAGGAGGGCATCCAGGGCCCTGGCCTGCTCCTCCGTGCGGGGGAAGCCATCCAGGATGAAGCCCTCCGCGGCGTCGGGCTGCCCGAGGCGCTCGCGGGCGGCGCCGATGACCAGCTCGTCGGGCACCAGTGCTCCGCGCTCCATGTAGTCCTTGGCCTGCCGACCCAGCTCGGTGCCGGCGGCCACCGCGGCCCGCAGCATGTCGCCGGTGGAGATCTGCGGCACGCCCAGCTTGGTGACCAGGCGCTGCGCCTGGGTGCCCTTTCCAGCCCCGGGCGGCCCCAACAGGAGCAGGCGGCGCGCGCTCATCGGGCCAGCCTCCCGCGGATCCGGGTTCCCTTGACGAAGCCCTCGTACTGGCGCGACACCAGGTGGGCTTCGATCTGCGAGATGGTGTCGAGGCCCACCCCGACCACGATCAGCAGGGCCGTCCCCCCGAAGTAGAAGGGTACGTTGAAGCGGGCCGCGAGCAGGGTGGGCAGCACACAGATCGCCGACATGTAGATCGCGCCGATCAGGGTGATGCGGGTGAGGATGCGCTCGATGTGCTCGGCGGTCTTCTTCCCGGGCCGGATGCCGGGGATGTAGGCGCCCGACTTCTTGATGTTCTCGGCCACGTCGACCGGGTTGATCATGATGGCGGTGTAGAAGTAACAGAAGAAGATGATCAGCCCGATGAAGATGATCTGGTAGACGATCCGCGTGGGGTCCAGGTAGTCCTGGATGAAGCCCTGCACCGCCGGGGAATCCGTGAACTGGCCGATGGTGAGGGGGAACATCAGCAGCGAGGAGGCGAAGATGGCGGGAATCACGCCCGCCGTGTTGACCCGCAGCGGGAAGTAGCTCATGCCGCCCTGTTGGACGCGGCGGCCGACGACTCGCCGGGCATGCTGGATCGGGATGCGCCGCTGGCCCCGCTCGACCATCACGACCACCCCCATGACGGAGACGGCCACCCCCGCGATCAGCAGCAGCTCGAGGATGCTGAACTGGTCGGTCTGGATGAGCTGCCAGGTCTGGATCAGCGCCGAGGGAATCGAGACGATGATGCTGGCGAAGATGATCAGGGAGATGCCGTTGCCGATGCCGCGCTCGG
>CAZYOL010000210.1:0-8194 GCA_964649065.1 uncultured Spirochaetales bacterium
GTTTCGGCCTCGCGGGCGGCGGCCTGCTGGCGGCCGGCCTGGCCGTCGTGGCCTGGCGACCGGCGTGGGTGCTCCGCGCGCCCGGGGTCGTGCTGGCGCTGGTCTTCGCGGTCACCGCGCTGGCCCTCGGTGTGCTGATCCGCTGGGAGCCGCCCGGTCTGCGCCTGCAGGTCGACGCCTCCACCGAGCCGATGCTGCCCGTGGGCGATCCCGCCGCCGCTCGCTACCGCCAGGCCACGCGCGACTTCGGCGACGATCAGGTCTTCGTGATCGCCATGGAGACGGAGGGCATCTTCACCCGGGAGAACCTGCTCGCGTTGCGCCGCGTGGGCGATCGCATCTCGCGCCTGGAGGGCGTGCGCCAGCTCCGCAGCCTGGATCGCGTGACCCACTTCCGCTACGACGCGCAGGCCGACTGGATCGAGCTGCGCCCCTTCCTCGACGAGATTCCCAGCGCCCCGGGCGAGCTGGCAGAGCTTCGCCGGCGGGCGCTAGCCGATCCCCTGTATCGCCAGACCCTGATCTCGGCAGACGGGCGGACGGCCGCCCTCAACGTCTCCTTCCAGTCGATGAGCGAGTCCGACTTCATCCAGTCCGATCTCGACGGTCGCATCGCGGCGATCCTGGCCGAGGAGGAGCGCCCGGAGCGGCGCTTCTACGTCTCGGGACGACCCCACATCAAGGCCCACATGTACGCCGCCATGATCGGCGACCTGTGGCGGCTGCTCCCGCTGGGCGTGATCGTGGCGGCGGGCATCCTGACTCTCGCGTCGGGCACCCTGCGCGGCGTGCTGCTGCCGCTCCTCACGGCTGCCACGGCCACCCTGTGGACCTTCGCGGCCATCTCCGTGCTGCAGCGCCCGCTCAACGTGCTCACCGTGTTGCTCGCCCCCACGCTGATCGCGGTGGGCAGCGTCTACGGCGTGCACGTCGTCAGCCGCTACGAGGAGGCAGCTCGGCAGGGCGGCCCGCGGAGCCGGGTCCTGCGCCGAGCCCTGGCGCAGCTGCGGCTCCCCGTGCTGGTCGCCGGCTGGACGACCATGGTGGGCTTCGGGGCCCTGGTCTGGACTCGCGTTCCCGCCATCTTCGAGCTGGGCGCCTTCTCGGTGCTCGGCGTCGCGGCGGTCACTCTGCTCTCGCTGAGCGCGATCCCGGCGGTGCTCTGCCTGCTGCCCCTGCGGGTGGGCCCGCGGCGCTTCGCCGTGGCGGACCGGACCGCGACGGCGCTCGATCGGCTGTTGCGCGCCACCTCGCAGATCGGGCTGGCGCGACCCCGTGCGCTCGTCGGCGCCTTTGCCCTCGCGACCCTGGTGGCGGTCTCGGCCATCCCCCGCATCGTGATCGACACCGACTACCTGTCCTTCTTCGAGCCCCGGAGTCCGGTGCGCGTCGACTTCGACGCGGTGAACCGGCTTCTCGCCGGCACCGTCCCGATCTTCGTGGTCGTCGACGGGCCGGAGCGGGGGGCCCTGCGCGAGCCCGAGACCCTGCGGGCCCTCGAGCGGATCCAGCGCCGGATCGAGGCCATTCCCGGCGTGAGTCGCACGCTGTCCTTCGTCGACACCCTGCGCGTGCTCAACCGGGCCGTCGAAGGGGACGCCGCGGAGGAGGAGCGCATTCCCGACTCCCGGGGCGGCGTCTCGGAGCTGCTCTTCCTGATTCCCAAGCCCGAGCTCCAGCCCTTCGCCACCATCGACCACCGCCGGGCGAATCTGGTGGTGCGCACGGGGGCGGTGGGCTCGGCCTCGCTGCGCGAGCTCACCGACCGGATCGAGGCCGTGCTCGAAGGCGATGGCCTGCCCCCGCAGCACGCGGCCTTCGTGACCGGCAATGCGGTGCTCCTCTCGCGCGCGGCCGACTTCGTCGCCCGGGCCCAGCCGCGCACGGTGGGTCTGGCCGCGCTCACCATCTTCCTGCTGCTGACCCTGGGCCTGCGCTCGCCGCGACTCGGCCTGGTCGCGATGATCCCGAACCTGGTCCCCGTGCTGCTCTTCTACGGCGTCCTGGGCCTCGGGGCGGCGCCGCTCTCCGTTCCGACCAGCCTGATCGGCAGCATCGCGCTGGGCATCGCCATCGATGCGACCGCGCACCTGCTGGTCCGCTACCGGGAGGAGCGCCGCTCCGGAGCCTCCCCGGAGCACGCCGCTGCGGCCTGCGTGGAGCGCGTAGGGCGCCCGATCGCCATCGCCTCGCTCATGCTCTGCGCGGGCTTCGCCAGCGTCTGCTTCTCCGGCTTTGCGCCCCTGCGCGAGTTCGGGGCGCTGGCCGCCCTGACGCTGGCGATCTGCTGCCTGACGGACCTGCTGCTGCTTCCGGCCGTGCTGGTGCTGCTGCGCATCTGAGCCCTCGGCGCCGGCGGGAGCTAGTGGGCCTCGAGCCTCTCGGGCGCAAAGGTCACGCGGGGAAGCTCCGGGTTGGCCTGGACGTTGTCGATCTCGAGAGTGGTGGAGGAGCCGAGGATCAGGTGCCGCATGGTGATCTTCAGCGGGACCCAGACCCCGTCGAACTCGGTGACGGAGTCGGTCTCGGCCCGCAGCTCCTTGACCTCGACCCCCGCGGCGTCCCAGTAGCGCGTCCGGAGCGGCACGAAGCGGGCCTTGTCCACGTAGACCAGGAAGCGCGAGTACTCCGACGTGGCGAGCTCGGTCGGGATGGCCTCGACCACGAAGACCGCTCGGCCGTCGAGGACTTCGTCCTGGAGGCGGCGATAGCTCGCATCCTGGATCTCGCCGGGCAGGATGTCCTCGACGCTGAAGTCGGTGCCGAAGACCGCCTCGGAGCGCAGGTTCACGCGCAGGACCTTGCGGCGATTGGGCAGGTAGACGAACTGGTCGCTCAGACGCCCCTCGTTGTAGATCACCAGGTAGCCGGTGTGGCGGAGGTCGAAGGGGTGCGAGTACTTGACCAGGGCCTTGGAGAGCACGCCGCTCTCCGAGGGCTCGCCGTCGGCGTCGCGGAAGTCCTGCCAGGTCATCTGGAGCCGGGTCACCTGGCGGTTGCCGGAGCGATCGGCAGAGGTCATCACCGCGTCCTGGACCAGGGAGCGGAAGCGGTTCTCCAGCACCCGGGCGTAGATGTCGCGGCCGCTCCAGTGGACGTCACCCGGCACCGCGTCGCGGTGGGCGCCCACGGGCGCCGCCTCCTCAGCGGCAGCCGCCCCGGGCGCGATGCAGAGCCACAGGGCTCCGAGTCCGGCTGTGGCGGCGCCGATCCGCATTCCGCGCGCCTCCCCCTGGCTCTCCCCCGCACGAGGCTACCGCAGGCCTGGGCGGGTCGGGCCCTCAGCTGCGGCGCTCGAGGCGCGCCGCCACGAAGCCGTCCATGTCGTGGCGGTGCAGCAGGCAGCGCAGGAAGCCGTCCTGGCCGACCAGCTCGCGGACGGCCTCGGGCGCCGCCTCGCGCGGGGCGAGCTCGAGATCCGGCCGCGCCTCCAGCAGCCGCTGCACGACGCCTTCGTTCTCCTCCCGCAGCAGCGTGCAGGTGCTGTAGACCAGCACGCCCCCGGGGCGCAGCACCTCGGCTGCGCGCGAGAGGATCGCGGACTGCAGCTCCGCCAGACGCTGCGGGTCCTCGGCAGCCAGGCGCCAGCGCGCATCCGGGTTGCGCCGCAGCGTCCCGAGGCCGCTGCAGGGCGCGTCGACCAGCACCCGATCGAAGGGCTGGCCGCCGGCGACCGGGGCCAGGGAGCCCGTCGCGTCGCGGGCGCTGACTCCGATTCGTGTCAGGCCCAGGCGGGCGGCCGAGCGCCGCACGAGAGCCAGGCGCCCGGCGTGGCGATCCACGGCGACCACCGAGCCCTGCCGACCCACGCGCTCGGCGTGGGCCGTGGTCTTGCCGCCGGGCGCCGCGCAGACGTCGAGGACCCGCTCGCCGGGCTGCGCGTCGAGCAGCTCGACCACCAGCTGCGAGGCCTCGTCCTGCACGCTGAAGCGGCCCTCGACGAAGGCCGGGTCGAGAGCCGGGTTGCCGCGTCTCCCGAGCACGATACCGAGCGGCGCATAGCTGCAGCGGCGGGCCTCGGGGTGCCGCTCGCGCAGCTCCTCGAGCAGGGCGTCCGGGTCGCCGCGGTGGGGATTGGCGCGGATCGTGATCGGCGGGCTCCGGTTGCTGGCGCGGGCCAGGGCGGCCGCCTCTTCGGGGCCCAGCTCGTCGACCCAGCGCTCTGCGAGCCAGTGCGGGAGCGAGAGGGCGTGGCGCAGGTGGTCCACCGGATGTTCCTGCAGGCTGGGCAGCGCCAGCTCTCCGTGCTCCTGCGCCAGTCTGCGGAGCACCGCGTTGACGAGGCCCGTGGCGCGCTCGACCCCGGCCGCCCGCGCGCAGCGCACCGACTCGTCCACCGCGGCGCTGGCAGGAACCCGATCGACGAAGACGATCTGGTAGGCGCCGAGCCTCAGCACGTTCGCCACGAAGGAGTCGAGGCGCGCGAGGTCGCGGTCGAGGAGCCCCGAGAGGAGGAAGTCCAGCCGTCCCCGCCAGCGCAGCGTTCCGTAGACGAGCTCCGTTGCGAAGGCGCGGTCCGGTGCGTTGAGCGCGCTGCGGGCCAGCGCCGCGTGAAGCATGAGGTCTGCGTAGGCGCCCGAGCGCTCGACGCGCTCGAGCACGCGCAGGGCGAGCAGGCGCGTGTGCGTCGGCGCGTGCTGCCGTCGACCGGCCCCCTTCCAGGTGCGGGGCCGGCCCCGGTGGCGTCTCGTGGTGCGGCGTCCCTCCGCCCGCGGCTTCACGCCCGACACCGGGCCCAGCGTCCCGACGGGAAGCCCGCCCCGGCGATCGGGCGACAGCCGCCCGCATGCCATCGCCGACCGAGGAGCGCCACACGAAAAAGACTAGCAGTGGGCCCTACGCGGCCAAGGCGGCCCTGCTCAGCCAAGGCGCAGCCCGTCGGGGAGATCGCGTCCGCGCAGGAAGGCGCTGGTCGACATGGCCTTGCCCCCGGGTCGCTGCAGCTCGAGGAGCTCGAGCCAGCCGTCGGAGCAGGCGACCTCGACCCGATCCCTCTCCCGTCGGCGGATGCAGCCGGGAGGCGCGGAGACCGGTCCCGGCTGCGGACGCGCGCGCAGGATGCGCAGGGTCTCCTCCCCGGCCTGGCTGAAGGCTCCGGGAGACGGAGAGAAGGCGCGGACGCGGTTGGCCAGGGCGGCGACCGGCTGGCTCCAGTCGAGTCGCGCTTCCTCGCGTTCGAGCTTGGGCGCCTCACTCGCCAGGCGCTCGTCCTGGTGGGTCCAGTGCACCCGGCCCTCGGCGATCGCCGCGAGGCCGGCCTCGATGGCGTCGGCCGTGAGCGAGGCCATGCGGGCCTCCAGCTCGCCGGCGGTCTCCTCCGCTCCGATCTCGAGCTCGCGCACCAGCGCGCAGGGCCCGGTGTCCATGCCGCGCTCCACGCGCATCACGGACACGCCGGTGCGGGTCTCGCCGTTCAGCAGCGCCCGGGCGATCGGTGCGGCCCCGCGATAGCGCGGCAGCAGGCTGGCGTGTCCGTTGATGCAGTAGCCCAGGCGGGGCAGCTCGCGGATCGGCTTCGGGATGAACTGCCCGAAGGCGACGACGACCCCCAGGTCGGGCAGCTGCTCGCGCAGCTCGGCCTCGATGCTGCCGACGCGCTCCGGCCGGTAGAGCGGGAGGCTCCGCTGCAGCGCCAGCTGCGCCACCGGCGAGGGGCTCAGGCGTCGGCCGCGGCCACGCCGCCGATTGGGCTGGCTCACGACGCCCACCACGGGATGCGGGCCCGAGAGCAGCCGCGCGAGCGTCGGAACGGCGTAGTCCGGCGTTCCGAAGAAGATCAGGCGCAGCCGCCGGGGCGTCACGCAGGCCTTCAGACCAGGGTCGCGGAGCCCGCCTCCTCCGCCTCGCGACGGAGCTGCTTCTTGCGCTTCTGCACGTAGAGGCTGCGCTTGAGCCGGCTGATGTGATCGATGAAGAGCACGCCGTCCAGGTGATCGATCTCGTGCTGGAAGCAGACCGCCTGGAGACCCTCGGCCCGGATCTCCAGCGGCTTCCCGTCGAGGTCGCTGGCCGTGAGGCGGATCTTCTCGGCCCGCTCCACCTCGGCCTGGAAGTCGGGCACCGAGAGGCAGCCCTCGGTCCAGACGACCTTGCCCTCGGGCTCGTGGAGGACGGGGTTCACCAGGACCAGGGGGTTCTTCTCGGCGTCCTCCTCGGTCCACTCGGTATCCACCACCACCAGGCGCACCGGCTCTCCCAGCTGAGGAGCCGCCAGGCCGATTCCCGGCTCGTCGTACATGACGTCGAGCATGTCCTGGGCGAGCGCGCGTATCTCCTCCGTCACGATCTCGATGGGCTTCGAGATCCCGCGCAGGCGCTTGTCCGGAAACTGCAGAACGGGGCGCAGCGGCATGCCAGAAACGTATCACAGCATGTCGAGCGGATCGGTGTCCAAGGTCGCCGTCACGCCGCTCGGAAGCTCCCCGCAGAGCCCGAGCAGGACCTGCGCCGCGCGCCGCACGGCGCCCGCTTCGCCGCCCTTGGCGAGGAGCTGGAAGCGGTGGCGGTCGCGCAGGCGCGAGAGCGGGCAGGGTGCCGGGCCCAGCAGCTCGACGCCGGTCCCGGCGCCCGCCCGCCCGGCGGCGACGACACCCTCGGCGAGCCCGCGCGCGGCCCCCTCGGCCGCCTCCAGCGAAGCCGCCGACACGACCACCTGAGTCAGTCGGCCGCAGGGCGGGTAGCCGAGCGAACGGCGCTCCCGGATCTCCCGGGCGTAGAAGGACTCGTAGTCGTGCTCGGCCACCGGGGCGATGGCGTAGTGGTCCGGCGAGAAGGTCTGGATCAGCACGCGCCCCGGCACCGAGTCGCGTCCGGCGCGCCCGGCCACCTGGGTGAGGAGCTGGAGCGTGCGCTCCGCGGCGCGGAAGTCCGGCAGGTGCAGCCCCACGTCCGCGAGCACCACGCCCACCAGCCTCACGCCCGGGAAGTCGTGCCCCTTGGCGAGCATCTGGGTGCCGATCACGACGTCGAGTCGTCCGTGGCGCAGGTCGCGCAGCACGGACTCCGCGTAGCCCCTGCGGGCCGCGGTGTCCCGGTCGAGGCGCGCGATGCGCGCTCCCTCGAAGGCGGCGCGCACCTCCTCCTCGAGGCGCTCCGTGCCCAGCCCCAGCAGCGCCGTATCCGGCGCGCCGCAGCCGCGACAGCGCTCCGGGGGCGGCATCCGGTAGTCGCAGTAGTGGCAGCGGAGCGAATGATCGGCCGTGTGGAAGACCAGGGAGATGTCGCAGTGGACGCAGCGCTCGGCGTGCCCGCACTCGAAGCAGAGGATCTGCGTCGAGAAGCCGCGCCGATTGAGGAACAGGATCACCTGCCCCCCGGCCCCCAGGGCGTCGTCCATGGCGCGCAGCAGCGGGCTCGAGAGCACGATCTTTCGCCCGCGCGGCAGCTGCGCTCGCTCGCGCTCCAGGTCGACGATCGTGACCGCGGGCAGCGGGCGCCCGGCGATGCGGTGGGGCAGGACGATGCGGCGCAGCCGGCCCTGGTCGGCCGCGTAGCGCGACTCGAGGGACGGCGTCGCGGAGCCCAGAACCAGGGGACAGCGGGCTCGGGCGGCCCGCAGCTCCGCGAGCCTCCGGGCGTGGTAGCGGAAGGAGCCCTCGTCCTTGTAGGCGGAGTCGTGCTCCTCGTCCACGACGATCAGGCCCAGGTCGTCCAGGGGGGCGAAGAGGGCCGAGCGCGCCCCCACCGCCACGCGCGCGGCTCCCCGCCGCAGCCGCTGCCACTGCTCGATCCGTTCACCCGGACGCAGGGCCGAGTGCAGCACCGCGAGCGGGGCGTCGCCGAAGCGACCGCGCAGCCGCGCCAGGATCTGGTGGGTGAGGGTGATCTCGGGCACCAGCACCAGCGCCTGGCGACCCGTCCCGAGGGCGGCGTCGATGGCTCGCAGATAGACCTCGGTCTTGCCACTTCCCGTCACACCGTGGAGCAGGAAGGTCTGCGCCGAGCGCTCGCGCACGGCCCCGGCGATCGGCTCGAGGGCGCGCGCCTGTGCGTCCGAGAGCTCCACCTTCACCGGAGGCTCGAGCGCGGCTCCCAGCACGTCGCTCGCGACCTCGCGCTCGTGCAGGTCGATCAGCTCGCGCCGCTGCAGGGCCCGCAGCTGGGGCCCCGCGCCCGGAAGCTCCCGGGTGGGCAGCTCCCCCCGCTCGGCCAGCAGGCGCAGCAGCTGCGCCTGCTTGGGCGCCCGGGCCAGGCT
>CAZYOL010000211.1:0-8193 GCA_964649065.1 uncultured Spirochaetales bacterium
CGGCGCGCGCGGAGGATATCGCGCCGCGCTCGCGCCAGCCCTTCTATCCGGTGCGCCGGCTGCACAGCTTCGTACTCGACCTGGTCGGCGCCGACGGCGGCGCCGGCGCAGTCGAGCGCGGGCGCGCGGCACTCGCCCGCCTGCGCAGGGCGAAGGTCTCGGGCTGCGCCGCCCGCTTCGACGAGGCGCTGCGCGCCGAGCTGGATCCCGCCTCGCTGGCGCGGGCGCTGGCCGCGAAGGGCAGCTTCACCGACCCCTACCTCCGCGCGGCCATGCGGCGGCTCGGCGAGCTGTCGCCCGGAGGCTTCGTCACCTTGAGTGACGGCACCCGCTACCGGGTCTCCGTCCCGATCGAGCTGATGGCTGCGGGCAGCCAGGCCCACGAGGTGCAGGGCTACCTGGCGCTGCTGCGGGCCTTCGTGGCGGAGCTGGAGCCCGTCGATCACCGCCACGAGACCCTGCGCGGGCTGGTCGCACCGGAGGTCGCCTCCGCCCGCTTCGAGCAGATCCTGTCGGCCGCCGAGGCCCGCGAGCAGACCTGCCGGGCGAGCTGAGCCCCGAGCGGCCCGGGGGTCCAGCGGCCGCAGCCCGCGCGGCCGGCTAGTCTCGGGCTCCCGGTCCCGCCGAGACGCCGTGCCCCACCGCGCCCCTTCCTGCAGGCGAGACCGTCCCCGCGAGCGCCTCGAGTCGCTGGGGCCCGAGGCCCTGTCCGACGGTGAGCTGGTGGCGCTGGTGCTGCGCACCGGGCGGTCCGGGCAGGACGTGCTGGCGCTGGCCCGCCAGTGGCTGGACGCGCAGGGCGGACTCGAAGGCCTGGCGAGGGCCGACGCGGAGCCGGGGCTGCCGGGTCTGGGGCCCGTCAAGCGCGCCAGCCTGCGGGCCGCCGTCGAGATCGGCCGCCGGCTGGCTGCGGTTCGCCTGCGAGCGGGCACGCCGCTGCGAGGGCCCGAGGATGTCCACCGGCACTTCCACCCCCTGCTGCGGCACGCTCGGCAGGAGCGCTTCTGGGTGGTGCTGCTCGACGGGCGCCATCGGGTGCTGCGCCACGAGCTCGTCTCCCAGGGGACGCTGACCGCGAGCCTGGTGCATCCGCGCGAGGTGTTCCGCCCGGCGCTGCGCGAGGCCGCAGCGGCGGTGGTGCTGGTCCACAACCACCCGAGCGGCGATCCCACTCCGAGTGCGGAGGACCGCGAGGTGACGCTGCGCCTGGCCCGTGCCGGGGAGCTGCTGGGGGTGCGGGTGGTCGATCACGTCGTCGTGGCGGAGCGCGGCTTCGTCTCCCTGCAGCAGCTGGGCGTCCTGCAGGGCGCCGCCCACCCCTAAGGGCCGGGCGGCGTCCGGACGATGGGCTAGAGGCCCGAATCGCGAGCCGGGGGAGCTGATGAAGGCCAGCGTCGAGCGATCTGCAGCGGAGGCGGCTCCCGAGCGACGCCGCTCTCCGCGGGCCGACTTCGTGGTCCGCGTCGAGTATCAGACCGTGGACGAGCTCTTCTCGGACTTCGCCCGCAACATCAACGAGGGCGGAATCTTCGTCGCGACCGAGCGGCCGCTGCAGCTCGGCACGCCCGTCACCCTGCAGTTCCGCATTCCGGGCAGTGAGGAGCCCGTCGTCTCGACCGGCCGCGTCGTGCGCGTCGACGGCTCCGGCTCCGGCATGGGAATCGAGTTCGAAGAGCTGGAGCCGAGGGCGCGGGATCGCATCAACGAGCTGGTGCGCGACCTGCGCAGTGCTCCGCCCCGTCGCGGCCCGCGGGGCTGAGAGGCGACCCGGCCGCCGTTCTCGACTCCGGGAACGAGCGAAGGCGGGGCCGGTGCGAATCCGAAGACGCCGCCTAGAAGGGGACGTCGTCCTCCGGCGGCGGTCCTGCGCTGGACCCGCCTGCATCGCGGCTCGGGCCGCCGCCGTCCCGGGCACCGCCTCCGTCGCGCGGCCCGAGGAACTGCACGCGCTGCGCCTTGATCTCGGTGGTGTAGCGCTTGTTGCCGTCGCGATCTTCCCACTCGCGGGTCTCGAGGCGCCCCTCGACGTAGACGCTGCGACCCTTCGACAGGTACTGGGCGCAGTTCTCCCCCTGCTTGCCCCACACCACGACGCGATGCCACTCGGTGCGCTCCTGCCTCTGACCTTCGCGATCGGTGAAGGACTCGCTGGTGGCGATGTTGAGATTGGTCACGGCCTGCCCGCCCTGCGTGTAGCGGAGCTCCGGGTCGCGACCGAGATTGCCGATCAGAATGACCTTGTTGACGCTGGCCATGGGGGCTGCTCCATCGGAGGTGGGGTGTGACCCATCTTCACGCTCGGGAGGCGGCTCGTCAAGCGCCGTCGTCGGGCGCCTTGCGAACGCCGTCTCGGCAGCGGGCGGTCGTTGACGCGCGTTCACGGAAGTCGCACGCTCTCCGGCGATGATCTACGCCTTCCGGTACCTGCTGGTCGCGGTCTACACGATCTTCTGGGGCCTGCCGGCGACGCTGGTCGGACTGCTGGGCGCCACGGAGACGGTCATGTGGATCGGGCGCCAATGGATGCGGTGGATCGTCTGGAGCTGCGGCATCCGCGTCTCGGCCAGCGGGCTGGAACACGTCGACCCCACCCAGCCCCTGATCTTCATGTCCAACCACCAGAGCGTGATCGACATCGCTGCGATCATGTTGACCCTGCCCGTCTCGATCCGCTTCGTGGCCAAGCGCGAGCTGACCCGGATTCCCTTCTTCGGCTGGGCCCTGGCGAACTCCGGGAACGTGCTGATCGACCGGGGCGACCGGGACCAGGCGGTGCGCAGCCTGGAGCGCGGGGCGGAGCAGATTCGCTCGGGCACCTCGGTGATCGTCTTTCCCGAGGGCACGCGCAGCCAGAAGGGGACCCTCGGCGACTTCAAGTCCGGCGGCTTCTACCTGGCCCTCGAGGCGCGCGTCCCCATCGTTCCGGTCACGGTGTCGGGATCGCACAGGATCACCCCGAAGGGCACGCTGCGGATCGATTCGGGCCCGGTGCACGTCCACTACGGAAAGCCGATCGAGACCGGCGACCTCACGCTCGAGGACCGCTACCGCCTCAAGGAGCTGGTGCGAGAGGCCATCGTGGCGGGCTTCGATCGCGGCCTGCAGCCCCCGAGCAAAGCGCCGACGGCCTGATAAGCTCACGACGTCCCAGGGGGTGAGGGGACGTGCCTTCCAAGAGATGCATTCGTGGCTAGGGCCGCGGCCCGAGGCCGACGCGGCGCGCGGCGCTCCGACGCCGAGCCCTCCACCCTCGCGAGCTGGCTGGCGGTCGAGGGCCTGGGTGGCGCGCTGGCCGGGCTCTCGGTGCTGGCGTTGATTGCGCTGGCGGCCGGCGCCGGCGCCGCCGCCGACGAGACGGCCGGGGTGCTCGGAGCCGCGCTGGCCCGGGGGCTCCTCGCGGCGCTCGGTCACTCCGCCTTCGCATGGGCCGGCGTCGGCCTGGTGCTGGGTCTGCGCATCGTCATCGCGCGCCGCCTGCCCAGCCCGCGCTCCCGCTTCTGGTTCGGCGCCCTGGCCCTGCTCGCGGCCGCCTCCGCGCTGCCGCCCGTCCTGCACCAGGCGCTGCCCGGACGGCTCGCCTTCCTGGTCGGGGGATCGATCGGGCACGCGCTGGCCTCCCGCGAGGTCTGGCTGATCGGGGCCTGGGGAGCGCTGCTGCTGAACGGCCTGCTGCTCGGCAGCGGCCTGCTGGGAGTGGCGGAGCTCTCCAGCTCGGCCGCCGTCCGATCGCTCGCCCGGGTCGCGGGACGCGCGCTGCAGCTGCTGGGGGCGGCCCTCGTCGGGCTGCTCCGGGGCGTGGGGCAGGCACTCGCGGCCCTGGCCGGGCGCGCTGCCCGGCTGGCGCGGGCCAGCGGCCGAGGGCTGCAGCGTGCCGCCGTCGGCTGCGCGGCGACGGCCCGCGACGGGCTGCGCGCCCTGGGAGTCCTGCGCGAGCGCCTGGCCCGGCGGCGCCGGGTGCGGGCGGCTCGCGACGAGAGCAGGGCGGAGCTGCCGGTGGGCGAGAGGGCGCCCGCGGGCGGCAGCTCCCCCTCCTCGGCGGCTCCGGTGGCCGCGCCGCGTGCGGCGGGGCGCGGCGAGCCTGCGATCATCGACCACGCGGCGGAGCGCGCGAAGAGCAGCCCCCAGCAGTCGGCCTTCCACTTCGACGACTCGACGCTGGGGGGGCCCTTCCAGGCCCCGGACATCGAGATCTTCCAGAAGCCGCCCCCCGGATCCCGCAAGTACGACCGGGACAGCCTGATCATGAACTCCCGAATCCTGGAGAAGAAGCTCCAGGACTTCGGCGTCTCCGGGGAGTGTGTCGCGGTCCACCCGGGGCCCGTCGTCACCATGTACGAGTTCGAGCCCGCCTCGGGGGTCAAGCTGAACCGCATCGTCGGACTCTCCGACGACCTCGCCCTGGCCCTGCGCGCCCTCTCCGTGCGCATCATCGCGCCGCTGCCCGGCAAGTCCGTGGTGGGCATCGAGGTCGCGAACCCCGAGCGGGAGATCGTCTACCTGCGCGAGCTGCTCGAGAGCGACTCCTTCCGCGCCAGCCCCTCCCGGCTCTCGCTGGCGCTGGGCAAGGACATCTTCGGCAACCCGGGCCACGCGGATCTCGCCAAGATGCCCCACCTGCTGGTGGCGGGCGCCACTGGAACCGGCAAGAGCGTCTTCCTGAACGCCCTGCTCTGCTCGATCCTGTGCCGCGCCAGCCCCGACGAGGTGAAGCTGCTGCTGATCGACCCCAAGCTCCTCGAGCTGTCGATCTACGAGGGCATCCCCCACCTGATCGCCGACGTGGTCACCAATCCCAAGCGGGCCGCTGCGGCCCTGGCGGGAATCGTGCGCAAGATGGAGGAGCGCTATCAGATGATGGCGGCCCTCGGCGTGCGCAGCATCGCGCAGTTCAACTCCCGCGTGGAGAAGGAGCTCGCCGCCGGGAACAGCACCTTCCGGCTGCGGGCGAAGTCCGGCGAGGAGGAGGGCGAGGAGGTCGAGTTCCGCTTCCTGCCCTACATCGTGGTGGTGATCGACGAGCTGGCCGACCTCATGGTCGTCTCGGCCCGCGACGTGGAGGAGGCGCTGCAGCGACTCGCCCAGATGGCGCGCGCCGCCGGAATCCACCTGGTCCTCGCCACCCAGCGGCCGAGCGTCGACGTGCTCACCGGCGTCATCAAGGCGAACTTTCCCGCCCGGGTCTCCTTCCAGGTCTCCTCGCGGACCGACTCGCGCACCATCCTCGACCAGAACGGAGCCGACCATCTCCTCGGTCAGGGCGACATGCTCTTCCTGCCTCCCGGCACCTCGAAGCTGCAGAGGATGCACGGCGCCTATGTGAGCGAGGACGAGGTGGCCGCCCTCGCGCGCTACCTCCGCAGCCAGGGCAGCCCCGTCTTCGACGAGAGCCTGACCCGCGCGGAGGAGGAGGCCGAGGCCGGCCGCGACGCCGAGGACGAGGTCGACGAGATGTACGACCGGGCGGTCGCCCTGGTCGCCGAGACCCGCAACGCCTCGATCTCCTGGGTCCAGCGCCGCCTCAAGGTCGGCTACAACCGAGCGGCGCGCATGGTGGAGCGCATGGAGCACGAGGGCGTCGTGGGGCCGCAGGTCGGAACCAAGCCCCGCGAGATCTACGTGCAGTCCATCGAGCCGTGAATCGCGGCTCGCCGCCCGCGTCCAAGCCCTCGATGCCCTGGACGCGCGGCGACTCGGGGAGGCCTGCGCGAGGCCACGGAGCCCTGTGGTCGCTGCTGGTCGCCCTGCTGGCTGCAGCCAGCGCCGCGGCCGACGGCGGCCCCGCGCCCGAGGCCGCAGACGCGCCCGAGCTGCAGGCCTGTGTCGAGGCGGTGCTGCGTCGGGTGCAGGAGCGCTACGAGGGTCTGCGCAGCCTGCGGGCCCGCTTCGAGCAGCGCAGCGTGTCGGTGGCGCTGGGGGCCCGGCCCGGCGACGCGACTCTCTCGCGCGGCAGCGTGGCCTTCGCGAAGCCGGGTCGCATGCGCTGGTCCTACGAGGAGCCGGAGCCCTCGCTGGTGCTGAGCGACGGCGAGACGCTGTGGATCTACGACCCGGAGGCCCGGGAGGCCCAGCGGCTGACGGTGACCGAGGGCTTCCTGTCGGGAGCCGCCATCCAGTTCCTGATGGGCGAGGGCGACCTCGCCGAGAGCTTCGACGTCGCCGCGCAGGCCTGCGACGCGGAATCGATCGATCTCGAGCTGCTGCCCCGCGAGCCCGCGACCTACGAGCGGCTGCGCATGCGCGTCGACCCGGCCACGGCGCACGTGGTCGGCACCACCGTCATCGACCTGCTCGGCAACCGGACCGAGGTCCGCTTCTCCGAGCTCGAGCTCGACTTCGCTCCCGAGCCGGGGGACTTTCACTTCGATCCCCCCGAAGGCGTGCGGGTGATCGACCTGGACCTGCCCTCCGGCGCGCCCTGAGCGGTCTCGCGTGCGGCCGGGCGCGAGGTGACGCCGGCTGGGGGGTGGACATCGAATACTGTGAAGTGCCCAGCGACCACCCTCCGGGGGGCTGGCTCGCAGGCCGCTGCGCAGCAGCCCGGGCCAGGCGCGGCGGGGGACGGCGGAGCGACGGAGTGTCAAGAAAGCGGCAGCTCGTGTGCACGGAAGCCGCAACGAAGCATCCTCGGGCGGCAGCTTCGAGGCACCTCGGGCCGGCTCTCCGCGACTTCTCGGAGGCGCCCGGCCGGCGGCCCCCGCCGGCGTGCTCGGGGGTGCCGCGAACAGCGGCCGGCGCCGGCGCCGACGGGCTGCAATGCCTGCCGACACGGCCGCTTGTCGGGCCCGCTGCGCCTGTCCTGCTGCTTGACAAGGGTGTGCCGTCCGATACCTTCGGCGAGCGCGAAAGCATTTGGAATATCGAGGTTTTTGGCAGATCGCCCGGCTCCGGGCGAGGCATCGAGACGCCACTTTCGCCCTTCACCTGCGGAGCTGTGATGCGCACCTGTCGCGCCATCGAGAGTGACGAGCCGAGGCGAAGTCCCGGCGGCCACCAGGGCGATCTGGCCCCGCAGGGAGTCGGCCCCCGGGCCCAGCGCGGGCAGGGATGGCGCGGTCGGACTCGCGATCCTGCGGCACGCATCTTGCTGCAAAGTTTCCCAGGGGCGCCTGACCGGGAGGGAGGGCGATGAGCGGGGAGAAGGTATGAGCGAGTTCGATTCGGGATCGTCGGGCCGGAAGGGTTTCGTGCGGGACGTCATGCGGCGCATCTCGTCGTCGGGGCCGCGGGGTGGAGACGATGCGGATCCGAACCCGGATCCCGAGCGGTCCTACCAGGACGAGCTCGATGACATCCGGGATGCGCTCCGCCTGTTCGGCGCCGACTCGCCCGAGTTCCGCCGGCGCCTGGATCGCCTGATCGCCGAGTACGAGGCCCTGCGCCGCCGCTATCAGATGACCCGCGAGCAGTTCGGCGACGCGGAGCGCCAGAACGAGCGGCTGGTCGGCGTCCTGCAGGAGGCGAAGCAGCAGATCGAGCTCCTCAAGGAGGAGGTCGACAAGCTCTGTGCGCCCCCCAACAGCTACGGGATCTTCCAGCGTCCGAACAAGGACGGCACGGCGGAGATCGTCGTCGACGGGCGCCTGATGCGCGTCAACGTCCATCCGAACCTCGATCCCTTCTCGCTGGAGGAGGGGCAGCTCATCGTGCTCAACGAGGCCTTCAACGTGGTCGAGCCGGCGGGCTACGTGTCGCGCGGCGAGATCGCCTCGATCGTGGACTTCATCGCCGACAATCGCGCCATCGTGCTGGGCCATACCGACGACGAGCGCGTCGTCACCCTGGCCGAGCCGCTGCGCCGCGAGAAGCTCAAGGTCGGAGATCACATCCTCTTCGATCCGCGTACCCACTACGCCTTCGAGAAGCTGCCGAAGTCGGCCGTCGAGGAGGTCGTCCTGGAGGAGATCCCGGACGTGACCTACGAGCGCATCGGCGGCCTCGACGAGCAGATCGAGGTGCTGCGAGATGCGGTGGAGCTGCCGTATCTCTACCCGGAGGTCTTCGCGGAGCACAAGCTCTCGCCGCCCAAGGGCATCCTGCTCTACGGGCCCCCGGGCTGCGGCAAGACCTTGATCGCCAAGGCGGTGGCGAACAGCCTGGCGCGCAGCATCGAGGCTCGGACCGGCAAGGAGACCAACGCCTACTTCCTCAACGTGAAGGGGCCCGAGCTCCTGAACAAGTACGTCGGCGAGACGG
>CAZYOL010000212.1:0-8145 GCA_964649065.1 uncultured Spirochaetales bacterium
ATCTACACCGACGTGGACGGGGTCTTCACCTGCGACCCGCGCGTCGTGCCCGCCGCCCGCAAGCTCGAGCGGGTCGCCTTCGAGGAGATGATCGAGATGGCGAGCCTCGGGGCGAAGGTGCTCCAGATCCGCTCGGTCCGATTCGCCATGCGCTATCGCGTGCCGCTCCACGTCCGTTCCTCCTTTCACAAGGAGGAGGGGACCTGGGTCGTGCCCGAGGAGGAGCTGATGGAGCAGCTGGTCGTCTCCGGCGTCACCTTCAACCGGAACGAGGCCAAGATCCGGGTCAGCGGGGTCCCGGACCAGCCCGGAGCGGCGGCCACCGTCTTCTCGCCGCTCTCCGAGGCGGGCATCGTGATCGACATGATCGTCCAGAACCTGTCGAAGGACGGCACCACCGACGTCACCTTCACCGTGCCTCGCGACGACTACCGGCGGGCCATGGAGAAGAGCCGGGGCGTGGCCGCGGCCTTCTCGTCGGCGTCGGTCGAAGGCGACGAGGACATCGCGAAGGTCTCGATCGTCGGGCTCGGGATGAAGGACCACGCGGGCGCTGCCACGCGCATGTTCCAGGTGCTCTCGGACGAGGGGATCAACATCCAGCTCATCTCCACCAGCGAGATCAAGGTCTCGGTGCTGATCGCGGAGAAGTACGTCGAGCTGGCCGTCCGGGCGTTGCACGCGGCCTTCGTCGAGGCGGGCGCGGCAGCTCCCGTGGCGGAGGGCTAGGCGGGCGAGAGGGCGCCGTGGCCCCTCCCGCCCGCGCCGCGCTGCTCTTCGCGGGCCTCGCCACGGCGGCCGCGCTGCCGGGGGAGCCCTCGCCCGTGGCTCCCTGCCGGCAGCCGGCGGAGCTGTTCGCCCGCGAGGGGCGGAGCGCCGAGGTGCGCTGCGATGGCCGGGGCCCGGCCGTGCGGGGACCGGCGCGCCTCGTGCTGGGCCTGCGGCTGGATCCGAACCGGGCCAGCGCGCGCACGCTGCAGGCGCTGCCGGGCATCGGTCCGGCCCGGGCCGAGGCGCTGCTGCAGGCGCGCCGCGAGCGTCGCTTCGAATCACTGGCCGACCTGGAGCGCGCCCATGGCATCGGTCCGGTGCTGCGGGCGCGCCTCGAGCCCTGGCTGGCGATCTCGGCAGGAGATCGCCCCGGAGGCGTCGACTAGACTCGGGGGGTGCAGATCCGGCTGCGGGAGGGCTGGTCCCGTGTTCGCGCCTTCCTGAGCGAAGGCATGTGGCTCACCGAGCTGCAGCCGCGGACCTGGAGTGCCCGCGGCCTGGCCCTGCTGCAGTTCGCGACCATGGTGGTCGAGGGCTTCGTGCGCGACCGGCTGCTGCTCCGGGCCAGCGCGCTCACCTACTTCACGCTGCTCTCCATCGTGCCCCTGCTGGCGATCGTGGGCTCGATCCTGACCGCGGTCGGCGTCACCGAGAACGTGGTCCGCCTCGCCGTCGAGAAGCTCGAGTCCGCCTTCCCGGACGTCGGGGACGCACTGATGAGCTTCCTGGCCGAGAGCAACATCGCGGGCCTCGGCACGCTCGGGGCGGCGACGCTCTTCCTGACCACGATCCTCGGCATCAGCAACATCGAGAGCTCGCTCAACCACATCTGGGGCGTGCGCTCCGACCGACCGTGGATCCGCAGGATCCCGGACTACCTGGCGGTGCTGGTGGTCGCGCCGGTGCTCTTCGGCGCGGCGCTGTCGCTGGGCACCACGCTGCGCAGCCAGTGGGTCGTCGAGAAGCTGCTGACCCTGCCCGGCTTCGCCTCGCTCTACCAGCTGGGCCTGGGGCAGCTCCCGACCCTGGTGCTGGTGGGCGCGCTGGGCTTCCTCTACTGGTTCCTGCCCAACACCCAGGTCCGGCTGGGCGCCGCCCTGCTCGGGGGAGGGGTGGCCGCCGTCGCCGTCACCCTCGCGCTCGACCTCTACGTGGCGCTGGGGGTGGGGGCGGCCCGGGCCAACGCCCTCTACGGGGGCTTTGCGCAGTTTCCGCTCTTCTTCGTCTTCGTCTACTTCTTCTGGGCGATCGTGCTCTTCGGCGCCGAGATCGCCTTCGCCTTCCAGAATCTCGAGCCCTACCGCCGCGAGCTGCGGGGCCAGCGGGCCGGTCCGTCCCAGCGCGAGGCCATCGGCCTGCGGGTGGCGCTGGAGGTGGCCCGGGCCTTCCGGGACGGCGGGCCCCCGCTGACCGCCGACGAGCTCGCAGATCTGCTGCGCATGCCCGTGCGCACCATTCGCTCGGTGGTGTCGGAGCTGCAGGAGAGCCGGATCGTAGCCACCCTCGACGTCTCGGTGCGCGAGGACGGGCTGCAGCTCGGTCGCCCCGCCGAGCGCATCACGCTGGTCGACGTGCTGGCCGCCCTGCGCGGCGGCCGGCTGCCCTCTCGGGGCGACCCGGCGCTGTCGAGGGTCGTCGAGGCGGCGCTGGGCGAGCTGGCCGAGGCGGAGGCCAAGGCGGCCGGGGGACAGACCCTGGCCGACCTGCTCGAGGCGGTTCCCGAGCGCAGCGCAGCGTCCTGAGGCCCGGGCTCTGGCGCTACGCTCAGCGCGTGCGCATCTATCTGGATCACAACGCCACCACGCCGCTCCGGGACGAGGTCTTCGAGGCCATGGCCCGGGCGCTGCGCGAGCTGCCCGGAAACCCCTCGTCGGTGCACGCGGAGGGGGCGGCGGCGCGCGCGCGGGTCGAGGCGGCTCGCGAGCAGGTGGCCGGCCTGCTCGGGGCTCCCGTGGCCGGCGTGATCTTCACGGCGGGTGCCACCGAGGCCAACAACAGCGCCGTCTTCGCGGCGGCCCGGGCCGATCCGGCGCGGCGTCACCTGGTGACGACGTGCATCGAGCACCCCTCGGTGGAGGCGCCCTGTGCGGCGCTGGAGGCGCGGGGCTGGGCCTGGACGCGGGTCGCGGTCGACGGCGGCGGGCGCGTCGAGGCGGCCGCCGTCGAGGCGGCCCTGCGCCCCGACACGGCCCTGGTCTCGGTGATCTGGGCGAACAACGAGACGGGCGTGGTCCAGCCGGTCGAGGCCATCGCCGAGCGGGTGAGGGCGCGCGGCATCCCGCTGCACGTGGACGCCACCCAGGCCGTCGGCAAGCTGCCGGTGGACCTCGAGCGCGTGCCGGCCGATCTGGTCTCCCTGTCGGCCCACAAGCTGAACGGGCCGAAGGGGGTGGGGGCGCTGGTGGTGCGAGACGGCAGCCACTGGGCGCCGCACCTGCTGGGCGGCCCCCAGGAGCGCGGGCGGCGCGGGGGCACCGAGAACGTCGCGGGCATCGTCGGGCTCGGCGTGGCCGCCGAGCTGGCGGGCCGCGAGCGGGTCGAAGGGGCGGCGCGGCAGGCCGCCCTGCGGGATCGCCTCTGGGACGGCCTGCGGGCCAAGGTGCCCGGGCTGCGGCGCAATGGCTCGGAGAGCCACGTCCTGCCCAATACGCTGAACGTCTGCTTCGAGGCGACGGCCGGCGAGCTGCTTCTCCAGCTCCTCGACCTCGAGGGGATCGCCGTCTCCGCCGGGGCCGCCTGTGCCTCCGGCTCGCTCGAGGCCTCGCCGGTGCTGACGGCCATGGGCCTCACCCCGGAGCAGGCGCGGGGCTCCCTGCGCCTGTCGCTGGGGCTGGGCGTGGACGAGCTGCAGATCGAGCGGGTGCTGACGGTGCTTCCCGACCTGGTGCGACGCGCGCGCGAGGCGGAGCGCGCGTGAGCCGAACCGTGGTCGCCATGTCGGGCGGCGTCGACTCGTCGCTGGCGGCGGCCCTGGTGGCCGCGCGGGGTGACGAGACCGTCGGCATCACGCTCCACCTGGCGGGGAAGAGCTCGCGCTGCTGCTCGCTGGCCGACGCGGACGATGCGCGTCGCGTGGCCGAGCGCCTGGGCATCCGCTTCTACGTGGCGAACTACCGGGAGCGCTTCGATCGGGAGGTGAGGCAGGCCTTCGCCGATGCGTATCTGGCGGGCCGCACCCCGATTCCCTGCGTCACCTGCAACAGCCGCTTCAAGTTCGACTATCTGCTCGAGCGGGCCCGCCTGTTCGGGGCCGAGCGCGTGGCCTCGGGGCACTACGCTCGGGTGGACCGCGAGCCGGGCTCCGGGCGCTCCCGGCTGCGCCGCGCGCGGGATCGCCACAAGGACCAGAGCTACTTCCTCTTCGAGCTCGGCCAGGAGCAGCTCGCCGCCGTCGAGTTCCCGCTGGGCGGCCTGGACAAGCGGGAGGTGAGGGAGCGGGCCCGAGCGCTGGGCCTCGTCACGGCGGACAAGCCCGAGAGCCAGGAGATCTGCTTCGTGCCGGACGGCGACTACGTGCGCGGCGTGGAGGAGCTGCGGCCCGGGGGCCTGCCGGGGGTCGGCGAGATCGTCGACGCCGAGGGACGGGTGCTGGGCGAGCACGGGGGCATCCACCGCTTCACCGTGGGCCAGCGGCGGGGCCTCGGGCTGGCCGCGCCGCGCCCGCTCTACGTGACGGCGCTGGACCCCGGGCGCAATCGGGTGGTCGTCGGCGGTGCCGACGAGCTGTGGGCCGGCGGCGCGAGGCTCACGCGCGTGAGCTGGACCTCCGGAGTGCCCCCGAGCGGTGCGCTGCGCGCCTCGGTGCGCGTTCGCTACCGCGACGGCGGGACGCCGGCCCGGATCGAGGCGGACGGGGAGGGCGGGGCGCTGCTGCGCTTCGAGCGCCCGGTGCGGGCCGTGACGCCGGGCCAGGCCGCCGTCTTCGATGCCCTGGGTCCGGATGCGGACGAGCTGCTGGGGGGAGGCTGGATCGCCGAGGCCCTGCCTTGAGCGATCCCGACCCGCTGGAGCGGGCGCTGGGACACCGCTTCCAGGACCGGGCGCTGCGCGAGACCGCGCTCGCCCACCCGTCCTGGTCCCACGAGCGCGAAGAGGGCTCGCGTGGCAACGAGCGACTCGAGTACCTGGGCGACGCGGTCCTCGGCCTGGCGGTGGCGCACCTGCTCTACCAGGCCCACGGGGGATGGCACGAGGGAGATCTGACGCGGGCTCGCGCCGCCCTGGTGAACAAGCGGGCGCTGGCGGAGCGCGCCCGGGCGCTCGAGCTGGGCCCCTTCGTCAAGCTCGGGCGCACCGAGGAGCTCACCGGCGGCGAGGAGAAGGACTCTGTGCTCGCCAACGCCCTGGAGGCCCTGATCGGCGCCGTGTATCTCGACGCGGGCTTCGAGGCCGCCGCCGGCGTCGTGGAGCGGGTCTTCGCGGACGGGCTGGACGGGGCGCCGCGCCGCGACGCCAAGACCGAGCTGCAGGAGTGGGCCCATGCCGCGCGCCGCGGGACGCCGCGCTACCGCACGGTGGGCGACAGCGGCGTGGAGGACGACGAGCAGCGCTTCACGGTCGAGGTGGAGGTGGGCGCGGAGACCCTGGGTCGCGGCATCGGGCGCTCCAAGCGGCTGGCCGAGCGCGCCGCGGCCCGCGACGCCCTGAGGAGCCGCGAGACGAGCGCGGGTGGCTGAGCCGCACCGCGCCGGAGCGGTGGCCCTGCTGGGGCGGCCGAACGCCGGCAAGTCGACGCTCCTCAATCGCCTGGTGGGGCAGAAGCTGGCCATCGTCAGCCCGCGCCCGCAGACCACGCGCAGCCGCGTGCTCGGCATCCAGAGCCTGCCGCGGGCCCAGATCCTGTGGCTCGACACGCCGGGCCTGCACAGTGGGGCCCGGCCGCTCAACGCCGCCCTCAACGAGATGGTCGAGGAGGCCACCGCCGACTGCGACGTGGCCGTGCTGCTGGTCGACCGGCGCGCCGGCTGGCAGCCGGAGCACGATCGGCTCCTGGAGCTGGCGCGCAGCAGCGGCCGGCCGCTGCTCCTGGTGGGCAGCAAGAGCGACGGCGCCCGCCCCGGGGAGCCCTGGCCGCCGGCCCGGGCGCCGGCGCAGGTGCCGGCCCTCGCCGTTTCCGCCCGCAGCGGAGAGGGCCTGGAGGCGCTGGTCGAGGCCGTGGTGGCGCGACTCCCGGAGAGCCCGCCGCTCTACCCGGAGGACGAGGTGAGCGACCGCCCGTTGCGCTTCCTGGCGGCCGAGTGGGTTCGCGAGGCGGCCTTCGAGCTTCTCGGGCAGGAGATCCCCTACGCCCTCGCGACCGAGGTGGAGAGCTTCCAGGAGGGTGCAGAGCTCGTGCGCATCCGGGCCAATCTCCTGGTCGAGCGCGACTCGCAGAAGAAGATCGTCATCGGACGTGGCGGGCGCCTGGTGAAGGCCATCGGCGTGCGTGCGCGACGCTCGCTGGAGGAGCTGCTGGGGCGTCGCGTGTACCTGGAGCTCTGGGTGAAGGTCGAGCCGCGCTGGGCGCGCAGCGCCAAGCGCCTCGCGGCGCTCGGCTACCGATGACCGGACGTCACCTCGGGGCTCGTTGGCGGCACGTAAGGGGGTGGAATAGAATCACAGCGCTTCTGGCAGGCGTCGGCTGCCGGACTGCATTCGCGGCGCCCGAGGGCGAATCTCCCGGGGAGCGGCAGTTCTGCAGGGCGGCTCGGTCTCTTCGGGTACGCCCCGGGGAGTGGCCGCTCTCGCGGGCGACATCAGCTCCGCGCAGCATCGACGCCAGAGCGCAGGGAAGGAGCATCGATCGCATGTCCCCCAGCCAGCACTTGAGCGCCGCCCAGGTTCGAAAGCTCGCCCGCAGTCGCAAGATCGAGCACGTGGTCGTGCTCGGGGCCAACGGAACCATGGGCTACGGCAGTGCCGCCCTCTTCACGCAGGCCGTTCCCCACGTGACCTTCCTGGCCCGCACCAAGGCCAAGGCGGAGGAGGGGCTCGGCGCGGCGGTCAAGCTGGTTCGGTCCCCGACGGTCGCCTCCCGCTCCTCGGTCGGAGACTACGACCGCGATCTCCCCGCCGCGGTGGCTCGGGCAGACCTCGTCTTCGAGGCGCTGACCGAAGACTTCGACGTGAAGAAGGACATGTTCGACCGGGTCGAGGAGATGCGGCGCGACGACTCGATCGTGGCCACCGTCACCTCTGGCCTCTCGATCAACGCGCTCTGCGAGGGGCGCGGCGAGTCCTTCCGGCGGAGCTTCCTGGGCCTGCACTTCTTCAACCCGCCCAACGTGATCGTCGGCACCGAGCTGATCGCCGGGAAGGACACCGATCCGGAGATCGTCGACTTCATCGAGGCCTTCTCGCGGGCGCGGCTGGGCCGGGAGATGATCCGCACCGCCGACACGCCGGCCTTCGCCGGCAACCGCGTGGGCTTCAAGGTGCTGAACGAGGCGGCCCAGCTGGCCGAGGAGTTCGGCCCGATGCTCACCGACCGCATCATCGGTCCCTACACCGGGCGCGCCCTGACGCCTCTGGCGACCATCGACCTGGTGGGCTGGGACATCCACCGCGCGATCGTCGACAACATCTACGAGAACACCGACGACGAGGCCCACGAGACGCTCAAGCTGCCCGCCTACATGGACAAGCTCATGGAGCGCGGAGTGCTGGGGAACAAGACCGGCCGCGGCTTCTTCTGGAAGGACGAGAGCAAGCAGCGCCACGCCCTGGATCCGGTCTCCGGCGACTACAAGCCCGAGGCGGAGCTCACCCTGCCGAAGCTCGACTACATCGAGGACGTGGCCCAGCTGCACCGCGTGGGTCGCTACCGCGAGGCCCTGCACGTCTTCGCGGCCGCTCCGGGGCCCGAGGCGCAGCTCGCCCGGCGCGTCATCGGCGGCTACCTGAGCTACGCCTTCCACCGGGTCGGCGAGGTGACCGAGAGCCTCGACGGCATCGATCGCATCATGGGCAGCGGCTTCAACTGGGCGCCGCCCGGCGTGCTGACCGACCTGCTCGGCGCCTCGGCCGCCGCGCAGCTCATCGAGGATGCGGGCCTGCCGGTGCCGGAGGCGCTGTCGACGGCGGCGCGCACGGGAGAGCCGTCGCGCTTCTTCGACCGACCGCACGTCAACGTGGGCCGCTTCTTCGTCGCGGGCTAGGAGGATCTCATGGCTGAATCGGAAGTCTACGTCCTGGGCGGATACCAGACGGATTTCGGTCGCAACTGGACCAAGGAGAACAAGCACTTCGCCGCGCTGATGCGCGAGGCGGTGCTGGGCGCGCTGCAGCGCTGCGAGGTGGCGCCGGAGGAGATCCAGAGCGCCCACGTCGGCAACTTCGCGGCCGAGCTCTACTGCATGCAGGGCCACCTGGGCGCCTTCTTCACCGAGGTCCACC
>CAZYOL010000213.1:0-8131 GCA_964649065.1 uncultured Spirochaetales bacterium
CCGCGACCAGCTGCAGCCCCTGTCGCACGGTCTGCGTGATGCCTTCGCCCGATGCTGCCAGAGCGCGTTCCAGCAGCTCCTCCGGCACCTCCAGCGTGATCTTGCGCTTCTCCGCCATGCGAAACAGTGTAGTCTAATACCAGTATCAATACCAGCATTCCATACGGTAGCCTGGGGATCGGTCATTCAGCGGATCCGGCAGGAAGGCGACGCTGCGGGCGGCGCCATGTGCTTCCCACAGTAGAGAAACGGGTCGTTCCCGCGGTCGTCAGGCGGGGCGCGGGGCAGGTCGATGAGTGGCGCCCAGCTGGGTGATCAGGAGGGCGGCCCCGATCAGGGCGAATCCCTTCAGGAAGGACGCCTGTTGGATCGCGCGCATGGCCGCGTCCTCGGCGTGGAGCATCTCGTAGCCATGGACCGTGATGGTGACGGGGAGCAGAAAGGCCACGATCAACCAGCCCCCGAGCCGCGGTCGCCAGCCTGAGAGGATCATGCCGGCCCCGGCCAGCTCGACGACACCCGAGACCAGGATCAACGGCTCGCGGAACGGGATCGCCTCGGGCATGAGCGCGACGTACCTCGCGACGTCCGTGAAGTGGGTCACGCCCGAGAGGAAGAAGACCAGCGTGAAGAGAACACGGGCGGACACGGTGAGGGCCGGGTGATTCGGGAGTCGGTCTTCCGAGAGCATGCTTCCTCCGGTTGGTCGTTGCGGGCCGCGCATCGCGCACGTCCGTCGGTGACACGGCGGCGAAGGCTTCCTGGCCCGGGGATCGAGACGAGCCACCCCGAGCTACGTCTGGTGCTTCTCCAGCCACGCCGCCTCTTCACCCGGCTCGGGCATGATCGCGCCGCCCTCCATGTTCCACTTCGATGGAATGTCGACGGTCGTCACTCCGACTTCGCTCGGCAGGCAACCGAGCGCGGTTGCGACGCTGCTCCGTAGCTGCGAGGCGATCTCCGTCTTCTGCTCGTCGGTCCGTCCCCAACGAATCGTCCCGAACACGTAGGCAGCCTGCCCTTCGGGAAGCTCGGAGGGTGCGCGCTCGGAGAAGAAGGCGTGGACGAAGATGGCCGGAGCTCCCGTCACGCCGCAGTGGATCCGGACGACTTCCTTGGCGATCTGGGCGCGCTGCGGCTCACTGCTGAGCCCTTCTCGAATCGCGCATCGATACAGGGGCATGACGATCGCTCCTTGTCAAAGCGGCAGCGGCCCGTCGAAGGCCGTCGCCACGACTTCGTTGATGCTGCATCCGGTGGTGTCGACCCAAAGCTCACAGACGGCTCGGAGGAAGGCTTCGCGCCGGGTGTCGTCGAAGCCGACGGGAACCGAACGGACCACGATCGACGAGGTACTGGGCGCGCCCGCCGTCCACGCCCAGCCGCGGGGCTGACGCGTCCAGCGGATACCGATTTCGGCGGGGTCGTCGCCGAAGAACTCTCGACCGAGTCGCTTCAGACCCGCCTCCAGTGCATCGGTCTTCCGATCGGCGGCCTGGCCTTCCTGAATGATGCAGGAGTAGTGATCCACGTTGCCTCCCTTGTGTTTCGGACTGTCAACCAGAAGGAGATCTCAGCCGCAGCACCACTATCCCGCCGCAGCCGCCATCCCGGTCAGCTGCGCCCCGACCACCGGGCGGCTCTCCGTCCACGTCAAAACGGCGATCTGCGCGGAGTAGAGCAGCAGGAGGCCGGCCGCCATGGACAGGGGCAGCGTGCCGTTGGGCGGCAGGTTCCCGAGCAATGGCGCAGTCGCGAAGCTCGTCGCGATGCCCACGCCGAAGACGAGCGCGCGGCCCGCCCAGGTCGTTCCGCTGCGCACCAGACGGCTCTGCCGTTCCCGATTGACCACCCAGCCGAGCACCACCGCTGCGAACACCGCTTCGATGGCCACCGCCACATGAGGAGCCGAGTAGTACAGCCCCAACCCGAGCGACTGCGTGTCGGGGCCGGCCACGAAGTGCGGGTAGCCCGACAGCAGGTCCGCCGCCGCATGAGCCGCCACGAGGGCCGCGGCAATCCAGCCGTACCGCCATCGACCGAAGACCGCTCGCCCTGTGAGCGCGGCCACCACCAGCCAGGGCAGCGTGGGCAGGAGGTCGTGGGTGAGGATCAACTCCAGGTGGGCCGGGCCGGCGTGCGTGTGCGCCGGCTCGAGCCCCAGGAAGGTCAGCCCGAACCAGGCGAGGTCGGGCAGCTGGGACGCGGTGAGGAAGAAGGCGAGCTGCGCCGCAGACGGCGTCCTCTCGGGCACCAGAGCAGTCGCGTAGTGTCCGGCAATCACGAGCGAACCTCCGATTTAGAACCGAGTGGTACTAAAAGATATACTGGTGGCAGGCACGGCCGTCAAGCATTATTGGACCAATCGGAGTCGAAATGGCCGCCGAAACGCCAAAGCGACCCAGAGGGCGCCCCCCCAAGCGCGATCGCCGCGAGGTGGTGCGCGCTGCCATGCTGGCCTGGTGGGCCGAGGGCGCCGAGGGCCTCTCCCTCAACGAGATCTGTCGCCACACCGGCCTGTCGAAGTCGAGCCTCTACCGGGAGTTCGGCGGCGAAGACGGCTTGATGGCCGCCGCTCTCGACGCCTACCGGACCCTCGCCGTGCTTCCGCTGCTGGCCCTGCTCGATGACGAGGCCGAGCCGGCCGTCGTGTTGCATCGCCTGATCGTCTTCACGAGTGAGCGGCGCCCGTTCCCGCCGGGCTGCCTCTTCACACGACTACGCCTGGCCCCGGGCTCCGTCGGGGATGCGACGGCCGCCGTGCTCGCGAAGGTGATCGACGAGCGCCTGGCCGCCTTCGAGCGCTGGTTCCGAGACCTGAAGGCTCGCGGATGCCTCGCCGACGGCCTCTCCGCCACCGAGGCCGCCCGCTACCTCGATGCGCAGCTCTCTCTCGTGATGGTGAGGCACGGGGCAGGAGACGAAATCGACGACGTGCGTCGCGACGCAGCGATGGCGCTCGGTGTGCTGCTCCCGGACTGAGCCCGACAGAGGCTCCGAACCTCGGGGTCAAGAGCGAAGGGCGATTCGGCGGGACGATTCACTCGATTCCGAGCCGCTTCATCTTCTCGTAGAGGCCCTCACTGCCAAGTCATCCGAGCAGGGAGGTCCCGAACGCCGGCGCGGTTGCCGGCCGAGCGTCAGTGCCGCCGCCAACCACTGGGGCTCGGGTTCGGCTGACCACCAGGCACGGTCACGGCGACTGCTGGCGGAGCGCCGAGATCTGGGCGATCGCGGTGAAGTCCCGATCCCGGTGCAGGACCTCCAGATCGTGGCGGATCGCGCAGGCGGCGATCAAGCAGTCGACGGGGGATCGCACCGTGAGACCGCCCCGGCGGGCGCCCCGGTAGAGGTCCACGGCTTGCGAGAACACATCTTCCGCCAGCGGCGACTCCACGATGGGAAGCGAGAGCATGGCGTCGCGCGCGCGCCGAAAGGCGGCCTCGTCGCGAAAGCCCTGAAGGACCTCCTGGATCACGGGGAGGCAGGTTGCGATGTCGTCGAAGTCGACGACTGCTTGGAGGTCCAGGGGCCGCCGGGAACGAAAGACCTCGATCCAGACCGAGGTGTCCACGAGAATCACGAGGCGCGCTTCTTGGGCTTTCGATCGCGGCGCATGTCGGAGAGGTCGCCTTCCCAGAGACCGGACCCCCGGAGTTCGAGGATCTGACGGGCCTTCGCCCGGCGGACGAAGTCCTCGAGTGCTCGCATGACGGCTGCCGAGTAGGTCTTCTCGCCGGAAAGACGGGTGGCCTCCTCCAGCACGCTCTCATCAAGCACAAGATTCGTACGTTTCATGCGCATATAGTGGGCCAGATCGGATGCCGCCGCCAGTCGTCACTCGATCCCGAGCCGCTTCGTCTTCTTGTAGAGGCCCACACTGCCAAGTAATCCGGGCGGCTGTGGCCGATCCCGAGCGAGGGCCTCTACAACTAGAAGCCGTCGTAGCGAAGTGATTCGCAGGGGAAACCAACGGCGACATGCGCTCCGGTTCGAGCCCCGACCCTCAGGCTTCGAACCTGAGGGTCGGGGGTTCGTTTCGAGGGCGCGCAGCGCCCGACCACGCCGGGCCGCGAAGCGGCACGAGCAATCCCTCCCGGCGTGCCATCGCGGTCGCCTTCGGCGCCCGCTCCTGCGCGCCCGGGGGACCGTTCGTCGCGCCCGCGGCTTCGCCGCGAGCGCTCGGGAGCGAATCTCTCCCGGCGCGCCAGTCTTTTCAAGCGCTTAGGACGTCGCCAGGTGGCGCATCAGGTCTCGAGCTGAGGTCTACCGACGGCCCAACGAGGTCGTCCCTGTTTTCCGTTTGGGTTCGATCGGTTGAAGCGACTCGTCAACGACCGCATCCGCCCAACCTGGTAACGAATGGTCACAGCGGGAGACACCTCCCGCTGACGCTCGTCTGCATCCGGCGCACCCTCTGCAGTCGCCTACCACTCGGCGAGAATCGCGATCGCGGCCCGCGAGAAGCGTTGGGCACTCGTCCTCGCCAAGCGAGCCCGACTGCGCGACCAGGAGCACCAGCGGCGGGCCCTCTTGCGCGAGCGAGAACGGGCTCGAGTTCCTCGCGGGCGGCCTCCTCGCTCACGTACCGGACGCTCGGGTCGAGCGACCGAACGAACGCGAGCAGAGCCTCTCGAGTCGGATCGACGACGAGACCGATGTCGTGGGTGGTTCGGGGGTCGCCGTGGTAGGAGCTGGCGAACGACCCGCGAGCATGTGCGGGATCCCGGCCCGGTCGAGCTCCGCGACGATGTCGGCGAGCGGATGCTCTGCGCTCAATCCGGATCGCTGCCGTAGGCGGCCGCGTAGAGCTCCGAACCCAGCAGTCGTCGAACGACCTCGGCTCGCGCCCGGGCTCCGTCCAACCGGGCCGATTCGCCAGAAGACCCTCGATCGAGAGCTCTCGGGCCTGCGCGGAGATCTCGAGAGCCCTCGCGAGACGCCGCTCGCCGCCGAGAGGCCGAAGTGCCTCGATCTGCGCGCGCCGCGCTTCGGGTGTCCTGTCCCTCGAGATCACGTCGAGAGGATAGTCGGCCGCCTCGGAGTGCGTTCGACGGGGTTCGGCGATGGCTTCCCGATCCATGTTCGCATCCGGGTCGCGCGGTAGCCCTGGCGCCCGGCGCGGCCCCGGGTGGCTCGAACATCGGTTCGTGCCTCGAGCCCGCATGCCCTGGGCCTCCTCCTGCGAGTCGGGGAACGCTACGCTCTCGCGCGTCATGACCTCCTGAGCGACCGACTCCTGCTCGTCGTTCCCTGCATCGCGGCCGCATCGCCGCGACCGGAGGTCGCATGTCCGATCGTACGATCGAGGTCCGTGCCTTTCGCCCCGCCGACCGCGCGGACTGCGAGGGGGTCCTTGCCACGCTGCCCGACTGGTTCGGCATCGCCGAAGCCAACGCCGCCTACCTGGACGGCCTCGCCCAGCTGCCTTCCTGGGTCGCCGTCGCGGGCGGACGGGTGGTGGGCTTCACCAGTCTGCGCACCCACGCGCCGTGCTCCGTCGAGATCGAGGTGCTGGCCGTCGAGCGCGACCGTCACCGAGAGGGTGTCGGCCGGCGCCTCGTCGCCGCACTCGAGGGCGAGATCGCGCGGCGGCCCGAGGTCACGCTCTTCCACGTGAAGACGCGCGGCCCCTCGCAGCCCGACCCGGGCTACGACCGGACCCGCCGCTTCTACGAGGCGCTCGGGTTCGAGCCGCTCTTCGAGACCGAAGCCCTCTGGGGCCCGCAGGACCCCGCGCTCGTGATGGTCCGGCCGGTGCGGAGCTCGGCCTAGGCTCGTTCGCTGATCGAATCGTCTCGCGGACTCCAGCCGAGAGGATCGCCGGCCTCGGGCCGGACGTTCGTACCCGCGAGCGGGATGCTGCGCATTTAGCTCGGGCCGCGAACTCACGGGTTTGACACCGATTCGTCACATTCTCCCGAATGATGTCAGGCGACGAGCACCGCGCCTTCCCCGACACACTGGAATCGATCCGCGGCGCGCACCTAGAATGGACCCGCGGTCGCGACCTCTCTCGGTTGGTCGCCTGGCAGGACCCATCCATGCGGATTCGACGCTCGCTCACATTGTTGCTGTTCCTCGGGCCAGCGCTGCTCACGCCCGCGGCCGCCTTCGCCCAGGCGTTCAACGTCGCGATGGGGAGCGGTGCCACGGCGCCGCCCTCGAGCGACTTCGGGGCTGCGGCCGGGCAGGGCGGCGTGTGGGACGAGGTGTCCGGGACCTTCGCGACCCTCGACGACATCACCGGTGCCGCGACGGGCGTCGACTTCGAGTTCCAGAGCATCCCGAGCCCTGTGGTGCTGACCGCCTCTCCGCCCGGCGACGACCTGGACCGGTTGGTGAGGGAGTGTCTCGCCAAGCCCGAGACCGGGGTGGAGGGCGGCTGGTTCCTGAGGCTCACGGATCTCGAGCCCGGAGAGTACCGGCTCTACCTCTACACCTTCAGGGGCTTCTACAACCCCGGCGAACCCAAAGCGGTGACCACCGGCGCGACGCATGTCTTCAACGTCCCGGTGGGCAGCCTGACGCGGACTTTCGGCGCCGCGGAACTCGTCGAGGGGGTGGACTTCGTCTCCGCGGACGTTCGGGTGCCCGACGACGGCGTTCTGTTGGTCGAGAGCGACGGCAGCACCCTCGCCTCGGGCCTCGCGGGCTTTCAACTGGTTCCGCTCTCGCGGACCGGGATCAACCTGGACCTCGGCATCGCCTTTGGCACGCCGGGCGACACGTTCGGCGCCGCCGCGGACCAGCCCGGCGTCTGGAACGAGGCGGGGGTCGGCTTCACGGCGCTGGACGACCTCGATGGAGACGCCTCTGGCGTCACGATCCTCGTCGACTCCTCGACCGGCAGCAACTTCAACGCCAGCACGGACGAGGAGTTCCTGCTCGCCGACAACGCGGTCACCACGGGTGGCGTCGGCTGGCAGGTCGACGTCTCGGGTCTCGCTCCCGGTCCCTACGACGTCTACCTCTACGCCCCTTCGAACAACGCCGCGTCGACCGGCACGATGACGGTAAACGGCATCACCGTGCCGTCCATCAGCGGGAGATCGGACTCGCAGCTCGTCGAGGGCGAGTCGTGGACGTCGGTGCAAGTCGTACTCGGGGACGACTCGCTCACCATCGTGAGTGCGGGCGACAGCGGCCTCGGCGTCACCGGCCTCGCGGGCCTCCAGATCGTGCCCCGCTTCCGCCAGAGCCTGAATGTCGACCTCGGTTTCGCTGACGGTATCCCCGATTCGGGCTACTCCGCGGCCGCGGCCGCCCGGGGCTGGAACGAGGTCGGGAGCGGCGTCACGGTCCTCGACGATGGACTGGGGGCCTCGTCGGGCGTGAGCGTATTCATCGATACGAACATCAACGGCAGCTCTGGGGCCCCGCCGAGCTCCGACGCCGGTCGCCTCCTCAAGGACCGGATCGCCTTCCCGATCGGGTCCTCGGTGTCGATCACCTTCAACGGCCTGGCGTCAGGGGGGTACCGCGTCTTCCTCTATGCACCTTCGTCTTCGCTCGGTTTCGAGACGGGCCCGCTCACCGTCCAGGGCGTGCCGATGGCGAGCCTGGTGGGCGATCCGGACTCGGTGCTCATCGAGGGCACGAACTGGGCGAGCGTCGACGTGGTGGTCGACGACGGGAAGCTGAACATCGAGGGGCCCCCGCTCAGTGCCTCCGTCAGGATCGCGGGGATCCAGATCGTCTCCCTCGCGCGCGCGGCCCTGAACGTCGACGTCGGCCGGAACTATGGACGGCCCGACGACTCCTACCCGGGGGCCTCCGGCCAGGCCGGCTATTGGAACGAGGTGAAGACGTCGGTCCCTCTCCTCGACACCGGCGGACAGCACACCGGGGCCGGCGTCCTGACCGACGGAAGCGGCTTCTTCGAGGAGTACTTCGGTGTACCGACCAGCGGCGACCAGGCGATGCTCGTCGACTATGGAGGGGGCTTCTCCGGGTGGATCCTTCACTTCGTGGGGATCGTCCCGGGCGACTACACCGTCTACCTCTATGCACCGAGCCAAGGCGGGGTCCCGACGGGCAACGTCACGATCGACGGCATCGCGGTGGGGAACCTGCCCGGTTTGGCGGGCGTGGGTTTCGTGGAGGGGCTCAACTGGATCGCCGTCGACGT
>CAZYOL010000214.1:0-8110 GCA_964649065.1 uncultured Spirochaetales bacterium
GTTGATGCCGCCGGCGGTGTGGTTCGGCGGCAGGTCGTGTTCGTAGAGGGCGTACTGCAGGACCAGGTGGTCGAGGTTCGACTTGTGGGTCGGCAGGAAGACCACCGGGTAGCGCTCGGAGAGGGACTTCAGCGCGGCCAGCTGCTCCCGGTCGTAGTGCAGGGCCGTGTCGTAGCCCCGCGAGTAGAGCATCCGGATCAGCTGGGCCACCAGGTCGATCACGAAGGGGCTGTGGGTGGCGGCGATCTCGCGCAGGTCGCGGGCGGCCTCGCGCTCGAGCGAGGCCACGCTGCGCTCCTGCTGCCGCGCCAGGCGTCGCAGCCCGCCCCGGAAGCCGGGATCGCGCAGGATGTCCTGGTGGATCAGCTTCGGGACCTTGTAGCGGGCCCCGCGCAGGCGCCGCTCGGCCCGCTCCAGGGCCAGCTCCGCCTGGCGCGCCACGAAGTGGGGGAGGTCGAGGGTCTCGTGGCCGCCGCTCAGGCCGGCGTCGCGCCAGCGCTGGCGCAGCTCGGAGATCGGCGCGGGCTCGCCGGCGACGACGCGGCAGCGGTCCGGAGAGCGGCGCAGGATCCAACGCTGGCGCCACGGGCCCGGGTCGCGCGGGTCGCCCGTCAGCACGTCGCGGAAGTACACGGAGCGCTGTCCATTCCGCTTGCGCGGCAGCCAGGCCACGCGCAGGGGGGCCAGCAGGGCGTCGTCCTCGCTGGCCAGGCACTCCTCGAGCCGCTCCAGCGAGATCCGCCGGCGCCGCCGGGTCGGGGGGATGCGGATCACGTCGTAGTCGGCGGGCCCGATCTCCGCCGGGCGCTGCCGCTCGATCCAGTGCCGTAGAATGCGCTCTTCGACCCCGCTGGAGGCGTCGAGCAGGAAGATCGGGCGGCGGCCCGCCGGCCAGACGAGCTGTGCGCCCTGCGGCTCACGGCTGACCGGCGCGGCGCTCATGCCCCGAGTCTATCACCGCGCCCGCAGCGCGAGGCTAGGGCTCGACGACGACTCCCTTCCAGAAGGCCACGTAGCCCCGGATGTGACGCGCCGCGTCCCGGGTCTCCGGGTAGGTCCAGGCGGCGTTCGCGTTGACCGCGTCGCCGACCACCACGTCGTAGTAGCGGGCGGTGCCCTTCCAGGGGCACACGCTGCTGTGGTCGCTCTCGCGCAGGTGCTCGCGCACGATCGAGTCGGGCGGGAAGTAGTGGTTGCCCTCCACCTGCTCCGTGGCCTCGCTCGACGCCAGCACGGCGTCCTTCCAGATGGCTCTCGGCATCTCGCCTCCGCTCCTCGGATCAAGGGGTAGCCGGCGCGCGCAGGCTGTCGAGCGCCAGATTCGCCAGGGCGCGCACGCCGAGCAGCAGCGCATCCTCGTCGATGACGAAGTGGGGCGAGTGGTTGGGAGGGGCCTCCTCGGGCGCCACCCCGGGCGCGCGGATGCCCAGCCAGAGGAAGGCGCCGGGGACCTCCTGCTGGTAGTAGGAGAAGTCCTCGGCCCCGGTGCGCGGGAGCGGACGCAGCAGCGACTCCTCTCCCGCGACCCGCCGAAGCGTGGGTCGGATCCGCGCGACCAGCTCCGGATCGTTCCAGGTGATCGGGTAGCCGAGCGAGATCTCCACCTCGGCCTCCGCGCCCGAGGCCCGGGCCAGGGCCTCGGCCCGCTGGCGCACGACCTCGTGGAGCTGTTGGCGGTGCTCCGGCTCGAGGGAGCGGATCGTCCCCAGCAGCTCCACCTGCCCGGGGATGATGTTGTTGCGCACCCCGCCGTGGACGGAGCCGATCGACACCACACCGGGGATGCGCGCGTCGACCGCGCGCGCGGGGATCTCCGTCAGGCCCAGCACGATGCGCGCCGCGGCCGCGATCGGGTCGATGCCCAGCCAGGGATAGGCCGCGTGGGTCTGGCGACCGCGCACGGTGATCTGCAGACGGTCCGAGCTGGCCATGATGCCCCCCTCGCGCAGGCCGATCTCGCCGGTGCGGAGCTGGGGCACCACGTGCAGGCCGAAGATCGCGTCGGGACGCGGGTCGGCCAGGGCGCCCTCCTCGATCATGAGCGCCGCGCCACCGCGCTCCCCGGGCGGAGCGCCCTCCTCGGCGGGCTGGAAGAGGAAGAGCACGTCGCCCGGCAGATCCTCGCGCAGCTCGGCCAGCACCTGGGCGACGCCCATCAGGATCGCCGTATGGGCGTCGTGACCGCAGGCGTGCATGACGCCGACCTCGCGGCCCAGGTAGGTGGCCCGCTGCCGCGACGCGAAGGGCAGTCCGGTGGCCTCCTCGACGGGCAGCGCGTCCATGTCCGCGCGCAGCGCCACGCTGCCGCCGGGGCGGCCCCCGCGCAGCACCCCGACGACTCCCGTGTGGGCTACCTCCCGCCGCAGCTCCAGGCCCAGGGCCTCGAGGTGCTCGGCCACCCGAGCCGCCGTGCGCAGCTCGCGGTTGGAGAGCTCGGGATGCTGGTGGAAGTCGCGGCGCCAGGCGATCACCCGCGCCTCGACGTCGCGGGCCCGACGCTCGAGCTCGAGGAGCAGCGGATCGCCGCTCGTCTCCCCCTCGCGGGCCGGCGCCGATTCCTCGACGGAGGCGGACTGTGGCTCGCTGCCGCAGCCCGGCGCAGCGCAGAAGGCGAAGGCGAGCAGCCACGCGGCCGGTCCACTTCGGATCGCATTGCCGCGCATGCGGCGGAGGGTATCGTGTTCCCCTCGCCACACCCGGAGGAGCCATGACCCAGCAGCTGCGCTTTCCGCTCCTGAGCTGGATCCCGATCCTCGCAGGCCTGGCCTGGCTGTGGCGCGCGCCCACCCACGGCCTCCCGGGCTTCCTGGCCTCGGTGCTTCCCGGCTGCCTGCTGCTGGCCGCCGGCACCGCCATGCTCCTCTATCCCGGCGACCGGCGCATCTCCCAGTTCGGTGCCCTGGGTGGCCTGCTCGGGGTGGTGTTCGCGCTGCCCGCCTTCTTCGTGGTGGGTCCCGCCTACGGTCTGCTGCTGGTGGCGGTCTCGCTTGCGGCCTTCGTCGCCTCGGGGGCCTACTCGCAGCAGCTCGAGCCGGAGGTCGAGGGCGTGCCGCCGGTCGCCGCCTCGATTCCCGTGGCGCTCCAGGTGGCGGTGGACGAGGCGCTGCTCTCGACCATCACGCTCACCATGCCGCTGGCCCCGCAGCGCGACCACGCGCGCATCGAGCGCGAGGCGAGCGAGGCGCGCGAGCTCTTCGAGTCGAAGGGCTGGCTCGAGAAGCCCGCCGACTACCACGTCACGCCGCCGCCCCTCGAGGCGCCGCACCGGATCGAGCGCAGCCTCGGGCGCAGGCTTCGCTTCGAGCACCTGAGCTGGGAGAGCGAGTACGAGCCCCACCCCGAGGAGCCGGGTCGGGAGCGCTGGCTCTCCTACGCGCCGAATCGCACGGCCCACGCCTGGGTGGTCCGCCACCAGGACGGTCCGCGCCCCTGGCTGGTCTGCATCCACGGCTATCAGATGGGCTTCCCCTGGCTCGATATCGGGGCCTTCCCGCCGCCCTGGCTGCACGAGCGCCTGGGCCTGAACCTCGTGATGCCGATGCTCCCCCTGCACGGCCAGCGCCGCATCGGTCGCCGCAGCGGGGACGGCTTCCTGGCCGGAGAGCTGATGGACACCCTTCACGCCGAGGCCAACGCGGTCTGGGATCTGCGTCGGATCGTGTCCTGGGCCCGCAGCCAGGGAGCGCCGGCCGTCGGCGTCATGGGCTACTCGCTGGGCGGCTACAACACGGCTCTGCTGGCCTCCCTGGAGCCCGAGCTGGCCTGCGCCATCGCGGGCATCCCGGCCGCGGACTTCGCGCGCCTCTACTACCGCCACGGGCCGCCGCTCTCGGTCGAAGACGCCGACCGTCGCGGCATGCGGGCCGAGCGCATGCAGGAGCTCTTCCAGGTGGTCTCGCCGCTGGCCCTGCGGCCGAAGCTGGCGCGGGAGCGCCGCTACATCTTCGCCGGTCTCGCAGACCGCCTGGTGCCGCCGGACCAGGTCCGCGATCTGTGGCGGCACTGGGAGGAGCCCGCCATCCAGTGGTACGCCGGGGCCCACATCACCTTCCGCATGCACCCCCCGGTGGTGCGCTTCATCAGCGGGGCGCTGCGCGCGTCGGGGCTGGCGAGCTGAGGCCCGCCCGCGGCAGGCGCAGCAGGAGGGCGGCGGCCGCCGCCGCCGCGTAGCTGCCCAGGAAGATCCGGAAGGCCAGGTCGTAGCTGCCGGTGGCGTCGTAGATCCAGCCCGCCAGCGGGATGCCCAGCGCCTGGATGGGCATCTGGAAGGGCCGCAGCAGGCCCAGCGCCTTGCCGAAGGAGAGGCGTCCGAAGGCCGACGCCACGATCGAGCCCTGCAGCGGGACCACGCCTCCCATCCCGAAGCCGAAGACGATCCCGGCTCCCATCAGGCCGCCGAAGCTCGAGCTGTGCATCAGCAGCAGGAGCCCGAGCGCCTGGCCCGCGATCGAGGCCAGCAGCGCCAGGCGCGCGTCGGTCCAGTCGAAGAGCCAGCCGTAGGCGAACTTCCCCGCCATGCCGGCGACCGCGGCGGCGGACAGGATCTGCCAGGCCCGGTAGGCCGGCACCCCCAGATCGCTGGCGTGGGCCACCAGGTGGGTGAGGATGGCGGACAGCGTGGCGAAGGAGAGCGCGAAGCAGAGCCCGATCGCCCAGAAGCTCCGCGAGCGCACGAGCTCCGCGCTGCGCCAGACGACCTCGCTCGCGACGGGCTCCGACGGCTCGGGCGGGGCTGCGCCGTCGGGTTGCAGGCCCAGGTCCTCCGGGCGGTTCACGACCCAGCGCGCGACCACGGGCACGACCAGGCCGAAGGTGACGATCGCGTAGACGCCGTAGGCGCCGCGCCAGCCCAGGCTGGAGATCAGGCCCGTGGCCGCAGCCGGCATCACCAGACCCGAGAGCGAGACGCCGACGGTGGCGATGCCCATGGCCATGCCGCGCTGGGCGTTGAACCAGTTGGCCACCAGCTTGGAGGAGGCGAAGCCGCCCATCATGCCGAGCCCGAAGGCGAGAAAGGTCGCGAAGGCCAGGTAGTACTGCCAGATGGCCTGCACCTGGCTCAGCAGCGCGAAGCCCAGGCTGGTGGCCACCGCTCCTGCGATCATGATCCTCTTGATCGAGTGGCGATCCAGGGCGCGGCCCACGAAGGGTGCCAGCAGGGCCCCGCAGAGATTCGAGATGGAGATGCCGAGGCTGACCTCGCCGCGCGAACCCTGGGCGAGGTCGGCGGCCACGGTCTTGAGGAAGACGCTGTTCGAGTAGAAGCTGAAGCCGACGGCAATGAAATCGACGAAGAAGGCGACGCCGACGATCCTCCAGCCGTAGAATCTCCGCGCCCGGGAGGGCGCTCCGGCGCTCATCGGCCTTCCACGTCCCGCCGGACCAGCGCGTCGAGGATCTGGTTGTGGCGCGCCCGGGAGAGCGGGTAGCGCCGGGCGAAGAGCACGCCGATGCCGAGGAAGAGGGCCGGGCCGACGGCGGTCAGGATGCGGATGGCCAGCAGCGCGCTCTCGGGCTGCTCGTCTCCCTCGGCGTAGCCGAAGACGGCCAGCACCAGCGAGGCGGCCCAGACCGCCAGGGAGCCGGCCAGCTTGCGCAGCAGGGTGTAGGAGCCGTAGTAGAGCCCCTCCCGGCGCTCCCCGGTCGCGAGGTCGTCCTCGTCGACCACCTCGCCCAGCATGCCCCAGGGCATCAGGTCGACGACGGCGTAGCCGATGCCGGCGATCGGAGCGAAGAGGTAGAGGCTCCAGCGCGGCCAGTCGGGCTGGACGAAGAGCAGGACGCTCTGGGCGGCGATCCACCACAGCGAGCCCACGATGAAGACGGTGGACTTCTCGGTCCTGCGGGCGACGGCCAGCCACAGCGGATGCGCTGCCAGAGAGCCCAGCATCAGCAGCACGACCACCGTGAACATGTCGTAGGGCCGCCCGATGACGAAGAGGAAGTAGAGGAGCAGCAGGGCGGAGACCAGATCCATGCTGACGCGGCCGCAGAGGTAGAGGCCCATCAGCCGGCGGTAGCTGCGATGCTGCAGCAGCACGCGCAGACCCTGCAGCAGGGGCAGCGAGGTCTCGCGGCTCTGGAACTCGGGTCGCTCCCAGGTGCAGAGGAAGACCACGAACCAGGGTGCGGCCACTAGGAAGGCGTAGGCGAGGGCGACCGTCTCGAAGTCCAGCGCCTCGCCCGCCCCCAGCCAGTCGGCCAGGGGATACATGCCGAGGGCCACCAGCACGCCCAGGGTCGAGCCTGCGCTGCGGAAGATATTGAGGGAGTTGCGCGCGTCGTAGCCGATCGCCATCTCGGGGAGCAGCGAGAGATAGGGCACGGACACGGCCGTCATGGTCAGGCTCAGGGCCACGTAGACCGCCGTGTAGAAGGCGAACTTGCCGAGCTGCGAATCGATGGGCGCGTTCCACCAGAGCGCGGCGAAAGAGAGGCCGAAGGGAATCGCCGCGATCAGGAAGTAGGGCCGCCGGCGCCCCGCGCTCCAGCGCGTCCGGTCGGAGAGGCGCCCCATCATCGGGTCGGTGAAGGCGTCGACCACGCGCGCCACGAGCTGCACCGAGCCGGCGTAGCCGATCTCGAGCCCCGCCACCTGGACCAGGAAGAAGGTCTGGTAGAAGAAGCTGAGGGAGGTCAGGACCGTGTTGGTCGAGAGATCGCCGAGCCCGTAGGCGGCCTTGCGCGGGATGTCGAGACGCGGATCCTCACTGGGCTCTTGCCGCAGCTGCGGCGGATCGCAGGGGGGCTCTCTCACGCGGTCTCCGGGGCCGGCTGCGGTAGCCTGGCCGCTGGCGGGCCCCGGGAGCTCGCCGTGTCAGAGCGCATGCAATCGCAGGCCAACCTCGAAATCAAGGCGCGTTGCGCGGACTTGGGCGCCCTGCGCGAGCCCTGGCCGCGCTGCTCGAGGCGATGCTGGGCGTGTGGCGGGTGGTCCGCAAGCGCCGCGAGATCTTCCTCTTCGAGAATGTGCGCATCCACCTGGACGAGGTGGAGTCGCTGGGGCCCTTCATGGAGCTGGAGGCCGTCTTCGACGGCTCGGCCTCCGCAGGGGCGCAGCAGCAGCGCAAGCTCGCCCGGCTGCGCGAGCGCCTTCGGATTCGCGACGCCGATCTGGTGGCCGGCTCCTACGAAGCCTTGCTCGATCGGCGCAGCCAGTGAGCCAGCAGCAGGCCGAGGCTCAGCACGGCCGAGGCCAGGGCCAGGCCGCGCAGCGGCCGGTGCAGGGGCGTCCCCCACCAGGCCCACTCCGGGGCGAAGAGGCGCAGGCCGGTGGCTGCGATCAGCAGCGAGAAGGTCAGCGTCGTGGCCGCATGGCGGCGCTCGCCCGTGCGCCACCAGCGCCAGGCGAAGAAGGGCATGTGGGTGACGAAGACGAAGAGCAGCAGCGCCGGCCACCACTCCGGCACGGATCCGGGGGCCCCGTCGCCCGGGAGCTCCGCTCCCGGGCGTCCTCCGCTGCGCTTGGCGAGCTCGGCCTGGCGGTAGAGGGTCACCACTGCCGCGCCGCCGAGGCCGAGGTTGTGCTGCAGGGCGACCTTCGCGCCCTCCACCTGCCGCGCGTCGGCCTGGCCGCGCAGCTGCCAGGTGAGCTCCGAGCACTGCGCCAGACCGGTGGCGCCGAGGGGATGGCCCTTCGAGATCAGTCCGCCCGAGGGATTGACCACGACCTGGCCCCCGTAGGTCTGGGCGCCGGAGTCGATGAAGTCTCCGGCCTTGCCCTCACCGCAGAGGCCGAGGGCCTCGTAGGTGATCAGTTCGTTGGCGGAGAAGCAGTCGTGCAGCTCGACCACGTCCACGTTCTCCGGGCCGACGCCGCTCTGCTCGTAGACCTTCTGGGCGGCGGTCCGCGTCATGTCGAAGCCGACCAGCTTCATGTCACTCTTCTCGAAGGAGGACTCGTAGTCGGTGGTCATCGCCATGCCGAGGATCTCGACGGCCCTGTCCTCGAGCCCGTGCTCGCGCACGAAGGACTCGCTGGCCAGGAGGGCCGCGCCGGCCCCGTCCGAGGTGGGGCAGCACTGCAGCTTGGTGAGTGGCTCGTAGACCATCGGCGCCCGGAGGATGTCCTCGAGCGAGTACTCGTCCTGGAACTGGGAGTAGGGATTGT
>CAZYOL010000215.1:0-8080 GCA_964649065.1 uncultured Spirochaetales bacterium
CGGGCTCCGTGTGCCGCATCCCCTATCCCTGCGATCTCTTCCACAACAACTTCGGCCCCAACCCCCTGCCCGAGTCGCTGCGGCCCGCCTGCTGCGGCATCAACCTGGGCGTCGACGCCTACCCCTGGGGCAGCTTCCTGCGCGGCATCGGCCCCGACGGCAAGCCCCTCACGCCCGACGCGGACGGCGACGAGTTCCCGGACGACTGCGACAACTGCCCGGGCCTCTACAACCCGGACCAGTTCGACACCGACGGCGACGGCGTGGGCGACGCCTGCGATGCGACCGGCGACCGCTGCGCCGGCGACGCCGACGGCGACGGCATCACCGGCGCCGGCGACTTCGGGCTGCTGCTCGGGAACTTCGGGGGCAGCGTGCCGCCCTTCACGGGCGGCGACCTCGACGGAGACGGCATCGTGGGAGGGGGGGATTTCAGCGTGCTGCTGCCCGACTTCGGCTGCACGCCTCCCGTCTGCTTCTGGGAGACCCAGCCCTGCACGGTTCCGAACGGGACCGGCCAGGCCTTCTGCAACGGCGACGGATCCGGTTACGGCGCCTGCTCGCCTCCCTTCGAGTGCGACCCGGGCTTCTTCTGGAGCTTCTCCGCGGTGTCCGCGGGGACGAATGCCTGCATCTGCTCGGGCAGCGAGCTCTGCCCGCTGCCCGGAGGCAACGGATTCCGGATCTGCAACCCGGACGGCCTCTCCTACTCGGACTGCGGCTGCACCCCGGGCGTCAGCACCTCGAGCTGCACGCTCCCGAACGGGCCGGCCCGACGCACCTGCAACCCCGACGGAGCCTCCTTCTCCGCCTGCTCCTGCACCCCGAGCGAGCGCGGCGACGACTGCACGAACCAGAAGCCGAACGCCTCCTCGGCGGTCTACGCCTGCAACCTGGCCGGCGACGGCTACGGCTGCACCGTCGAATCCTGCGACAGCGGCTTCGACAACCTGGGCAACGAGTGCCTGTGCTCCAATCGGGCCCCGATCGCGTGTCCGGCGGGCACCTTCAGCAACGGCCCGTCGCGGCGGAGCTGCAGCAGCAACGGCCTCTTCTACGGACCCTGCCGCTGCACCCCCAACGAGCTGGGCGACAGCTGCCGGAGCCTCAAGCCCAACAGCAGCGCCGCCAACTACCTGTGCAACGGCTCGGGCACGGGCTACGGAAGCTGCCAGGTGCTCTCCTGCAGCTCGGGCTTCTACGAGAGCGCCAACCAGTGCGTCTGCACGGGCCGGACCCTCTCCTGCAGCCTGTCCCGCGGGCCGGGACAGCGCGCCTGCAACCCCGACGGCCTCTCCTACTCCTCGACCTGTCGCTGCTCTCCCGGCACTCTCGGGAGCTCCTGCACCGACCAGATTCCCGGCGCGGCCTCGGCTTACTGGGTCTGCAACGGATCGGGCAGCGGCTACACCAGCTGCCTGCTCGATCTCTGCGAGCCCGGCAAGTGCCGCCAGGGCAACAGCTGCGTAGACCCCGGGCCCGGCGGCTGCTTGCCCGAGCTCTGAGCGGCCGCCCCTCCCCTGGCGCAGGCGCCGATCGCGCCCGATCCTCCCGCCCGTCGGCGCCCGTCGGCGCCGGGCTCGGAGGACTCCATGACGCGTCTACACCCCCTGACCGCCGTTCCCTGGATCGCCCTGCTGCTGATCGCCGCGCCCGCGGCCCTGGCCGAGGACGCCGAGACGAGCCCGTCGGCCGCGTCCGAAGCCAGCGAGGCCAGTCCGCCCGCGCCCGACGGAGCGCCCCGAGCGCTTCCCCGCGGCCCGCGGGCGGGCGGGGAAGCCTGCCGCGCCGACATCCAGCGCCTGTGTGCCGGTCAGCGGGGCAAGCCCGGCCAGGTACGGGGCTGCCTGCGCGAGCATCTCGACGAGCTGGATCCGGGATGTCGCCAGCACGTCACCTACCGCCGAAAGCTGGAGCGCGACCGCAAGCAGGCCCAGGGGCGCGGGCGACGGCTGCGGGCAGCCTGCGCCGAAGACCTGAAGAGCGTATGCACCGAGGAGAGTCAGGCCGCCGGCCCGGGAGGCCTGGCGCGCTGCCTGCGCGACAACGAGGAAACGCTGTCCGAGGAGTGCCGCACCGAGCTCGGTCCGCGCCGGGGCCCGCAGACCGGAAAGGCGGGCTAGGGAGGGAGCGCGGGGGCTAGGCGGCGGGGACCGCGTCGTCGAGGCCGCGTCGGGGCGGAGCCCCCAGCGAGGCCTGCGCCGCGCGCAGGGCCCAGAGCGCGACGAACATCGCCAACAGGTACTTCTCCCAGGGATCCTCCCGGTTCAGGAAGACCGCCAGGTTCCCCAGCAGCAGGAAGAGCGAGAGGTCGAGGCGCGCGAAGCGGACACAGGCCGCGATCGCGAGGCCGCTCAGCAGCAGCGCCCGCAGCAGCTCGGGCAGCAGCGCGTGGGCCGCGCGATTGACCGGGCCGAAGGTGCCGTCGCGGAAGAGCGGCGGGAAGAGCCAGCAGACCAGTGCCACCGCCGCCAAGATCGCAAGGTGCTTCGGCGTGATCAGCGCCCGCCAGCGGCGCCAGCCCTGGAAGAGCAGCAGCTCGGGCACGACGAAGTAGGCCCCCACGCAGGCGAAGAAGTAGACGAAGAGCGAGGGCGAGAGATCCAGATGGGTGCCGTGCTGCGAGGGGTACCTCTCCAGAGCGGCCGCCGTCGTGGGTCCGCCGAAGACGGCGACCCAGAAGACCATGGCCGCGGCACCGAGGGCCGGCGCCCAGAGCTCCACGGGCGTCACGCGGCTTCGCTGCAGCCAGGCGAGCCCGCGCTCGGCCATCAGCGCCATCGGGAAGACGATCATGTACTGACGCGTCGAGATGGCCAGCGCGAAGGCCAGCGCCGCCCAGCCGAAGCGCCGGCCCCAGTGGGCGCGCAGGCCCAGCACGGCCAGCAGCGCGGCGGGCACGTCGGTGTAGAGGTGGAGGCTCAGGGCGGAGAAGTACGGGAAGGCGAGCAGCCCACAGGCGGCGAGGGCCCCCTCCGGCGTGACGCGCCCGCGCTGCCAGGCGATGGCGAGCAGCGCCAGGATGCCGGTCAGGAGGGTGAGCAGCCGGCCCCCCACGATGCCGGCCCCGGTGGCGCGCTCGACGGCGGCCCAGGCGAGGAAGGCCCCCGGCGTCATCGGCTCGGCGTAGCTGCGGAAGTCGGCGAGGGACGGCAGGCCGTGCTCGGCGAAGTGCCGGCTCTGCTCCCAGAACTGCACCTCGTCCATGTAGAGCGGGAAGTCGAGGAAGCCGAGGTGCAGGAGCCAGCCGCCGAAGACGCTCCCCGCGACGGCGAGCAGGGCGAGCCCCGGGCGCAGCCGGCGCCAGCGCTCGGTGCGGGCCCGCTGCTCGCCAAGGGCGTCGAGCGTGCCCCGGGGGTATGCCAGCTCCGCCATGCGGCCCTTTCTGGGCGTGGGAGACCCGCGCCCTTCTGGGTGGTGGCCGGCAGGTCCGATCGGTGGCGGAGTTTCTCGATCCGGCGCGGGGAATTCGGCGCGGGTCTGCGCGCCGGGGAGGGCTCAGGGGCGCGGCGCGTGCAGGTCGCCTCCGGCCCGCCAGAAGAAGGGGGCGGCCAACCCCCCCACCCCTACGGCGATCAATAGCGACCAGCGAATCGCCTCGTCGCCGAAGCCCGGCGTCAGCCAGTCGTTCAGGCGGCCGATCAGCGGCGGGCCCAGGCCCAGGCCCGCCAGGTTGAGGACGAAGAGCAGCGCCGCCGAGGCCGTCGCCCGCATGTCGGGACGCGCCAGGTTCTGGGTCGTCGACCAGAGCGGCCCGACGTACATGTTGCTGACCAGGTAGAAGAGCGCGAAGCCGGCGAGCGAGGCAACGGCAGAGCCCGCCATCAGGAAGGCCGCGCCGGCCGGCAGCCCGAGCACGGCCACGACCGCCGGCATGCGCATGGTCCAGGCCGGGCTCCGCGCGCCCAGCCGATCGGCCAGCCAGCCCCCGATCGAGACGCCGGCGCAGCCGGCGAGCATCACCCACACCCCGAGCCAGAGGCCGATCGCCGATGGATCCATGGCGTGGACGCGGTCGTAGAAGGCGAAGCCCCAGAAGAGGATCGCGTAGCCCGAGAAAGCCTGGAAGCAGGCCCCCAGCGTGAGCCAGCGCAGCGCCGGCTGCCCGATCAGGCTGCGCAGCGTCTCGAGCAGGCTCGCGCCCTGCGCGACCGGCGCGGCGGCCTCGGAGCTGCCCCGCGGAACTTCGCGCACGGTCGCCACCAGCAGCAGGGCCAGCGGCAGCCCCGCCAGGCCCACCACGTAGAAGGCCGTCCGCCACTCGAAGTGGGTGACGATGTAGCCCCCGGTCATGAAGCCGAGGCCGACGCCCACGTAGATGCCGTTGCCGTAGAGGGCCATGGCGGTCGCGCGCCGCTCGGGCGGGAAGTAGTCCGAGAGCAGCGAGTGGGAGGGCGGCGTGCCGCCGGCCTCCCCGATGCCGACCCCGACGCGGGCGGCCGCCAGCTGCCAGAAGCTGCGGGCCAGGCCCGAGACCGCCGTCATCAGGCTCCAGAGCACCAGCGAGAAGAGGATCACGTTGCGCCGCGAGCCGCGATCCGCCCAGCGCGCCACGGGGATCCCGGCCAGCGTGTAGAAGAGCGCGAAGACGAAGCCCCCCAGCAGCCCCATCTGGAAGTCGCTGGCGCCGAGCTCGGCCTTGATGGGGCGCACCAGGGTGGCCAGGATCTGGCGATCGACGAAGTTGAAGACGTACACCACGAAGAGGACGCCGAGCACGAGGTAGCGGCTGCCCGGAGGGGTCGGCGGCGGCGAGGCCGGAGCCATCAGGCGCGAGGCGCCTGCAGCACGCGGCGCGCCGCCGCGGCGGCGCGCCGGGCAGCCTCGTCGGCGGGCAGTGCGGCCAGCTCGTCGGAGAAGACCTCGACGCCCAGCGGCGCGCGACAGCCGATGTCGGCCAGGCTCTGGAGCAGAGCCGGGAGCTCGGCGTCGCCCGCGCCCGGGAGGAGTCGCCGGTGCAGGGTCTCCTCCACCGGCGGCCCCTGGGCCTGCGCGGGCGCGTCCGAGAGCTGCACGGCCAGGATCCGCTCGGCCGGGGCCGCGCGCAGCACCTCCGGGTCGGCCCCGCTGCGGAAGTGGTGCCAGCTGTCGAGCATGACGCCCCCGTTGGGGCCGGCGTCTGCCACCAGGTCGAGCGCGGAGGCCAGGTCCGGGATCTGGGTCCACGGCAGGAACTCCAGGTGGACCAGCAGCTCGCGCCGGGCGGCGCGCTCGCACAGCCCGGCGAAGGCCTCGCACAGCCGCTCCGGCTCGATGGGCGCCTCGCTGTAGAGCACGACGTTGATCGAGCGCGCCCCCAGCGCCTCGGCCGCGGCGAAGAAGTCCTCCTCCCCGAAGGCGAACATCGCCGCTCCGGCCCGGGTCGCATCGCCGGCCAGCTCGACGCCCGGCACCCAGCGCATCAGGGGATCCAGCTCGGCGATCTCCAGGCCGTGCTCCGACAGCCAACGGCGCAGCTCGGCGTCGGAGTGGCCCGCCTCCCGTGCCCGCCGGTAGTCGGCGAGGAAGAGCGAGAGGCCCGAGAAGCCGTGTCGCGCCGCCGCCTCGACGCGCTCGCGGAGCGAGGCCGCGGGCAGCGTGCCGGCGCAGAGCACCAGATCGTGCGGGCCCAGCACGCGCTCAGCGCGGGCGGGCCGTCTCGATCGCCGCGAGCGCGATCGGATCCCGCTCCGAGAGGATCTCCTGGAACTCGATGACGTTGCCGTCCGGATCGCGGCCGTAGGTGAGCCGTACCGTGCCGTAATCGACGGGCGGGCAGTGGAACTCGACCCCCGCCTCCGAGAGCCGCCGGTACTCGGCGTCGAGGTCGACCACGTCGAGGCAGAAGTGGACCAGGCCGTGGTCGCACATGCGGCGCGAGGCGTCGCGCGGTCGCGGCGCCGGGGTGCTGTACTCGAAGAGCTCGAGCATCGCGTTGGCCGCCCGCAAGAGCACGACCCGACCGGAGGTCTCCGGGAGCTGGTGGCTGCGGTTCATGTTCGCGGTGCCCTCGGGCCAGCGAAAGTCCAGCACGCGCTCGAAGCCCAGCAGGCCCTCGTAGAAGGCCAACGATCTCTCGAGATCGACCGTCGAGACGGCGGTGTGATGAATGCCTCGGATCACGGCGCGCCCTCCTTCGAGCGGGGCCCAGCATAGACGATTCGCGTGCCGCGCCGATCCCGTGAAGAGCTCCCGAGCGACCTTCCCCGGGGCCTCGTCTTCAGCGCTGAATGAGATGCTCGGAACTCACAGCTAGCGCTCTGCGCGGCCCAGGGCCTCCAGGAAGGCCCGCACCTGCTCCGGGCTGCGCGCGAAGAGGGGCAGCGCGAAGGCCGCGATCGTCACGCCCTGCTCCCGGAGCGCCGGCAGTCCGGCCAGGCTGCGCTCCGGGTCCGGACGGCCGTCGCCGCCCCTGGCGACCGGGGCGTTGGCGCGCACGCCCAGGCGAGCGGGCTCGCCGCCGGCCGCGGCGACGGCCTCGCGCATGCGCGCGATGGAGGCGGCGAGGTCGCGCTCGTCGTCCCCGATCGGCAGCCAGCCGGCGCCGTATTCGACCAGCCGCGCCACGTTGCGCTCGGTCAGCGCGCCGCCGATCCAGATCGGCACGCCGCCCTCCTGCAGGGGCTGCGGGAGACTCCAGATCTCGTCGAAGCGGAGCGTCTCCGAGGCGAAGCTCGCCGGCGCCCGGCTCCACAGCGCGCGGCAGGCGCGCAGCACGTCGTCCATGCGCGTGCCCCGGCCCGCGAAGGGCACGCCTGCGGCCGCAAACTCCTCCGGCTGCCAGCCCAGGCCGACCCCCAGATCGAGGCGGCCGCCGGAGAGCACGTCGAGGGTGGCGGCGGTCTTGGCCAGCAGCAGCGCGGGCCGCAGCGGCGCGATCAGCACACCGGTGGCGAGACGCAGCCGGCGGGTCGCGCCGGCCAGCGCGGCCAGCGCCGTCAGGGGCTCGAGCCAGGGCTCGTCGGGGGGCAGCGGGAAGCGGCCGTAGGGGTAGCGGTCGGTGCGCGCCCCGATGGCCAGGTGATCGGGCAGCGCGAGCTGGTCCACCCCGGCGGCGTCGGCGATGCGCGCCACCTCGAGCAGCGCGTCGAGCCGGCCGCCGAAGAGCCCGCCCAGGCCCGAGACGGTGACCGAGACGGCGATGCGCTGGCCCACGGCGCGCCACGGTAGCCACGGGCCCGCCCGCTGCCTAGCATGGCGGCGAAGGAGAGCCGCGTGTACGAACAGATCCTCTACGAGGTCCAGGACCCGATCGCCACGATCACCCTGAACCGCCCCGAGAAGCTGAACGCCTGGACCGACCGCATGGGCGACGAGCTGCGTCACGCCCTGGCCCGGGCCGAGGACGACCCGGCCGTGGCCCTGGTGGTGCTGACGGGAGCCGGCCGCGGCTTCTGCTCCGGAGCCGATCTCAAGACCCTCGACGCCATCAGCGCGGGCGATCGCGGCGGGGACGAGGGCGGGGAGCTGCAGGCCGACCCGGGCGACCCGGAGATGCAGGCCTTCCGCCAGACCTACACCTACCTGATGTCGGTCCGCAAGCCGATCGTCGCCGCCATCAATGGCCCCTGCGCGGGCATGGCGGTGCCCATCGCGCTCTGCTGCGACCTGCGCTTCGCCTCCGACCAGGCCGTCTTCACCACCGCCTTCTCTCAGCGGGGGCTGATCGCGGAGTGGGGTATCGGCTGGCTGCTGCCCCGGCTGGTCGGGCCCGCCCACGCCCTCGACCTGCTCTTCAGCGCGCGCAAGATCGACGCCCACGAGGCCGAGCGCATCGGCCTGGTGAACCGCACCCTGCCCCACGAGGAGCTGATGAAGTTCGTCGGCGAGTACGCCGCCGACGTGGCGACCCGCTGCTCGCCCGCCTCGCTCCGGGTGATGAAGCGCCAGGTCTACGAGGCCCTCGAGGAGCCGCTGGCGGAGGCCCACGAGAAGTCGGTCCGGCTCATGATCGAGAGCTTCGACCGCCCGGACTTCAAGGAGGGCGTCCAGTCCTTCCTGGGCAAGCGCGCGCCGAAATTCGGCAGGATCGGCAAGGGCTAGGGGGCCTCGCCCCTCGGCGCCCGCCGCTGATCCGATTCTCGGCCGGCCGGCGACTCCC
>CAZYOL010000216.1:0-8063 GCA_964649065.1 uncultured Spirochaetales bacterium
TGCCCTCCTTCTTCGAGGGCTTCGGCTTCCCGGCCAGCGAGGCCATGGCCTGCGGGCTGCCGGTGATCGCGAATGCCGCCGGCGCGCTGCCCGAGGTGGTCGGCAGCGACGGCGAGTCCGGCTGCCTGGTGCCGCCGCGCGACCCGCGCGCCCTGGCCCGGGCCATCGAAGACGTGCTGGGCGTGCCGGAGCGCGCCGCGCGCATGGGCCGCAGCGCCCGCGCGCGCGTCGAGCGCGTCTTCCAGTGGCGCGATGCCGCGGCGAGCCTGGCCGAGGTGCTCGAGGAGACCGTGCGTGCTGCTCACCGTCGATCTCGAGCGGCTTAGGCTCCGCCCCGGCGACCTGCTCCTGGACGCCGGCTGCGGCGAGGGCCGGCACTGCTTCGGCTCCCTCGAGCGCGGCGCCCGGGTGGTCGGGCTCGACCTCGACCGCGCCTCGCTGGCCTTCGCGGGCAAGCCGCTGCGCAACCGCGCCCGCGAGCTGGGACGCCTCGGCGCGATGCTGCGCGGCGACACCTTCCAGCTGCCCTTCCGCGACGAGACCTTCGACCGGGTGATCTGCTCGGAGGTGATGGAGCACGTCCACGACTACCGCGCCGCCGCCCGCGAGCTGGCGCGCGTCACCAAGCCGGACGGCAAGGTGGCCGTCACGATTCCCACCGCCACCAGCGAGCACCTCTACCTGCGCGCGGGCGACGACTACTTCGAGTCTCCCGGGGGCCACATCCGCATCTTCCGGCCGCGCGACCTGGCCGAGGCGCTGGCCGAGGCCGGCCTCGCCACCGTGGGCTGCGGCTTCGCCCACGCCCTGCACACGCCCTACTGGGTGCTGCGCTCGCTGGTCGGCCTGCCCGACGCCGACTCCCACCCCTGGGTGAAGGCCTACCGCCTCTTCCTGATTCGCGCCGTGGCCTCGCCCTTCACCGTGTGGCTCGAGCGGGTGCTGAACTACTGCTGCCCGAAGAGCGTGATCCTCTACGCCGAGAAGCGCAGCAAGGCGCCGGTACCCGCCGCCTGATGCGCCCGCTGCGGATCGCCTTCGTCGCCTACCGGGGCAACATGCGCTGCGGCGGCCAGGGGGTCTATCTGTGGTTCCTGGCCCGCGAGCTGGCGCGCCTGGGCCACCGCGTCGACGTCTGGGTGGGCCCCCCCTACCCCGACCCGATGCCCTTCGCCGGCCGCGTGCAGCGACTGCCGAACGAGCAGTACTGGGCGGGCTGGTTCGAGCGCCGCCGCCTCGAGCGGCGGCTGGCCGAGGCCCCGGGCACCGCCTTCCAGCCGCTCAACTTCTACGAGCTCTGCGCCAGCCGCCTGGGCTTCCTGCCCGAGCCCTTCGCCTTCAGCGTGCGGGCCTTCGCCTCCCTGGCGCGCGCCCTGCGCAGCGGCGCCCGCTACGACGTGGTGCACGACGTGCAGTGCCTGGGCTGGGGCATCCTGGGCATCCGCGCCCTGGGGCTGCCGGTGGTCTCGACCATCCACCACCCGCTCACGGTGGATCGCCGCGCCTCCTTCGTGCGCGACCAGACCCTGCGCGACGCCCTCGGCACCATGACCTTCTACCCGATCGGCATGCAGGCGACGGTGGCGCGCCGCATCGAGTGCATCCTCACCTCCTCGGAGGCCAGCGCCGGCGAGATCGCGCGCGACTTCGGAGTGCCGCCCGCGCGGCTGCGCATGGTGGCCAACGGCGTCGACGTGGAGCTCTTCTGCCCGGATCCCGGCATCGCCCGGCACGAGAGCCAGCTCCTCTGCGTGGGCCGCGCCTCGGACCCGAACAAGGGCATCGCGACGCTGGTGGAGGCCCTGGCGCGGCTGCCGCGCGCGGTCCGCCTCACCCTGGTGGACGAGGACCACCCGGACAACGTCGGGCGCAGGCGGGCCCGGGCCCTGGGCTGCGCCGACCGGCTCGACATCGTCGGGCGCGTGCCGCTGGAGCGGCTGCTCAGCCTGTACCGCCAGGCGGCCCTGGTGGTGGTGCCCTCGCGCTACGAGGGCTTCGGCCTGCCGATCGTCGAGGCCATGGCCTGCGGCACGCCGGTGGTGGCGACGCGCGCCGGCGCGCTGCCCGAGGTGGTGGGCGTGGGCGGGGGCGGCGTGCTGGTGCCGCGCGACGACCCAGGGGCCCTGGCCCGAACCATCGAGGAGCTGCTGCGGCGGCCGGCGGCGCGGGCCGAGATGGGGGCGCTGGGTCGCAAGCGCGTGGAGTGCGCCTACTCCTGGGGACGGGTCGCCGAGGCCACGGCGGAGGTCTACCGCGACGTGGTGAGCGAGCGGCATCCCTAGCCTGCTCTCGGCCCCGCGCTGACGCGGGCGGTCGGGTGTGCTGCTGCCCCGGCCGAGTCGGGTGGGGGCCTCGTGCTCAAACATACTCGGCGCCTCCCCGTGGCAGCCCCATGCGGGCCTCGCGGGGCGCCTGCGTAACTGCGCGCGAGACCCCCACCCGGATTCCGGCCGGGAACTCGGCGCGCTACTTCGTCGTGTCTCCGGGGCAGCCGCCAGGCGTAGGCGGCTAGGACAATTGAGGCCCGCTTTGCCTGCGACCGATAAGAGCAACTCGGTCAAATTCCCGCGGAGATCACGACTCAGCCCCCGGATAGCGGGATTTCAAGCGGGGGCGAGAGGCCGGCGGTGTCACCCGGTGTAGGTGCGATTTCCCCTGCCCTTGATTCGCGCGTAATACCACCGCAGGCATGCGAAATAGTCGTAGACCCGGGGAGCGGACTGACGTTTGCCCCGCAGCTGATCGAGTTCAATCTGAACGGGCGTGCTCGGGCTGCGCGAACGGGTGCGGGGGCGGCCGCGCATCCCCGCCTACCTGGCGTCGGAACGCAGGGTGCCGTTCAACCAGGAGGGCATCTTCCGGCGCTATCCGGAGCTCGACGAGGGCTGAGGGTCCGGGAAAGTCTCTTCAAGAGAGCGCCTCCAATAGCGACCGTGCGTCCACGACGTCGGGAATGCCATCGCCCTCGGCGATCCGGTCCACCGTGGATCGCAGCAGGGTGCGGGCCTCGTCCCGGCGCCCCCCGTCCGCGAGGGACCGCGCGAGAGCGGTCGCGCTCCGCAGCTCGAGGCTGACTCTGCCGCATCGGTAGGCGGTCGACAGGCCCTCCCGGAAGGCCCCCTCGATCTCTTCTGCGCCAGCGCCGGACGCCCGCAGGATCTCCCCATGAATGCGATGGAGCTCCGCATCGTAGTAGCGCTGTCCGGTCTCTGCCGCGTACTGCGACGCCCGCTCGAAGGCGCTGGAAGCGTCGGCGACCCGGCCCTCGCGAAGCTGCGCTTCCGCCAGCATCGCGAGGTAGCTGGGCGCCCAGCTGCCGGCGTTCATGCCACCGGCTAGGACGCTGAGGTGTTGCCTCAGGGTCTGCGACGCTGAGGCGTCGTTGCGGATCCGGCTCGCGGCAGAGACCCGCAGGAAGGCCGTGGCGTGCTCCTGGAAATCGAAGCCGCGCTCCCGGCAGTAGCTCTCGCACTGGCGCGCCCAACGCACCGTCTCCTCGTACAGTCGGAGCTCGTGATGGACCAGGGTGATGCCCCACATCGCCGTGGCCCGGCCGTAGCCGCGGCCCAGCCAGCGGGCCTCGTCGAGCTCACGAGCTCGCTCGAGCGCGCTTCCAGCGACCTCGCGGCAGCGATCGAAACGGCCCGCGAACAGGAGCGCCATCGCCAGGTAGGCGCGGGACAGCGTCGTCTCGATCGCGAAGACTCCCAGCTCCTGAAGTCGTCGCAGCTCGCAGTCCGGCTCGAGCTCGATCGCCCGCTCGAGATCGTCGATCGCCGCTTGGGGGTGGCCGCTCCACACGGCCGCGAAGCCTCGCAGGCTGGTGGCCGAGAAGCGGTCCGACACCTTCCGGCTCCGCTCCGCGCGTTCCATCAGCTGGGCGATCCAGGGCTCTGCTTCCCGGATGCGCCCGCCAACGATGATCGCTGCCGCCAGGTTCTGGATTGCGTCGAAGGACTCGTCGCCCTCCGGGCACGAGCCCGCGAGGGCAGCGGCCTGCTCAGCAGCCGCCATCGCCCCTGGTGCGCTCCATCCGACCAGCTCTCCCAGGGTGTGGGCCAGGGTGTTCTGGATCCGCATCGCAAGCAGATCGCGGTCTTCTCCCGGCGCGGCGGAGGCCAGCACCCCCGCGCCGCGCTGCAGGTACCCCGCCCCCTCCCGGCCTTCGATCAGCGAGTTCTCTCCGGCGCGCAGGTAGTGGAGGGCCGCATCGAGTGGGAGCCCTGCCTCCTCGAAATGTCTCGCGGTCACCTCGGCTGCTCCGTCCCCCGCCCCCTCGAGCCAGCGGGCGATCCGCTCGTGCAGCTCACGCCGCCGAGCCTTGAGCAGGGATCCGTAGGCCGCGTCCTGGAGGAGTGCGTGGCGAAACACGTAGCTGACGTCACGAGCGACGCCTCGGTGAAGGACCAGGTCCGAGTCGATGAGGCGGTCGAGGCCGTGGCGGAGAGTCTCTTCGTCGAGCTCGGAGACTGCGGCCAGCAGGTCGAAGCGGAACTCGCGTCCGATGACCGCCGCGGTCTGGGCAACCGCCTTCGCGGCCGACAGGCGGTCCAGCCTGGCCATGAGCGAGTCGTGGAGGGTCGTCGGGATGGCCAGGGCACTCACGTCCTCCCCGTCCCGCTCGCGGTTCGTCTCGGCCTCGGCGACCGAGCGGGTGAGCTCCTCCAGGAAGAGGGGAACACCATCGGCCCGGTCCAGGATGCGGTCGATCACATCGTCGGGGAGTGGGTGCCCCGTGGTGATCGATCGGACCAGGCTTCGGGACTGTCGGCGGGACAGACGGCTGAGCTGCAGGTGCTTGAGGTGAGAGCGGGCGAGCCAGGGAGGCTCGAACTCGGGGCGGAACGTGGCGAGGACCAGGACCCGCGAGATGGGGGCGCGCTCCATGGCGGCCCCGAGAAACTCGATCGTGAGCGGGTCGCTCCACTGGAGGTCCTCGTAGAGGATCACCACGGGCCGATGCTGCGCGACGCCGTGGGCCCACCGGACCAGCGACTCGAACGTCCTGCGACGCCGAAGCTCCGGAGCGAGCTCGGGCGGGGCGTACCGATCGGGGAGCGGGATCGCGAGCAAGGGTGCCAGGAACGGGAGGACGTCCTCGGGAGGAACGCCCGACGCCTGGACAGCCAGCTCGAGGCGACGGAGCTTCCCTTCGGGCGGAGTCTCCTCGGAGACGTCGAGGGAGCGCTCGATCACGTCCCGAACCGGGTAAAACGCCGTGTCTCGGGTGTAGGGCGTGCAGTCGCCTTCCAGCCAGAGGTGACGCTCCCCCTCCAGCCGATCGCGAAACGCCTGCAGCAGTCGGGACTTTCCGAGGCCAGCCTCTCCCGAGACCAGCACGGTCTGGGCCTCGCCCTCCTGCACCTGCTCCCAGCGCTCGAGAAGGAAGCCGAGCTCGTGGTCGCGCCCGACGAGCGGTCCGAGCCCCGGGGTCGACGGCTTCGCCCGGCTCCGGCGACCGGCCGAGCCGAGAACCGCGTGGGCACGCAGGGGCTCGGCCACTCCCTTCAGCCGACGCAGGCCAAGCTCACTCGTGAGGAACAGGCCCGAGACCAGTCGGAGCGTGTCCTGGCTCATGACGACACTGCCCGGTGATGCCTCGGTCTGGAGATGCGCCGCCACGTTGGTGGTGCCGCCCATCGCCAGCGTCTCGCGGGCCGCTCCTCTGCCCATCTCGCCCACGACCACGGGCCCGGTGTGGATTCCGATCCGCACCGCCAGCCGCGGATCGCGGCGAGCAACGGCCTCAGCGATCTCGAGGGAGGCGCGCACGGCCCGCTCGGCATCGTCCTCGTGGGCGGTGGGCCAGCCGAAGTAGAGGAGGAGCCCGTCGCCCAGGTACTGCGCCACGTGTCCCTCGAACCGCTCCACCACCTCGCCGGCGGCGTGCTGGTAGGCCCGCACGATCTCCCGCCAGTCCTCCGGATCCAGACTCGCGGCGAGTCGCGTCGAGCCCGCCAGGTCGCAGAACACGACCGTGAGCTGGCGCCGCTCGGCCGCCTCCGGCGTGGCGGGGTCGGGCGCCGACTCTGGGACGGCTCCGTCGGAGCCCATCCAGGAGAGCACCTTGCCCTGGAGGGCGGCCACCTGCTGGACGTCGACGAGCTCCTGGACGAGGGCCTCGAGATCCTCGTCGTCCAGATCGAACTCGCGCTTCAGCGCACGAAGCGAGATGCGCCCCTGCTGGCGCAGCAGCGCGGCGGCACGCTGTACGGACTCGATGAAACGCAATCGACCTTCCCGTCTCGGGGCGATGTCTCGCCGGTGGGCGCGGTCGAGTCACCGGCCACGCGGCGCCAAGCATTCTACGGGCGAAGGCGGCTGCGGTCTTGCCCACGATTCCTCCCCTTGGGGATGAGCCGCCTCGGCCGCCCGCGATCGGCTCGGCCATGTGGAGCTTCCCCAGCGAAAGGATCCTCGGCGCTGCCCAGCGAACCGGTGCCGGTCGCAAGAACCGTCAGTGGCGGCCCCACGGAGGGGGCGCACGGTGCGGGGAGCTACGTCAGTGCACGACTGGGCCGCCGCAAGAGCGCGAGGGCGCCCAGCAGCACGAGCAGCCCGAGGGACGCGAAGCCGAAGCGGCCGATAATGGGAACGGCCTCGGCCACCGGCACCAGCCCGACCACGCCGTTGTTGGTGTCTTCTGACTGACAGGCTTCGGGAGGCTCCGACGTCGTCGGGCTCTCGAGAACGCCTACGTTGGCTGAGCAGTTGAGCCCTGTGTTCGGGCCACAGGTGAGGGTGGAGCCGCTGAGCCAGGCGGTAGCGCCCGCGAGGCTACCGAGCGGGTAGGTGACGAACAGGATCGCGCTCTCCGCGCCTACGGGTAGCCGACCTGGCGCGTCCCACTGAAACGCGCCATTCGGGAGAATGAAGTCCGGTGCGATTCGGCCGGAGGTACCTGGATGGATGTAGCCTGCCCCCTCCAAGGTGGCGGGGACAGCACGAAGGTATGTGCCTACCGTCGCATAGGCGTCGAGCACCTTCGCGGAGAAGACGACGACGTCGTGGCTGTCGAAGTCGCAGGTCGACGGGGCGTCCCTGCATACGAGCTGGCCGAGCTCGGGATTCTCGGGCCGAAAGAACAGCGAGCGGGAAGTGCCAGGACAATTCGTTTGTGCGCGAGACAGCTTCACCGAGTTTGCGATCGTGTAGATGGTCGCCTCCGCGGGCTCCGCCGTTGCATTCGCCATCACGGCAACCGCCCACACGAGAGTCGCACGGGTCCCGGTATTCATCCAAGAGACCGTAGCCGAGTCGTTCGGCGTGTTCGTGCGTCGCCTGTGAAGATGCTCCAACGGCTCGAGCGCGGGAGGGCACTCCCAGAGATGCCAAACCCAGTGCTGGAATGCCCGTTGGTTCGTTAATCCCCGGCCATTCTCGCATTCTCGCGACCCGGCGGTCAACGCGGAGCTCACTCTGACGATTGTGACGATTTGATGTCGCGGGCGAGTGTGGCCGCCCCGGGATTCCGGACGGCCCGCAGCGTGGCTTCCCGCAGGTAGGCCCGCGGCTCGACGCCGCAGAGCTTCGCCGACTCGATCAGCGAGTAGAAGAGCGCCGCGACTCGGGTGCCCCGCTCCGATCGGCTCCCGTAGTGGTTCTTCCGCCCGACGGCGACGCCTCGGAGCGCCCGCTCGACAGAGTTCGTGTCCAGCGGGATCTTCGGGTCCGTGACGAACCGGATGAGCCCCGGCCACAGGCCGCTCGTGTACGCGATGGCCTTGCCCAGCGCCGAGCGCGGCAGCGCCCGCTGGGTCATCAACCAAGTGCGGATCTCGTCGAGGATCGGCTTCGACTGTTCTGCTCGGAGAGCGTGGCCAACCGCTCTTCGGGGCTCGCCCGCTTCGCCTCCGCCTCGACCGCGTAGAGCTGGCCGATGCGGTCCACCATCTCGCCGGCCTCGGGGTAGTGGGGCTCGGCCTCGACGAACTTCCTTCGGACGTGCGCCCAGCAGTGGGCGAGCGTCAGGTCGGAGCTCTCGCGTTGCCGCGCCAGCGTGTCGTACGCCTTGTAGCCGTCGCAGATGGCGACGCCCGTGAAGTCATCGAGGACCGTGCGCG
>CAZYOL010000217.1:0-8039 GCA_964649065.1 uncultured Spirochaetales bacterium
GCCCCACGGCTACGAGGGGCAGGGGCCCGAGCACTCGAGCGCGCGCCTCGAGCGCTTCCTGCAGGCCTGCGCCGGCGACAACATCCAGGTCGTGAACTGCACCACGCCGGCCCAGTATTTCCACGTGCTGCGCCGCCAGATGCGCCGCAGCTGCCGCGCGCCCCTGGTCGTCTTCACGCCCAAGAGCCTGCTGCGCCTGCGCACGGCCGCGTCGCGACCCGACGACCTGGCCTCCGGCGCCTTCCGCCGGCTGCTCGACGACCCGCGCGCCGCGGCGGCGCCCGAGGCGGTGAGGCGCCTGGTGCTCTGCTCGGGAAAGGTCTACTACGATCTGCTGGCCGGGCGGAAGCGGCGCCAGCCCGAAGGGCCGGTGGCCACGGCGCTGCTGCGCGTCGAGCAGCTGCATCCCTGGCCCGCCGATCGCATCGCGGAGATCCTGCGCGCCTACCCGGTCGCCGAGACCGTGGTCTGGGCCCAGGAGGAGCCGGCCAACATGGGCGGCTGGACCTTCGTGCGCGACCGCATCGAAGAGGCGCTGGGGCGGGACCGCCGGTTCTGCTACGCCGGCCGCCCGGCCGCGGCCAGCCCGGCGGTGGGCTCGATGCGGGTGCACCGGCAGGAGCAGGCGGCGGTCGGCGCGGACGCCCTCGGCGCCGACTGACGGCGCCGCGTGGCCGCCCGGGCGCGCACCCGGCGGGCCGCCCTGCTGGCGGCCGGCCTGCTGGCCGGGGCCTGCGCTGGCACGCCGGCCCCGGAGCCGACCGACCCCGAGCCGGGGGCCGCCGACTCACAGCCGGAGACGGCGCCCCCCGACGCCAACCCGCTCCTCGAGCTGGCGGATCGCGCGCTCGCGGAGGGCGAGCTCGCCGTCGCCCGCAGTCGCTACGAGCGGGCGCGCCGCCTCAACCCCCGGTCGCTGCGCGCGCTGACGGGCCTGGGCCGCGTCGCCCTCGCCGAGGGCGACGCCGTCTCCGCCCGGCGCTGGCTGGAGGCGGCGCTGGCCCGCGACCCGGACGCCTCCGCCGCGCGGGTCGGGCTGGCGGAGCTGGCCCTGCTGGAAGGCGACCGGGAGCAGGCGCAGGAGCTGCTCCACGCGGCGCTCCGGCGCCGGCCCGGAGACGCCCGGGCCCACGCGCTGCTGGCGTCGACGACCGGACGGGCGCCGCCCGAGCCGGTCCGGACCCTGGAGCGAGCCGTCGAGCGCGCCGACGCCCACCCCTACGACCCGCGCGCCCTGCTGCGCGCCGGCGCGCTGCTGGCCGAGCGCGGTCCGCAGCGCCCCGCGGCCGCCTATTTGAAGCGCGTGCTGTGGCTGGCCGACCTCGACCCGCCCGCGGCGGGCGAGGCCGCCCGGCTGCTCACGGGCCTCGCGGAGCTCTGGGCCTGGGAGCGGGTCGTTCCGGTCCACGTGCTGGCCGACGAGGGCGTGCGGGCGCGCCCCGGCTGGCGCTTCGAGCTGCGCAGCCGCTGGCTCGAGGTCTCGCGCTCGCTGCGCGAGATCCTCGGCGTGCGCTTCGTCACGACCTCGATCGGGGAGTTTCGCTCGGCGGGCAGCGGCCCGGAGCTCGAGTCCATTCACGCCGGCGTCTGGGGGCGCGTGCGCTCGGCCCCGCCCGGCGGAATCCTGGCCGCCTTCACGGGGCAGCCCCTCCCCGAGCGCGCGGGCGAGCGCAAGCGCGGCCTGGCCGAGTTCGCTGGTCGGCGCACGACGCTGCGCCTGAGCGACGATCCCCGCGCAGACCAGCGCGTGCTGGCCCACGAGATCCTGCACCTCTTCGGCGGCATCCACGTGGCGGCGGACCTGGAGTCGCTGATGAACCCCAGTGGCGAGTCCCTGAAGCTCGACCCCTACAACGCGCGCATCGCGGCGGCCATGCGGCCGCGCCGCTTCCAGGAGGGCGACCCCGAGAAGACCATCGTGCCCTTCGTCGACCTCGACGAGCTGGTCGAGGCGCTCTCGGCGGGATTGGGGGCGAACCTCAGCTTCCGCCGGCAGGGCTACGCCGAGGCGCTCCAGGCCGCCCGCAGCTCGCGCTTCGAGGCCGCCCACCGCTGGCGCGCGGCCAGCGCCCTCGATCCGCACCTGGCCGACGTCTCGCGCTTCCTGGCCCGGCTGTCCTGGGTCCAGGGCGAGCGCGTGCGGGCGGTCGAGCTGCTGGAGGTCGCCGGCCAGCTCTACGGGCCGCGCACGCGACGGGGGCGCAGCGCCCGCGCGCACGCCGACGCGCTGCGCGAGCAGCTCGAGCGCGCCTATCGGCCCTGAGGGCGATGTGCGATCCTCCGCCGCGCGGAGGATCGCGATGGCCTACGAACGCCTGTCCGCCCTGGATCGGAGCTTCCTCGACCTCGAAGACCACTCGTCCCACATGCACGTGGCGGGCTGCTTCGTCTTCGAGAAGGGCCCCCTGGCCACGCCCGAAGGCGGCATCGACATCGACAAGATCCGCGATTCGGTGGCCGCGACGCTGCACCGCATCCCGCGCTACCGCCAGCGCATCGAGTGGATCCCCTTCGAGCAGCACCCCGTCTGGGTGGACTGCACGCGCTTCAACATCGAGTACCACGTGCGCCACCTGAGCCTGCCGGCGCCGGGCGACGATCGCCAGCTCAAGCGGCTCTGCGGACGCATCATGTCCCAGCAGCTCGACCGCGGGAAGCCGCTCTGGGAGTTCTGGTTCGTCGAGGGCCTGTCGCAGGATCGCTTCGCGCTGGTTTCGAAGGCCCATCACTGCATGATCGACGGCGTCTCGGGCGTGGAGCTGATGGCCGCGATCCTCTCCCCCACCGCCGAGAAGGAGCTCGAGCCGGGGCCGCAGTTCGTGCCCAGCCCGACGCCCAGCAAGCTGCGGCTGCTGCGCGACGCGGCGCTCCGCCGAGTGGGCCTGCCCTTCGCCCTGGCGGGCCAGGCCCAGGGGGCCCTGCGCCAGCCGCGCACGACCTGGACGCGCGCGCGCGAGACCCTCACCAGCGTCGTCGATACGTTTTCGTCGGCCCTCTACCCGGCCCTGGACACGCCGCTCAACCAGCCCATCGGTCCGCACCGGCGCTTCGACTGGATCGCCTTCGACCTCGACGAGGTGAAGCGGGTCAAGAACGTCCTCGGCGGCACCGTGAACGACGTGGTGCTCGCCACCGCGACCGGGGCCCTGGGACGCTTCCTGGTCCAGCGCGGCATGACCCGGGCGGCCATGGGCCGGCGCCCCTTCCGCGCCTTCTGCCCGGTGAGCGTCCGGCACGAGGACGAGCAGGGCGCGCTCGGCAACCGGGTCTCCTCGATGATCGTGCCCCTGCCCGTGGCCGAGACCGACCCGGTGCGGCGTCTGACGCGGATCTCCGCCGAGACCCGCGATCTCAAGAGCTCGAAGCAGGCCCTCGGCGCCGAGGCGCTCACCTCGGTGAGCGAGTGGCTGGCCCCCACCCTCATCACCCAGGCCGCGCGCCTGGGCTTCGGCGGCCACGCCTCGAACGTGGTGATCACGAACGTGCCCGGCCCCCAGCTGCCGATCTATCTGCTGGGGGCGCGCATGCTGGAGAGCTACCCGATGGTGCCGCTCTTCCAGGACCAGGGCGTCGGCATCGCCCTCTTCAGCTACGCCGGTGGCCTCTACTGGGGCATCAGCGCCGACTGGGACCGCTTCCCGGATCTCCACGATCTGGTGCTGGCCATCGACGCCTCCTTCCGCGAGCTCTGCGAGGCGGCCGACGCGCTCGAGCCCTGAGGAAGGCCGGGCCGACCCGGCTATAATCGACTCGCGAGTCAACCCCACCTCGAGCAGCCCAGGGAGGCGCAGATGGATCTCAGTTATGGCAAGGAGTACGAGGACTTCCGGGAGGAGCTGCGCTCCTTCCTGGCGGCGAACTGGCCGCCCGAGGAGGGCACCCCGGGCAGCCTGGGCGAGCAGGCGCGCGCTTTTCGGCGGCTGGCCACCGAGGCCGGCTACCTGAACCGCGCCATCCCGCGCCAGTACGGCGGCTCCGAGCAGCCCCCGGACGAGATCCGGGGCACGATCATCCGCGAGGAGTTCGCGCGGGCCCGGGCGCCGGGCGAGGTGCGCGGCATCGGCACCATGATGCTGGTGCCCACCCTGCTCGAGCGCGGCGAGGAGTGGCAGAAGGAGAAGTTCGTCGCCGCGACCATCCACGGTGACATTGCCTGGTGTCAGGGTTACAGCGAGCCCGGCTCCGGCAGCGACCTCGCCTCCCTGCAGACCCGGGCCGAGCTCGTCGGAGACGAGTGGGTGATCAACGGCCAGAAGATCTGGACGACCACGGCCCACGAGGCGGATTACATGTTCTGCCTGTGCCGCACCGAGCCGGATCAGCCCAAGCACGGCGGCATCTCCTACCTGCTGATTCCCATGAAGCAGGAGGGCATCACGATCTCGCCGCTGCGCCAGATGACCGGCGGCTCGGACTTCAACCAGGTCTTCCTGGAGAACGCCAAGACGCCGGCCGACTGGATCGTCGGCAAGCGCGGCGAGGGCTGGCTGGTCTCGCGCACCACGCTCAAGCACGAGCGCAACTCGATCGGGGCCGCGGCCCAGTCGACGGCGATGTTCAAGGGCCTGCTGGCCCTGGCCAAGTCCACCCAGCGGGGCGGCGGTCGCGCCATCGACGATCCGGCCATCCGCCAGCGTCTCGTCGAGGTGGAGGGCTACGTGCGGGCCCACGAGTACTCGGGCTACCGCCAGCTCAGCATCAACTCGAAGGGCGGCGACGTCGGGCGCGTCGGCACCATGAACAAGCTGGTGTCGACCAACATCGGCCACGAGGTGGCCAAGCTGGCCCTCGACATCCTGGACGACGAGGGCCTGATCGCCTCCTCCCAGGGCGAGCTGATGGGCAGGGTGCCCACCGCCGCCTCCAACTGGATCACCCAGTACATGTACTCGCTGGGCATTGCCGTGGCGGGCGGCACCGCGAACATCCAGCGCAACGTGATCGGCGAGCGCTCGCTCGGTCTACCCCGCGACATCTACGCCAGCAGGAGCCCCGGAAAGTGAACTTCGATCTCTCCGAGGAGCAGCAGCTCCTCCAGGAAACCGTCCGTCAGTTCCTCGAGAACGAGTGCCCCGTCACCCAGCTGCGCGAGGTCTTCGAGGGGGAGACCGGCTTCGACCCCGGCCTCTGGAAGGGCATGGTGGAGATGGGCCTGGCCGGCCTGCTGGTGCCCGAGGAGCACGGCGGCGCCGGCCTCGAGATGATCGACCTGGCCCTGGTGGCCGAGACCCTCGGCTACGGCGGGGCCCCCGGGCCCTTCCTCGGCCACTCGCTGGCCGTGGTGGCGCTGATCGAGGGCGGCAGCCCCGAGCAGCAGGCCAAGTGGCTGCCCCGGCTGGCCGGCGGCGACGCCCTCGGCAGCGTGGCGCTCCACGAGGAGGGCGGCGCCTGGGCCCCGGATCAGTGGACGCTGCCGGCGGGCGAGGTGCTGAGCGGCAGCAAGACCTACGTGCCCTACGCCAGCGAGGCCGACCTGCTGGTGGTCGGCACCGCCGGCGGCCAGCTCGCGCTGGTGGAGAAGACGGCCTCGGGCATCCGGGTCGAGCCCGTGGACGGTGCCGACCGCTCGCGCCGGCTCGACCGCGTGAGCTTCGAGGCCACGCCCTGCGAGGCCCTGGCCGCCTCTCCGGCGGCGGCCGGACGCCTGCGCGACGCGGCCCTGGTGCTGCTGGCGGCCGACGCCTTCGGCGGCGCCTCGAAGCTCGTCGACATGTGCGTCGAATACGCCAAGCAGCGGGAGCAGTTCGGGGTGACGATCGGCCACTTCCAGGCCGTCAAGCACCAGCTGGTCGACATGGCCGTCGACATCGAGCCGGCCCGGGCCCTCTTCTGGTACGCGGCCCACGCCTACGACCACATCCCCGACGAGTCCGAGCGCTCCGCCGCCCTGGCCAAGGCCCACATCAGCGAGCGGGCCATTCAGATCGCCCGCGATGCGGTGGAGGCCCACGGCGGCATCGGCTTCACCTGGGAGTGCGACGTGCAGATCTGGTTCAAGCGGATCATGTTCGACCGGGCCCTGCTCGGCACGCCCAGCGTCCATCGCGAGCGCGCGGCCCAGCTGGCCGGCTGGTAGATCCCGCCCGCGCTCTCGGCGCTCAGAGGAAGTCCAGCAGGGCGGCGCGCAGGGCCTCGGGGGCGTCGAGCATGATGGCGTGGCCGGCGCCCGGCAGGGTGAGCGCGCGGCCCTGCGCCAGCACCTGCTCGGCCATGCGCCGCGCGGTCGCCTCGGAGAGGGCGCTCGACTCGGCCCCGCGCAGCACCAGGGTCGGGCAGGGGATGGCGGCCAGGGCCCGCCACAGGCGCTCACTCTCCTCGCGCGCCCAGGCCTCGCGGTCGAAGCTCCGCCGCGCCTCCGGATCCCCCTCGCCGCGGGGCCGCAGGAAGGCCGGGTCGAGCTTCGGCACGTAGCGGCCGCGCTCGTCGCGGGCCGCCACCGGGAAGGCCAAGGGAGGCACGGTGTACGGGGGCGCGCGCGGGGGGAGGCGCGCCCGCACCCCCCGGGTAAGGGGGACGCTAGCGAAGGCCGGCGTCGCCGGCTCGCGGCCACTGCTGCGGGAGCGGCTGCCCAGCACGATCTCCGCCCCGGCGTCGACCAGCACCAGGCGCTCCACCCGGCCGGGCTGGCGCGCCGCCAGGCGCATGGCTGCGAAGCCTCCCATCGAGTGCCCCACCAGCGACAGTCGCTCCAGGCCCAGCGCGTCGGCCACGCACTCGACGTCGCGGGTCACCGCGGCGTGGGAGTAGCGGAACTCCGGGTCGTGGTCCGAGTCGCCGTGGCCGCGGGCGTCCAGGGCCAGCACCCGGTAACGCCCCGCCAGCGCCTCGGCGAAGGGGTCCCAGACGCGTGCGCTCATGCCGAAGCCGTGCAGGAAGAGCAGCGGCGTCGGGTCGCCCGCTCGGGGCGCGGATCCGGATCCCGCCCCGGTGGGGCTCCACTCGACCAGGTTCAGGCCGAGCCCGTGATGGCCGGCGATCCGGCGCTCCGTCGGCGGCACGCGGCGTCGGTAGCGAAGGCCGCGCGGGGCGACAAGGCGCGGTGCTGGACAAGCGGAGGCGCTCCAGGCCATGCTCGGGCATGGCCGTGGAGCCGCAGCCCGAGGCGGGCGCCGATCCGGCGTCCTCCGATCCGGTCACCTGCGAGGTGCTGCGCGGGGCGATGGAGACCGTCGCCTACGAGATGGCGACCCACGTCTCGCTCACCGCGACGACGCCCATCCTCAACCAGTCGAACGAGCGCAACGCCACCATCCTCGACGCCACCGGTCGCCTGGCGGCGCTCTCCGTCGGCATTCCGCAGTTCATGCTCTCCTCGACCCTGCCCGTCCGCTTCGCCCTCGATTTCTTCGAGGAGGGGCTCCGGGACGGCGACGTGCTGGTCGCCAACGATCCCTACCACGGCGGCGGCCACCTGCCGGACTACAACGTCTTCGCCCCCGTCGTGGTGGAGGGCGAGCTGGTGCTGATCGCCTCGATCCAGTGTCACCACGCGGATACCGGCGGCGGCATGCCCGGCGGCTACAACGCCCTGGCCCCGGACATCTGGGCCGAGGGCGTGCGCTTCCCGGCGGTCAAGGTCTTCGAGGAGGGCGTGGAGCGCCGCGACGTCGTCTACATGATGCAGGTCAACAACCGCACGCCCACCTTCGGCGGCGACCTGCGCGCCCAGATCGGGGCGGCCCAGCTCGGCGTGCGCCGGCTGAAGGAGCTGGTCCGGCGCTACGGCGTGGCGGCCGTGCGCGGGGCGGTGCAGCACTCGATCGACTACGCGGCCCGCCGCTTCCGGGAGGAGGTCGCCTCCTGGCCCGACGGCCGCTACGAGTCGGACGTCTACGTGGACCACGATCCGAAGGGCAACCGCGACATCCACGTCCACTGTGCCGTGACCGTGGCCGGCGAGGCGCTGCGGGTCGACTTCACGGGATCCGACGAGCGGCCCGAGCTGGGCGCCTGGTCGACCTTCGGGAACACCCGCGGCTACGTGGTGGCCCAGCTGGCCTCGATGATGGATCCGGCCATCCCCAAGAACGAGGGCTTCT
>CAZYOL010000218.1:0-8014 GCA_964649065.1 uncultured Spirochaetales bacterium
GCTGCTTCATGAAGCCGAAGAGGTAGCCCGCCACCCGCCGCATCTGGATCTCCTCGGCGCCCTCGGTGATGCGGTAGCGCCGGTGGTGGCGGTAGATGTGCTCGAAGGGCTTGTGGCGCGAGTAGCCGAGGCCGCCGTGCACCTGCATGGCGCGGTCCGCCGCCTCGCAGCAGAGCCGGTTCGCCCAGTAGTTGCACATGGAGACCTTGTCGGAGACGGAGAAGGGGCCCGTCTGGTCCATCTGCCAGGCGGTCTTCTGGACCAGCGCCCGCAGCATCTCGCACTGGGTCTGGAGCTCCACCAGGGGAAACTGGATGGCCTGGTTGGTGGCCAGCGCCTTGCCGAAGGGCTTGCGCTGCCGGGCGTAGGCCACCGCCTGGTCGATGCAGAACTGCGCGGCGCCGAGGCTCGAGGCGGCCTGGCGGATGCGGTTCTCGTTGAAGAAGTGCTGCACCACGGCCAGGCCCCGTCCCTCGCCGCCGAAGATCGCCGAGCCGGGCACGCGCACGCCGCTGAAGGAGACCCGCCCGTGGTCCGTCGGCATGTTGAAGGTCCAGAGCATCTCCTCGATGCGCACGCCGGGCGCGTCCATGGGCACCAGGAAGGCGGTGATGCCGTGCCCGTCTCCGGGCTCGCCGGAGGTGCGCGCCATCACCAGGTCGTAGGGGGCCTTGTGGATGCCGGTGTTCCCGGTCTTCTCGCCGTCGATCACCCAGGCGTCGCCGTCGCGGACGGCGCGGGTCTCCATGTAGGTGGCGTCGGAGCCGTGCTCGGGCTCGGTGATGGCGACGGCGAAGCCCCGCCAGCCGCTGGCCAGGTCTTCCACCCAGTTCCGCTTCTGCTCCTCCGTGCCGTATTCGAGCATCAGCAGCAGGCCCACGTTGTTGCCCACGATCGAGTGCTCGTTCTGGAGATCGTTGTGGAGGCCCAGGCCCTTTCGCGCCAGGTGCTCGCGGATGACCGCCATACCGAGGTTGCTGCCGTCGCGCCCGCCGTACTCCTTCGGGAACGGGTAGCGGTAGTGGCCGGCGGCGTCGGCGCGGCGGCGCGCCTCGGCCAGCAGCGCCTCCCACTCCTCGTTGGGCAGGCCGCCCCGGTGCCAGTCCGTGCGGGCATCCTCGCGCCGGTGGTCGAAGAAGCGGATGTTGTCGTCCTGCTGCTCGAGGGGCCGGATCTCCGCCTCGATGAACGCGTCGAGCTCGGCCAGGTAGGCCTGCAGCTCTGCCGGAATCTCGAAATCCATTCGCGTCTCCACGCCTCCCCGGGAGGCCTGCTGGGATCGGGGCTCAGGAGGCCGTCGCGTCTGCCGCCAGGGCGGTGGCCAGCCCCGAGTAGCCCGGCTGGTCGATGGCGAGCTGGCTGGCGGCCGTCGAGCGCAGGTGCGCGGCCAGGCCCGGGCGATCGAGCGGAATCGAGCCGTCGCGCAGGCCTTCGCAGAGGCGCCGGCGCAGCGCCTCCAGGCCGTCTTCGCTGCCGAAGAGCGCGCGCAGCCGCGCCTGCTCGGCGCGCCGGTGGGCGGGGCCGAGGCGCAGCTCGCGCTGCACCACGCCCAGCGAGTTCGAGGCCACCAGGGCCAGGAAGGCGCCGCGCCCCTCCAGGCCCTGCCGCACGTCTTCGCGCAGGAAGTCCCGGACGCTGGTGAGGAGCTCCTCGGCGCTGGGCAGGCAGACCGAGCTGGCGGCCGGCTCCTCCTGCACCAGCTCCACCGGGCCCGGAATCACCAGGTTGGCGCAGTCGACCTGGCACTCGGAGCTGCGGCGCGCCACCGCCGGGCGCTCGACCGTGCGGTCCAAGCCCTCCCGCCACACCACTCCCATCTGCAGGCTCAGCGCCGCCCACCAGAAGGAGCCGAAGACCTCCCAGAAGCGCAGGTGCTCCGCGCCCACGCGCACGCCGGAGACGCTCTCGTAGCCTGCGAGCAGCTCTTCGCGGCGGCCGAAGCCGCCCACCGGCAGCTCGCTGCGGCCGAAGCGCCAGGAGTTCGTGCACAGCCAGCCGAGGTCGCGCACCGGGTCGCCGAGGTGGGCCAGCTCCCAATCCAGCACGGCGACGATGCCCTGCGGCGCGATCATCAGGTTGCCGTTGCGGAAGTCGTTGTGCACCAGGCGCGGCGGCGTCTCCTCGGGCAGGTGCTCGAGCAGCCAGCGGGCGGTGTAATCGATCATCGGCAGATCCGTGCCGAAGCTCCGGTAGCGCTCCCACACCTCGCGCACGAAGGCCTCGGCGGAGACGGTCTTCAGGCGCCCGGCCAGGCCGCTCGGGTCGATCCCGTGGATGCGCGCCAGGATCTCCCCGCACTGGAAGGCCAGCCGCGGCCGGATGGCTGCGAGCTCCGGCGCGCGCAGCACGCGGCTCCCCAGCGTCTCGCCCTCGCGCCACTCCATCACGAAGCCCGGGCCCAGGCCTTCTTCGGGGGTGAAGACGTGGAGAATTTCGGGCTCCGGCACCCCGGCCGCCCGCGCCAGGCGGAAGAGCTCGGCCTCGACGGCCAGGCCCGGCCCCTGGGCCTCGGCACCCGGCTCGACGCCCCCGGCCGCGCGCCGCACGGCCAGCCTGCGCGGGCCCTCCGCGGCCTCGATCTCGACCCGGTAGGTCTCCTGGCTGGCGCCGCCGCTCAGCCGGCGCAGCGACAGGAGCTTCCGGTAGCCGGGGATCGCCCGCGAGAGGCTCGCGGCAAGGCGTTCTTCGAGGGCTTCCATGCGTCCGGGGGCCTCCCAGCCATCCTATCCGAAGCGCCGGCGTTACGAGCTGGGAAGGATCGGTGCCGTCGGCGAGCTTCCGGGTGCCCTCGCGGTGCTCGCACGCAGGCCCCCGAAGACCCGCGGAGTAGGCAGGCCTGGCCTCAAGCTGTGGCTTTCTCGACACATTCGACGGTTTCCGACACTTTCCAGCGCCCCACTCGCGGATTCCTCGACCGGGTCTCTCCCCGGTCGGGTTATCCTGGCCGTGTACCACGCTGGCGCGTTTGGGGTGCAGATGCCCGCCAGCGCTCCGATTCTGGTCGTGGACGACCGAGCCGAGGCGCGAGCCTTGGTGGCGCGCGACCTCGAAGGCCGCGGCTTCTCCGTCCTGCAGGCCCGAGACGGCGTCGAAGGCTGGGACGCCTTCCGCCGCAACCCCCCGGCTCTCGTCGTCACCGATCTGCGCATGCCCCGCTCGGACGGGATCGATCTCCTGCGACGCATCCGAAGCGTTTCAAAGGTTCCGGTCATTCTGCTCACCGCCTACGGAGACGTTCCGACCGCCGTAACCGCGATCAAGAGCGGCGCCCAGGAGTTCCTCGCCTTTCCCGAGGATCTCCATCGACTCGTGGAGCGGGTTTCCGAGCTCACGAGAGCGCCTCTCGAGGATGGCCCGCCACTGAACGAGCTCTTCGTGGGCCGCAGCCGCGCGATCGAAGCCGTGCGCAGCCGAATTCAGGCGCTCGCACCCCTCGACGTGCCCGTGCTCATCATCGGCGATCCCGGCACGGGGCGCGATCTGGCGGCCCATGCCCTGCATCGCCTCGGCCCACATTCCCAGTCTCCTTTCGTGAAGATCGCGCCCACCGGCCAGGGAGCTCGATTGCCACCAGAGCCCAGCACCGTCTACCTGGATGAAATCGGCCAGCTGAGCCCACAGAACCAACGTCATTGGGAGGAGCTATTCCTCAGCCGAGCTCGCGCTCTCGAGCAGCACCTCAACCGGCTCTTCGCTTCGACCAGCGACGATCTCGGCGCCCTGTCTCGTCGAGGACACTTCTCGAGCATCCTGGCCGAACGTCTGCTCCGCTTCTCCGTGGTCCTGCCGCCACTCGGAGAGCGGCTGGAAGACCTCGGAGATCTCGTCCCGCATCTCTCCGAGCGAATCGGTCGGGAGCTCGGCCGGGGGCCCGTTCGCTTCGAAGGCCAGGCCCTCCGCCTTCTCGAGACCCAGCGCTGGCCCGGCAATGTCCGGGATCTCTCGGAAACGCTCGAGAAGCTCGTCGCCTTCAGCTCCAGCGGTGTCGTCACACCCGATCACGTCCGACAGGTTCTCGCTGAATCTCCCAACAGCGTCTCGCGCCTTCGGAGCCGGAAGATCCAGCAGCAACGAGAAGAGCTGGTGAAGCTGCTCGAAGAGTGTGAAGGGAATCTTGCCGAGGTCGCTCGGCGACTCGACCTGAGCCGCGGTGCCGTCATCTACCGCGCCCAGAAGTACGGCCTGCTCCCAAGGCGCCGTTGATCCCGTGTATCGCCTCACTGAGTTCTCTATCCGTCGTCCCGTCCTCTGCGCGACGATCATCCTCGCCATCACGCTCGCCGCTGCCGCCGGGGCGCTCCGAATCGAGACCAACGCCGGATTTCGCGCATACGTCGGCGCCGATCATCCTTCGGTCAAGCGGCTCGATGCCTTCATCGAGCGCTTCGGCGGTGGATTGTCTGTCGTTATCGCATGGTCATGTGGCGCAGCCATGCCCTGCAGCTCCGGGTTGGACGCGGCCTCGCTGCAGATGGCACATCAGCTCGAAGCCAAGCTTGCGGTCGTGCCTGGGATCATCGACATCGCGAGTCCGGCGACCGCTCCTTTGGTTGTGCCGGTCGAAAGCGGAATCAGCGTCGTGCGCTTGATCGATTACGCAGGAGATTCAGAGGCACTGCAGAATCTAGGAGAGCTTGCACGACGGGACCCCGAATGGACGAACGCCCTCGTGTCACCTGACGGACTGACGGCCGCAATCATCCTCGACCTTGCATCCTCTGATAGCGAACTGAACATTCGGGTAATCGAGGCCCTCGATTCTGCCATCGCCGCTCCGGAGGCTAAGGGCTATCGCTTCCTCCTAGTCGGGGAGGCAGTAAGCTTCGTGCTGGCCGGAAGGGCGTTGCAGCACGATTCGCTCAGGCTTGTGCCGGTCATCGTGGTGTTAATCGGGTGCGTCGTCCTCTTTGTTTTCAGCTCTTGGGCGATTGTTGTCGCATCCCTGATCGCCGGTGGCCTAGCAGTGGTCTGGGCTGCCGGGGCTATGGGATGGATTGGCTGGCCTCAAACTGCAGTAAGCCAAGCTTTGCCCCCCTTCATCCTGGCTGTCTCCACGTGTAATGCGATGCATCTACTCGCCCAGGCTAGGCGGTCGTCGGACCAGGGCGAGGGTACTGCCAAGTCCCTGTGTCTGGCCGCCAAGGACATCGAGTCGGGATGTATCGTCGCGTCCGGCACTACTGCTGTTGGCTTCGCCTCCTTTGCAACGAGCGGCGCTGTCAGCTTCATCCATTTCGGCCTGATTGCCGGCATCGGCGTTGGAAGCGGGCTGCTGCTGACCTTCAGCATACTGCCCGTCATGCTACTTGCGTTGCCCGGGCCAACGAGGCCGGGCAGTCGCGTCTTTGTCCTCGATAGTCTCCTCCGTGCGCTGACCCGTCAGTCGCAGCGACGCTGCTGGGCTGTGATGGCCTTGACGGCGGGATTGTTGATTGCGTGTGCTCCTGGGCTGTCACGGCTCGTGGTGGACGTCAGCATCTACGAGCTCTTTGGCGAGGAGACGGAAGTGGTCAAGTGGATGCGCACCTTGAGAGACAAGATGGGGCCAGTCTTCACTCTAGAAGCTCAGTTCGATCTTCCTGAAGCAGCTTCAGTTCCGCATCCATCTACGCTCGAGCAGATCAGGCAGCTGACTGGAGCTGTCACCAGTATCGAGTCGATTGAGGCGTCTCGCTCTGTCGTAGATCTGATCGAGCGATCAGCAACCTCCCTTGGAGTTCCGGGGATAGCAGGGCAGCGTTCAGTGCAGAACAATGCTGAGCTCTTGATGATGCTGTCGTTAGCGGATTCGTCCTTGGTAGACCGTTGGCTGAGTCTTGACCGACGAAGTGTGAGAGTCTCTTTCTCCTCGGATCTCCGTTCGTATCAGCGGACCGCCGAGCTCTTGGAGGCAGTCCATTCCGCGGTAGGCCGTAATCTACCTGCGGACTGGAGCTATCAGCTCACGGGGCCGGTAGACGTGTACTTCCAGATGGTCGATGAGGTCCAGAAGACACAGCTCAGGAGCTTTGCCACAGCGACGGTCGTGATCTTTCTGATCGTCGCCGTCTTTCTCCGTTCCCTCGGCTGGGCCCTCGCGGCGATGGTTCCCACGGTTTTACCCGTCGTGATGACACTCGCCGCGATGGGTGTATGGGGCATCTATCTGGACATGGGAACTGCAATGGTGGCGGCTGTCGTGCTCGGCGTGGCCGTGGACGACACGGTTCACCTCCTGATCCAGTATCGCCGGAAAAGAAAGACAGGAGAGGATGCGGAAGGTGCCATGGCGGGTGCCGTGCTGCATGTCGGCCGTGCGGTGGTGACGACGTCGGTTGCCCTCTCGTTGGGCTTCTTCGTGCTCACGCTGTCCTCGTGGGCCAGCGTGGCGAGCTTCGGCTTTCTTTCGGGTATAGCGATTCTCGGTGCAATGGTTGCGGATCTGGTAGTCCTGCCAGCATTGGTCACGGCCGTTTCGCGTTTCGAGGGAGCGCGCAACTGGAGCTGGCGGCCGTGGGCGGCGTAGGTTTGAAGGTGGCGGCGACGGTGGGCCCGGTGGTCGTCGCGTTGTTGCTGGCTGCCAGCGCGGAGATGCGAAGCGAGTCACATTGGAGCCTGGCCTGCCGGGTGCTTACGAACAGCATTGTGCCCGTTATGACAGGCCGTGCGGAGGGCTGCCTGCTGAAGCCCTACGATCGAGTCGTCGGTGCCCGGGGGCCCAGCGGGCGCAACCAGCTCGCAGGCGGTGCAGGTTTAGGCTCTCTGATCGAGGAGGCAGGGCGGCTAGGCCAGCCCGTGGAGCTCTTGACCCTGCGCGGTGGAGGAGAGTCGTGGGTTGCGGTTCCGGTAGTTCCTGATTCTCCACTCGATGCTTTCGGCAGGCTGATGGCCAGCGTCGCCCTCGCCGGTGTTCTGGGTGGGGTCTCGATCCTCGTGCTGGTCTCGAGTCGAGAAGCGGCTGCAGCGCCCTTTGCGTACTTCTACTCTTGCGTGTCGGTCGCTCTCACGTCTGCCTTTTGCTCGAGCCACTCGGAAACGCTCGCTGCCGCCGGCATCGTGGCAGTAGCGCTGATGCCGTCGACGCTGGCGCATCTGGCCTTGACCTTCCCCACGCCTCGAGAGGTGATGCGAGCGTCGCCACAAATTCTCTATCCAATCTACGCACTCAGTGCGTTGCTCGCTGCGATCGGCGTGGCCAACTTCGAGAGGTCCCCGGGCGTATGGATTCTGGTCGATCGAACATCTCTGGCTCTCGCGCTGGGAACCTGGCTTCTCCTGGGTCTGGCCTGCGCGATCGAGGCAATCGAGTCTCGCTCTCCTCTGGAACGAGCTAGGGCAAGAATTCTGCTTCTCGGGACCATGAGCATCCCGGTCGTTCCACTGGTCGCGGGTGCTTGGCTCGGCTCGGAGATCCCAGGGGGGTCGCTGTCCCTGGCCACGATGACCGTCGGCTTGCTGCCGCTCCCAGTCGGCTACGCAGTGAGCCATTACAAGCTCTTCGATCTGCATATCGATCTTCGAGAGCTGATTTCGTACGTCCTCTACATCCTTGCCTGTTCAGTGACCATTACGATCATAGTCATCGGCCTATCTGCAGGTGCAGATGTGCGCCTCCCCTTTGGAGACTCGGGTGTGCTCTTCGCGACGGTCTTCTTTGGCTTCCTCGTGGGAGACCCGGTCCGGGAACGGCTTCGGGGGAGCATCAGTCGGTGGTTCTCGGTCCGCGAGGCACGGCTGGCAGGGACGGTCGCGAATTTCGGCAACGAGATTCGTGGGGTCCTTGATGAGGCTGGCGGGGCGGATCGCTTATGCAAGGCGGTCGTCGCGGGGCTCGGCTGCAGGGGGGCCTCCGTGTTCTTGCTCGATTCCGGTGATTGGCGTCTCGTAGGCGCCGCTGGCGAAGGCGTGCCCCTGGGTGGTGACGTCGTCAAAGGGGCTGGGCACCTCTTGTGCCGAGAAGGCGCGACCTACCTGCCGGAGAATCTGGCGGGTGGTGGGGAAGGGGGGGAGCTGCTCCAAGAGAATGGCGTAGAGC
>CAZYOL010000219.1:0-7994 GCA_964649065.1 uncultured Spirochaetales bacterium
CCAGGTAGGTGCCGCCGCGCGCCACCGGGATCTCGAGCTCGCGAGCGCTCTTCTCCAGACTGTCGCCCAGGCGCGCACAGACCGGGCGGGCCATGGAGACGTGGGCGACGCAGCCCGAACCGAAGAAGCTCGAGGGGCGGCGCGTCCGGTCGATGAACTGGTCGACGATCACGAAGGTGCCGGGCGCCAGCTCCTCGCGCAGCGAGCCGCAGGCCGAGACCGAGACCAGGTCGGTGACGCCGGCGCGCTTCAGGGCGTCGACGTTCGCGCGGTAGTCGATCTCGGAGGGCGAACGCCGGTGCCCGCGTCCGTGTCGCGGCAGGAAGACGATGCGCTGACCGCGATAGGAGCCGACCAGGAGCTCGTCGGAGGGCTCGCCGAAGGGCGACTCGACGACCTCCCAGCGAGCGTCCTCGAGACCGTCCAGCTCGTAGACGCCGGATCCCCCGACGACGCCGAGGGCGGGAAGCGAATTCGACTGGCTCACGGTGCGCTACGGTAGCAGCCGCCCCGGTCCCTGGGAGCCCATCGTGAAGGCTGTGCCCGACCCGGGCAGACGCCGGCTGGGCGATGAAGGCGAAGGCCGGGCGGCGAGCTGGCTCGAGGCGCAGGGCTGGCGAATCCTTCAGCGCAACGCCCGGGCCGACCGTGTCGAGATCGACATGATCGCCGAGCGCGCGGGCGTGCTGGCCTTCGTCGAGGTCAAGACGCGCCGCTCGCGGGCGCACGGACCCGGCGAGCTGGCCGTCGACGCGCGCAAGCGGGCACGACTCGTCCGGGGCGCCGCCGCCTGGCTGCGCGAGCACCGGAGCCGAAGACCGCGCCGCGTGCGCTTCGACGTCATCGTCTGCGAGCGGGGGGCCGCGGGCTGGCGGCTGCGCCACCTGCCCGGGGCCTTCGAGGCCGACGAAGGGCCCTAGGCCTTCGTCTCCTCGGCCGGCGCCGCGTCTCCCGGCTCCGGCGCGGCCTCCCCGGCGCTCTCCGGCGCGGCCTGCCCGGCCTCGGCGCTGCTCGCCTCGGGCGCAGCGGCCAGCGCCTCCTCGGCCTCGGCGGCGTCGAGCTGCTCGGGCGCGAGCAGGCTGGAGAGGTCGCGCACCTTCGAGCGCAGGCGGGCCTTCTTGCCGCGCAGGGAGCGCAGGTAGTAGAGACGCGCACGACGCACGTGCCCGCGGCTCTTGATCTCCACCTGGGTCACGTTGGGCGACTGGGTGGGAAAGATCCGCTCGACGCCCACGCCGTAGGAGACCTTGCGCACCGTGAAGGTCTCCGAGGGCCCGCGGCCGCGGCGCCGGATGCAGACGCCCTCGAAGACCTGGATGCGCTCCTTGTCGCCCTCCTTGATGCGGACGTGGACGCGCAGCGTGTCCCCCGGCCGGAACGGCGGCAGGTCGCGGCGCAGGCCGGCCGTCTCGATCGCCTCGATCTTGCTCATCATCCCTCCTCCTCGGCGCGCCGCACGAGGTCGGGTCGTCGCCGCAATGTCGTCTCTCGGGCCCGCTCCGCCCGCCAGCGGGCGATGGCGGCGTGATCGCCGGAGCGCAGCACCTCGGGCACCGCGAGGCCGCGCAGCTCTGCCGGCCGCGTGTACTGGGGACCCTCCAGCAGGTGGTCGCGGAAGGACTCGCTGCGGATCGACTCGGGGTTGCCGAGCACTCCGGGCAGCAGCCGCACCACGCCCTCGACCACGACCATGGCCGGCACCTCGCCGCCGGAGAGCACGTAGTCGCCGATCGAGAGCTCCTCGTCGACCGCCAGCTCGACGGCGCGCTGATCGACCCCCTCGTAGCGACCACAGACCAGCACCAGGTGCTCCTCGGCGGCCAGCTCCTCGAGCCCGGCCTGGTCGAGGCTTCGACCCTGCGGCGTGAGCAGCAGAACGCGCGCCTTGCGCGCGGGGCCCTTGGGTCCGACCAGCGCCTCGACCGCGTCCACCAGCGGCTGCGCCTTCATGACCATGCCGGGCCCGCCGCCGTAGGGGGCATCGTCCACGCTGCGGTGCGGGTCGTCGCTGAAGTCGCGGAGATCGTGGAGCCCGATGGCCACGCGCCGGGCGCGGCGCGCGATGCCGACGATCGATCCCTCCAGGAAGGGGCCGAAGAGGCCGGGGAAGAGGGTGACGATGTCGATGCGCAGCACCCCGCCTCCGATCGCCTCTAGGCCCGCGGCTCGAGGAGGCCCGGCGCCACCTCGATCACGATGCGCCTCGCGGCCACGTCGACCTCGGGCATCCACTCGCGGACCGCCGGAATCAGGTGCTCCACTCCGTCCTCCGTCTCGACCACCAGCAGGGCCTGGGCGCCGTTGCTGCCGATGTCCCGCACCCGCCCGACCGGGTGTCCCTCGGTGTCCTCGACCCGGCAGCCCACGAGCTCGAAGCCCCAGTGCTCCCCGTCCTCTGCGGGGCCGAGCTGCTCGGTGTCGACCCAGACCAGCCGGCCGCGGAGCGCCTCCGCCGCCTCCCGTCTGCGAACTCCCGCCAGCGTCATGCGCACCTCACCGCTCCTGCCCGGTCGCACCGCCTCGACCCGAAAGCCGAGCTGCTCGCCGTCGCCCTCCTCGTCCGCGAGCAGGACGTCGCGCAGCTGCTCGAGATCGCTCGCGTCGTCGGTGAAGTAGCGGACCCGGATCAGACCCCGCAGCCCGTGGGCCCCGGCGACGCGACCGACCGCGACGCGCCGCCGCCCCGCCTCAGTCGACGATGTCGAGTCGGCAGTCGGCTCCATTTCGCGATGCTCCCAGGAGCGCCCGCATGGCCTTGGCCACGCGCCCCTGCCGGCCGATGACGCGGCCGCGATCGTCGGCTGCCGTCTCCAGCTCGAGCAGCTCCCCGCCCTCGAGCTCGCGGACCGACACGGCCTCGGGATCGTTCACGATGGCCTTGGCGATGAAGGCCACCAGCTCGGCCGGAGTCGCCATCAGGAGCCCTCCGCCGCCGTCGCGGGCTCGGCGGGCTCGGCCGGCGCGGCTCCGCGCCCGGCCCGACGCAACAGGGAGCGCACGGTGGGGGAGAGCTGGGCTCCCCGACCGCGCCAGTGCTCGATGCGCTCCCGCTCGAGATGGACCCGCTCCGGCCGCGTCGTGGGGTCGTAGGTCCCCAGGAACTCGAGGGCGCGGCCGTCGCGCGTGCGCCGCGAGTCGATCGCCACGATGCGGTAGAAGGGTCGCTTCTTGGCGCCCTGGCGCCGAAGCCGGATCTTGACCATACGTCGATTTCCCTTCGCTGAGGGCGCCCGCTCGAGAAGCGTCACGGGCCACCATCGGGGGTCGCAGAAACGGGATCGCGGGCCTCCGGAGGCTCGCGAGGCGGCCGCAGAGGCTATGCGACGCGCACGCCGCGGTCAACGGGCTCTCAGCCGGGGCGGATGCGCTGGCGCTCCTTGGCGTCCGAGCAGCTCGGGCAGGCGTAGCGCACCCGATGCGGCTTCTGGAGGCGGTCGTAGTCGCGGTCGAGGGCCACCCGGCGCACCCGGGGCACCACCGAGCCACAGAAGTCGCAGCGAAAGCCGTCGCCCGCGGTCTCCGTGCCCTCTCCGCCCGCGTCCCCCGCCCCGACGCTCATGGGGCCAGCCTAGCCGACCCGGCCGGCGGCGCGGGGCTCGAGACGCAGCCGCAGCTGGCTCGGCGCCTCCTCTCCCCAGACGCGCTCCAGGCCCCGCAGCATCTCGGGAAGGCGCAGCTGGAGCTGCTGGGCCCAGACGCTCGAGGGCACCTCCACCTCGAGAACCTCCCCGCGCAGCATCAGCGGCCGGCTGTGGCCCGCGATCTCGGCCCCCACGGCCTCCTGCCAGCGATCGGCGATCTGCACGACGCGGGCCGAGGCGCCCAGGCCGAGATCCTCGAAGACCCGCGGCAGGATGCGACCCAGCGCGATCGGCTCGCTGCGCGGACGCCGTCTCACGGCGCCTCCTCGAAGGTGCGAAAGAGCAGGCCGGTCGGGAGCTTGGGAAAGAAGAAGGTCGACTTCTGGGGCAGCACCTCGCCGCGCTCGGTGACCCGGAAGACGTCGTCCGGGGACAGGGCGTTCAGGTACAGGGCGACGGCCCCGCGGCCGGCGCGCAGGTCCCGGGCGGTCTGCAGGGCGCTCTTCGGGTAGGCGATGGCTCCCGCCCGCACGGCCTCCTCGTCGAGCCCGAAGACGCCGTCGATCACCTCCCGGTGGATCACGCGCACGGTCAGCTCTTCGTCCCGCGGCCGCGAGAAGATCCGCAGCTGGCCCGAGGCGTCGTCCACGGCGAAGGCGTGCCGGTCGCGCAGCGGCTCGAGCCGGGCGGCCAGCAGCGCGGGCACCTCGTCGGCGGAGCCCACCGCGTGCTCGCTGGAGGTCCAGCCGAGCAGCCGCGCGTCCCAGGCCGCGGGCGTCGGCGGCGCGCCCTTCTGGACGAGCCGGTGGATCGGCAGCAGCAGGCTGCCGGGGGCGAAGGCGTTGGCGAAGTAGACGAGCAGCCACTCGTGGGCCTGGTCCTCGCCGGAGCCCGCGCCGGCGCGGCGGCGCTCGTCGCGGTAGGCCAGGGCCGTCTCGTAGCGGTGGTGCCCGTCGGCGATCACCACCGGCCGCTCGGCCATGGCCGCCCGGACGGCCTCGATGCGCTGCGGATCGTCGACGACCACCAGGCTGTGCTCGGTGCCGGTGGGGTCCTGGGCCCGCTGCCCCGATCCGGCGTCGAAGGCCGGCGCCAGGGCGTCCAGAACCTCGCCCTGCCGGTCCTCGTAGAGCATGAAGACCACCGACAGGTTGCCCTGGGCCGCGCGGATCATCTTCAGCCGATCGGCCTTGGGCCCCGCCAGCGTCCGCTCGTGGGGCCGCACGATGCGGCGCTCGTAGTCCTCGAGGTGCAGCAGCGCGAAGAAGCCCTCGCGGACGTGCTCTCCCCCGCCGGGCGCGCGGAAGCGCTGGCGCAGGCCGTAGAGGGAGGGCGCCGCGTCTCGGACCAGCACCCCCTCGGAGCGCCAGGCCGCCAGGGTCTCGGGCACCCAGGCGTAGTCGGTGCCGGCCTCCTCGGAGGCGTCCCGGGTCAGCTCCAGGCGAATCGCGTTGTGGGGATCGCGCTCGTACCAGCTCGACCGCTCCTCGGCGGAGATCACGTCGTAGGGGGGGACGATCACCCGTCCGAGCTCGACGCGGCTCGGGTCGTAGCGCAGGGCGCGAAAGGGACGAATCCAGGTCATCTCTGCACCTCGCTTCCCAGGTACGGCAGCAGCTCCTCTCGGGGAATCGCCCCCCAGCGGAGCACGACCGGCTCCGCCGCGGTGCAGTCTACGACGGTGCTCGCGGCGGAGCCGCCACACTCGGCCCGGTCGACCGCCAGCAGCCGGGGGCCCTCGGGAGCCCCGCACAGGGCCTCGGCCTCGCCGCGGCCGGCCGCGGGCGGCTCGCCGCTGCGATTGAGGCTGGTGGCGGTGATGGGGCCGAGACCGGCGACGCGCAGCCTGCGCTCCAGGGCTGCCGCGAGTGGATGGGAGGAGCAGCGGAAGCCCACCGCTCCGTCGGAGCGCGCGATGCCCGCCGGGAAGTCGCTGCGACACGGCACCACCAGCGTGAGCGGCCCGGGCCAGAAGCTCTCGGCGATGCGGCGCGCCGCCGGGCCGGTGCGACAGCCGAGCTCCGCCAGCGCTTCGACGCCGGAGACCAGCAGGGCGATCGGCGACGCCTCGCTGCGGCCCTTCCAGGCCCGAAGCCGCTCGAGCGCCGCCTCGGAGCGGGCATCGGCGGCCAGGCCCCAGACCGTCTCGGTGGGAAAGGCGATCAGCTGGCCCGCGCCCAGCCAGGCCACGGCATCGCCCAGCGGGTCCGGCAGCGCCGCATCGCCGGCCGAGGCCATCAGGCGCGGGCGGCGATGTCGCGCCGCAGCTGGAGTCCCTCGAAGTCGATGCGCTCGCAGGCGGCGTAGGCGCGGGCCCGGGCCTCGCCGACGTCGGCGCCCCGCGCCGTCACCCCCAGCACCCGACCGCCGGCCGTGACGAAGCCCCCGCCCTCGACCTCTCGGGTTCCGGCGTGGAAGACCCGGACGTCCGGATCGCCAGCCAGGGAATCGAGGCCGCGAATCGGCAGGCCGGTGCGGTACTCGCGGGGATAGCCCCCCGAGGCCAGCACCACGCAGACCGCGGCATCGCGGAAGGCTGGCGCCTCGGCCCGGCGCAGGTCGCCGGCGGCGGCGCCCTCGAGCAGGGGCATGAGGTCTCCGTCCATGCGCAGCACCAGCGGCTGGGTCTCCGGGTCGCCGAAGCGCACGTTGAACTCGACGACCCGGGGTGCGCCGCTCGGATCGATCATCAGGCCCACGTAGAGGACGCCGAGGTAGGGCAGCCCCTCGGAGGCCATGCCCCGGATCGTCGGGTGCACGATCTCCTCGAGGACCCGCTTCTCGACCGCCGCGCTCACCACTCCCGCCGGCGAGTAGGCCCCCATGCCCCCGGTGTTCTCGCCCCGGTCGCCGTCGAGGGCGCGCTTGTGGTCCTGCGCGGCGGCCAGGGTGACCACGCGCTCGCCGTCGCTGATCGCGTAGTAGGAGGCCTCTTCGCCTCGCAGTCGCTCCTCGATCACCACCCGGGCACCGGCCTCCCCGAAGCGGCGGTCGCCCATGATCTCGGCCAGGGCCCGTTCGGCGGCCGGCGCATCGTCGCAGACGAAGACCCCCTTGCCGGCGGCCAGTCCGTCGGCCTTCACCACGCAGGGTCCCTCCCGGGAGCCGACGTGCCGGCGGGCCGCGTCCAGCTCCTCGAAGACCGCGAAGTCGGCGGTGGGAATGCCGTGACGCTGCATGAAGTGCTTCGCGAAGCTCTTGCTGGACTCGAGCTGGGCGGCCGCGGCGGAGGGCCCGAAGACCGGCACGCCAGCCGCCCGCAGCCGGTCGGCCGCGCCGGCGGCCAGCGGCGCCTCGGGCCCGATCACGACCAGGTCCACGCGCTCTTCGAGCACCCGCTCGAGCAGCGCGGCGGCGTCGGAGGCGGACGGCGACGGGAAGACCTCGGCGACGTCGCGCATGCCGTCGCTGCCCGGCGCGGCCAGCACCCGGCTCACCCGGGGGCTGGCCGCGATCTTCCAGGCCAGGGCGTGCTCGCGGCCCCCGGAGCCGACGACGAGGACCCGCATCAGTGTCGGAAGTGACGCGCGCCGGTGAAGATCATCGAGACGCCGAGGCGGTTGGCCGCCTCGACGACCTCCGCGTCGCGCACCGAGCCGCCCGGCTGCACCACGGCGCGAGCGCCGGCGGCCACGCCCGCCTCGAGACCGTCGGGGAAGGGGAAGAAGGCGTCGCTGGCCAGCGCGCAGCCGGCCAGGTCGAGCCCCACGCGCGCCGCCTTCTCGCGCGCCTGATGGATGGCGTCCACCCGCGACGTCGCCCCGCCGCCGATCGCCAGCGTGCGTTCGGCCCCGGCGAAGACGATGGCGTTGCTCTTGACGTGCTTCACCACCCGCCAGGCGAAGCCCAGCGCCCGCAGCTCCTCGTCCGAGGGCTTGCGCTCGGTGACCACCTGGGCCGAGGCCAGCTCGTCGCCGGAGCCGTCGGGCTCCTGCACCAGCAGGCCGCCGAAGACGCGCTTCCAGTCCAGCTGCGCGGCGTCGACGCGCTCCCGGTGGAAGCGCAGCAGGCGCCGGTTCTTCTTCTTGCGCAGCAGCTCCAGCGCCTCCGGAGCGAAGTCCGGAGCCACCAGGACCTCCGTGAAGATCTCGTCCACCTTGCGCGCCAGCTCGAGATCGAAGGGCCGACTGCAGACGATGATACCGCCGAAAGGCGACTCGGGATCGGTCTCGAAGGCCCGCTGGTAGGCTTCGAGGGGCGTCGCCCCGGAGCCCACACCGCAGGGTGTGTTGTGCTTCAGGATGGCCACGCTGGCCTCCCGGCTCGACGGGAAGTCGAGGATGAGCGCGAGGGCCGCCTGGACGTCGACGACGTTGTTGAAGGACAGCTCCTTGCCGTGAAGGGGCTCGGCGATCTCGAGGAAGCGCCCGTAGAGGGCGGCCCGCTGGTGGGGGTTCTCGCCGTAGCGGAGCG
>CAZYOL010000220.1:0-7979 GCA_964649065.1 uncultured Spirochaetales bacterium
GGGTGCAGTTCGGCCGGCCCATCGGCTCCTTCCAGGCCATCAAGCACAAGTGCGCGGACATGATGCTGAAGGTGGAGTCGGCGCGCTCCGCGGCCTACTACGCCGCCTGCCTGGCCTCGGAAGGCCAGGGCGATCTCGAGGTGGCGGCCTCCCTGGCCAAGTCCACCTGCTCCGAGGCCTTCTTCGATTGCGCGGCCGAGTGCCTCCAGATCCACGGCGGTGTGGGCTTCACCTGGGAGTACGACGTGCACCTCTACTTCAAGCGCGCCCGCTCCGGCCGGGTGCTGCTCGGGGACCCGGCCTGGCACCGGGAGCGCGTCGCCCGGCACCTGGGGCTCTAGCGTGCCGGGCCTCGACTTCGGCGGCCGCGTGGTGATCGTCACCGGCGGCGGGCGCGGCGTCGGCCGGGGCATCAGCGAGCGCTTCCTGGCCGCCGGAGCCGAGGTCGTGGTGGTTCAGCGCAGGCCGCCGGCGCCGCCGCCCCGCGCCGCAGGCCGTGAGGCCGTCTTCGAGCAGGCGGACGTGCGCGAGCCCGAGCAGATCGAGCGGGTCGTCGAGGCTGGGCTCACCCGCTTCGGGCGGCTCGACGTGCTGGTCAACAACGCCGGGGGCTCACCGGCCGCCGAGGCCGCCAGCGCCTCGCCCCGCTTCTCCGAGTCGATCGTGAGGCTCAACCTGCTGGCGCCGCTGCACTTCGCCCAGCGCGCCAATGCGGTCATGCAGCAGCAGGAGCAGGGCGGCAGCATCGTCAACATCGCCAGCGTCTCCGGCGAGCGCGCCTCGCCGGGCACCGCCGCCTACGGAGCCGCCAAGGCCGGGCTGCTCTCGCTGACCCGCAGCCTGGCCGTCGAGTGGGCGCCCAAGGTGCGGATCAACGCGGTCACCGCCGGCATGATCCGCACCGAGCAGTCCCAGCTGCACTACGGCGACGAGGAGGCCCTGGCCGCCGTCGGCGCCACGGTGCCGCTGGGGCGCATGGGCGAGCCGGAGGACGTGGGCGACGCCTGCCTCTTCCTCGCCTCGCCGCTGGCCCGCTACGTGAGCGGGGCCAGCCTGCTGGTCCACGGCGGCGGCGAGCGCCCGGCCTTCCTGGCCGCGGCTCGCCCCCAGGACGGCTAGGGCTCCTCGGCCAGGGCGACCCAGGTGGTCGCCGCCAGGATCAGGACGGCGCCGATCAGCGCCTGCAGGCCGACCGGCTCGCCCAGGATCAGCGCGCCCAGGGCCAGGCCCCAGAGCGGCTGCACGAAGATGAAGGCGGCCAGGGTGCCGGCCCGGACCCGGGTCAGCGCCCGGTTCCAGGCGAAGGTGCCGAGGGCCGTGGCCACCACCGCCAGCAGCACGATCCAGCCCAGCGCGCCGGCGGCGGCGGGCAGGTCCAGGGGCTCGCCGAGGGCCGCCGGCAGCAGCGGCAGCGGCGAGAGCAGGCTGCCCACCAAGGTCACGCGCAGGGCATCGTGGCGAGTCACCAGCGGCTTGGCGGCCAGCGTGTAGATGGCCCACGACAGGTGGCCCAGGGCCATCAGCAGGTCGCCGCGAACGTCGCCGGTGGCGGCCTCCGGGTCTCCCTGCAGCACGATCAGGGTGGCGCCGCCGATCCCCAGCGCCAGGGACGCCGCGCGTCGCGCCGTCAGCCGCTCGCCCAGCAGCAGGGCCCCGCCGAGCACGATGCCGATCGGCTCGAGGGGAATCAGCAGGGCCCCGTTCGTGGCGGTGGAGAGCTGCAGGCCCACCGCGTTCAGGATCTGGGGCAGCGCGAAGCCGCCCCAGGCGAGCAGCAGCAGCAGCCCGAGGTCGCGTCGCTCGAAGCGCGGCGCGGGCTCGGCCGGACGCCGCGCGCGCCACAGCACGGCCAGCAGCGCCGTCCCGAGCAGCTGGCGCACCACCACCAGGCTCCACGGCCCCAGCCCGTCGAGGGCGAGCTTGGTCAGCGCCGGCGCGCTGCCCCCGCAGATCTGGGCCAGCAGGATCCAGCCCAGCGTGCCCGGCGACACGGCCTCGCCTAGCCTCCCGCGCTCCGGGAGGGGGAGGCATGGCCGACGGCCGATCCGATCTGGGGGACGAGGCCGAGGGCCGTCTCCTCCGCGGCGGTCGCAGCGCTCAGCTCGGGGAGCTTCGCATCAGCCGGGCCTCCGACGGGGCGCTCGCGCCGCGCGGTCAGGTGTGCTTCTCGGGGCCGCCCGCGGAGCGCGCGGAGTCGTCCAGCGCGTAGAGCAGGTGCCGGCTCAGGTCGCCGACCAGGTCGACCAGCAGGATCCGCGTGTCGAAGCACCAGCGCCCTTCGATGCGCCTGAAGCTGTCCCGATAGCGGCCGCAGATGATCGGCTGCAATGGGAAGTCCTCCACCTGCTGGAAGACCGTGTAGCGGCTGCGCGCCGAGGCGCGTCCCGCCGCCTCGTCGACCTCGATGATCGCGTTTGTCGTCACGTGCTGGGTGTGGGGGCTGCCGTCGGGGTAGAGGCGCGTCGAGCCGCGGTAGAGGGCCAGCACCCGCTCGCGGCCCTCGAAGGTCTGCGCCGGCGTCGCGTCGAGCCCCGCCTGGATCCGGCCGTGGCGGAAGAGCTCGGCCACGCCCTCCAGGTCGCCGGCGTCGATGCGTTCGGCGTAGGCGTAGAGGAGGTTCTCGATCTCGCGCGCGGCGCCCGGCATGGCGCCCACGCTAGCGCAGACGCCTCGCGCCCCCCGCGGTACCCTGCGTCTCCGCTCCCAGCCGCCGACGAGGACGCATGAGCCCGACGAGCCCCGAGCCCTTCGACGAGAACGCGCTGCTCGAGAGCGCGCGTCGCAAGACCGGGCTCGACGACTTCGGAGACGAGTCCTTCCGCGAGCCGCTGCGGGTGCTGCTGCGCTCGCTGGCCGCGGCGCCGCTCAACTCCGTCGGCACGCTGGTGCTGCGCGCGTCGCTGCGCCGCAGCCTGGTGCAGCGCCTGCGGGCCCGCGACTGGCGGCGCCGGCATCCCGAGATCGCCGAGGAGCGCGTGGCCCCGCCGATCGTCGTGGTGGGCATGATGCGCTCGGGCACGACGCTGATGCAGCGCCTGCTGGCCCGCGACCCGCGCAGCTACAGCGCCCTGGGCTGGGAGCTGGGCGAGCCGGCCCCGCGCCCCGGCACGCGCTGGGAGGAGCCCGATCCGCGCATCGAAGACGGCCTCGAGCGCAGCCGTCAGATGCAGGCCTTCGCCCCGCGCCTGCACGCCATCCACCCGAGCCACGCCCTCGAGCCCGACGAGGAGATCGTGCTGCTGGCCGACGCCTTCCTCTCCCACGTGCCCGAGGCCTCCTGCGACGTTCCCGAGTACCGGGCCTGGCTCGACCAGCAGGACTTCGAGCCCGCCTACCGCTATCTGCACGAGATGCTGCAGCTCTTGCAGTGGCAGAAGCGTCGCCGGGGCGAGGCGGGCGAGCGCTGGGTGCTGAAGAGCCCCGCACACCTGGGCTACCTCGACACTCTCTTCTCGGTCTTCCCCGATGCGCACGTGGTCTGGATGCACCGCACGCCCCTGGAGACCGTGCCCTCGGGCGCCAGCCTGAACGCGACCCTGTGGGGCCTGTACTCGGATACGGTCGATGCCGCCCGCATCGGTCGCCAGTGGCTGGGGCGCATGGCCTGGGCCACCGCCCGCGCCCTGGCGGCGCGCGAGCGCCTGCCCCGGGCTGCGTCGCGCTTCAGCGACGTCGACTACCGGGAGGCGCTGAGCGATCCCCTGGCCGCGGTCGAGCGACTCTACGCGGGCCTCGCCGTGGAGCTCGGCCCCGAGGCCCGGCGCGCCATGCAGGGCTGGTGGGCCTCTCAGTCCGCCGAGAAGCGTCCGGCACACCGCTACGCGGCCGACGACTTCGGCCTCTCGGAGGCCGAGATCCGCGCCGCCTTCGCCGAGTATCTGGCGCGCCACGTCGAGAGCGCGCGCTGATCGGTGGTACCCTGCCGGCCCAGCCGGAGGCCCCATGCCCGTGCATCCGATCGCCACCCCCGAGCAGCACCTCCACGAGCGCGAGGCCCTCGCGCTGAGTCGCCATCCCCGGGTGCGAGAGGCCTTCGACGAGGTTCGCCGGGGCTGGCTGCAGGCGGCCGACCCCGGTCCGGACATGCGCGGCTGCTTCGACGCGGCCTTCGAGGAGGTGATGTTCTCGGCGGCGGTCTGGTCCCTCAACCAGGATCCGCTGCGGCCCCGGGTCACCTGCATCACCCGCCTGGCCCATCCGCTCGGCGATCTGCAGATCCCCGGCTCGCGCTGGGGCATCGACAACCCGGACTCGATCTACCGGGTCATCCCCATCTCGGGCAGCGAGCGCTACCGGATCCACGGCCGGGTGGCCGAGCGGCGCATGACCGAGAACTACTTCACGCTCTGGGACCCGGGCATGAACACCGTCGACGTCCTCTCCGGCGCGGACCTGGTGCTGGAGCCCGACCGGAGCTTCGTGATCCACGTCGACGCCGATCCCCAGGGCCAGCGTCCCAATCACATCCGCTCGGCCCCGGCGGCCCACGAGCTCTACATCCGCGACGTGATGCTCGACTGGGAGCGCGACGAGCCCAACGAGCTCTCGATCGAGCGGCTGGGCGCTGCGCCGAGCAGCCCGCCCCGCAGCGCCGAGGAGCAGGCCGAGCTGACGGTGCGCTTCATGCACCGCTTCGCCGACTTCACCCAGAAGATCGTCCGGGGCATGTGGAGCAGCCCCGCCAATCGCTTCGGGCTGGCCTGGTCGGCCGACACCGGCGGGGCGCTGCGCAACCAGTTCTACATCGGCGGGAACTTCCGGCTCTCGGAAGACGAGGCCATGATCATCGACGTGAACGACGGCGGCGCCGCCTACTTCGTGGTGCCCACCGGAAACATCTGGGGCACCACGCTCGAGATCGTCGACCGCAGCAGCAGCCTCAACAAGGCCCAGTCGCGTCCCAACCCGGACGGCACCTACACCTACGTGCTCTCCCGCCGCGATCCCGGGGTCTACAACTGGATCGACACCTGCGGGCTCGGGGAGGGCATCCTGACCCTGCGCCTGGCCGAGTTCCCCGGCAAGCGGCCCCGCGACGATCTCTCCGCCAGGAGCCGGGTGGTGCCCTTGGCCTCGCTGCGCGAGGAGCTCCCGGAAGAGGGCCTCTGGTGCCGCCCGGAGGAGCGGGAGCGCCAGCGGGCGCAGCGCGCCGCGGCCTACCGGCGGCGCCTCCCCGAGCTGGACGCCCGGTGAGCGCGGGCCCGGAGGCGGCGGCCGCCTGGCTCGTCACCGGCTGCTCCAGCGGCATCGGCCGCGAGATCGCCCGGGCTGCTCTGGCGCGCGGACATCGGGTGGCGGTCACCGCGCGCCGGCCGGCGGCGGTCGCCGACCTGGTGGAGGCCCATCCCGAGCGGGCCCTGGCCCTGGAGCTCGACGTGACCCGGCGCGAGCAGGTGGCCGCCGCCGTCGAGGCGACGGAGCTCCGCTTCGGGGCCATCGACGTGCTCGTGAACAACGCCGGCTACGGCTACATGGCGGCGGTGGAGGAGGGCGAGGACGAGCAGATCCGCGCCATGTTCGACACCAACTACTTCGGCGTGGTGGACATGATCAAGGCGACGCTGCCGGGCATGCGCCGCCGCGGCCGGGGCCACGTGATCAACATCTCCTCGATGACCGGGCTCGTCGCCAACCCGCCCAACGTCTACTACAGCTCCACGAAGTTCGCGCTGGAGGCGCTCTCCGAGGGCCTGCGTAAGGAGGTGGCGCCCTTCGGCATTCGCGTCACGGCCATCGAGCCCGGCGCCTTCCGCACCGACTGGTCCACGCGCTCGATGGTCGAGGCCAGCCGTCCGCTGGAGGCCTACGCCGAGACCGTCGGCGCCCGCAAGGCCATGATCAAGGCCGCGGGCAGCAAGTTTCCGGGGGATCCCCGACGCGTGGCCGACGCGGTGCTGATGGTGAGCGAGCTGGAGGAGCCTCCGCTCCACCTGCTGCTGGGCCACGACGTCTACCGGGCCTTCCGCGACAAGCTGCGCGAGCTCTCGGAGTCGCTCGAGCAGTGGAAGGACGTGACCCTCGACGTCAACTTCCCGCCGGAGTAGCCGGCGCCTCGCGCAGCCAGATCTCGGCCGCCAGCGAGCGCGCGCCGGGCCGGAAGCCCCGCTCGCGCAGGATGCGCCGGGCGACGGCGCTCTGCGGTCCGGCGCGCAGCAGCACGCCCTGCAGCGCGTAGCGTTCGAGGGCCTCGGCGAAGAGCTGGGCCTCGCCGGGCCCGACCCGCTCCCCGCCGGCGAAGAGCGTCAGGGCCTCGCGCGTGCCGACGTCGCGCAGGCCCAGGGCCTCGCGGTGGATGCGCAGGTAGCTGGGGCGCACCAGCAGCGGTCGCGGCGGCTCGGGGAGCGTCGGCAGCCAGACCGACACGTCCAGGGGCGCCAGCACCGTCGCGTCCGTGGGCACGCTCTCGGCGAAGCTGCGGGCCCAGGCGAAGGAGTCCTCCGGCACCTTGAGGCCCGGCCAGCCGAGGCGCAGCGGCAGCTCGCCGCCGCCTGCGTTCTGGCGGCTGAGCGAGCTCCACTCGGGCACGCCCAGCGCGAAGGCGGCCGCCAGGGCGACGCTCAGCGCGGCGCCCCGCGCCCGGCGTCCCGCCCGCGTGCCCAGCTCCAGCGGCGCGATCAGCACCAGGGCCATGAGCAGGGGCAACGGCAGGGCCCACATGCAGCGCCAGTAGGAGCCGCCCGTCACGTGTCCGACCACCCAGCGGGCGGCGAAGGGGTTGAGCAGCACCAGCAGCAGAGCCAGCGGGAAGACCAGGGCGAAGCGGCGGGCGAGGGCCGAGCCGGTGCAGGCCCAGCTCCCGAGCAGCGCGAAGAGGCCCGCCGCCAGCAGCCGGTCGTCGCCCAGGGTCTCGGCCAGGGCGCCCTCGAGCTGGTAGCCCGGCGTCCAGTTCTTGTTGCCGAGGCTCGGCGCGTGCACGCCCGAGGCCATGCTCTCCAGCATCAGCGCGCCGGCGGCCAACGGGTAGAGCGAGGCGCCGAGGCCCCAGGCGAGGCGAGCGAGCTCGCGGGGCGTGGGCCGCAGCGCCGTCGCCAGCGCCAGGGCGGCCGAGACCGGCGCCGCCCACAGCGCCGAGGAGGTGCAGCCCAGCGCCGCGACCTGGGCCGCGGCCAGACGCAGCCAGCTGCCGGGCGTCGGGCGCCGCGCCCACTCGATGGCGTAGGCCTGGACCAGCGGCAGGAAGACGAAGAGGAAGATCCCCTTGCCCTGCCACATGCGCACGAAGGCGAAGTTCCCGTACCAGCGGTGCGGCGTCCCGGCGGCCAGCAGCACGAAGACCAGGGCCGCGGTGGCCGCCAGCCACTCCCGCGGCGTGAGCTGCCGCAGCAGGCGCGCGTGGGCCATCGGCACCAGCAGGGCCGCCAGGCTGGCGGAGATCCAGTGGAAGATCTCCAGTGCCGGGCGCCCAGTCGCCCAGGCCAGGGCGCCGTTCCAGAGCTCGTAGCTGTGCAGGCGGTAGACTGGCAGCAGCAGCGGCAGCTCGGCCGCACCGTGGAGCGTGTCGCCGGCGAGGAGCGGCGCGCCGGGGTGGGCCGCGGCGGAGGTCGCCAGGTTCACGTAGAAGGCGTCGTCGATGTCCGGCCGATGACACACGAGTGTGATGAGCGCGCAGGAGGCCCCCAGGAGCCAGAGCCCTGCTTCCAGGCCGCGCCCCCGGCGCGGGGTCTCCCACGCCGGTGCGCTCGGCAGCAGCCAGGCCGCGGCCGCCGCCAGCAGGGCCACGCCGGCGATCCACAGGCCCACGGTGCCGCCGTAGAAGTGGAAGGCGAGGGTGGCGGCGCCGGCCAGCGCCAGCCCCGCCAGGCGGAGTGCAGGGGCCGGGCTCGGCGGCGGCGCGGACCCCATGGGCGGGTCCGCCGGGGCCGCGCCCCCTGCGCCCGCGCCCCGGGCTCGCCGCAGGGCCAGGACGGCCACGCCCGCGGCGGCGAAGACGCCGGCCAGCACGCGCAGCGCGCCCCCCGCGGCCACCACCGCGTGTGCGC
>CAZYOL010000221.1:0-7971 GCA_964649065.1 uncultured Spirochaetales bacterium
AGGACGAATAACGGGGCATTCCACGTCCGATAATCCCCGAAACGTCAAGTCCCTCCGGGGATGTCACTAGGGCGATCGAAGCGGTAGCTGAACTCGTCGAGATAGCGCTGGAGGTGCTTCGGGCTGACGCCGTGAAACGTGCCGCGCAGCCAAGTCTTGAGATTGCCGAAGGCCGTGTGGGCCCAAGGCAGGATGTCGAGAGCCTGGCGTCCATGACCGCCCTTGCGAGGACGGTGATCGATCCCCTGCCGGGTCAGGGACGTGTAGGCGCCCCACGCGTCTGTGAAGACGGTGGTGTGGTCCGGTCGGATCGAGCGCTGGATGAAGCCCGTCAACACGGCCGTCGTCGCCCGAGGGATCTGGATGAGCCGCACGGAGCCGGCCGTCTTCTCCCGCCGCTCCACGGCGATCGCGACCCCGGTCTTGCCCACGCCGCGACCGTTGCGGCCGGGCCGATAGCCGCCGATGGAGGTCTCATCGACCTCGACGTCTCCCTCGAGGCGGAAGAGGGAGTTGTGCGCCAGGGTGGAGCGCACCTTGTGCAGCAGCATCCAGGCCGTCTTGTAGCTGCCCAGACCTGCATCGCGCTGGAACTGGAGGGCCGAGATCCCCTGTTTGTGGCGGGCCACGAAGAACACGGCCAGGAACCACGTCCGCAGCGGCACGCGCGTGCCGTGGAAGGGCGTGCCGGCCGTCAGCGACGCCTGGTAGCGACAGCTCGCGCACTGCCACAGGCCGCGGGCCCGGAGCCGGTGCGCCTTGCGCCCCTCGCAGCGTGGGCAGCGGAAGCCATCGGGCCAGCGCATGCGGCGCAAGACCTCCCAGCAATGCCGCTCGCTCGGAAACGCGCGGTAGAACTCGTCCAGTGTCGTCGGCGCCTTCATCGCGGATCCTCCGTGGCGAAAAGCCAAGGCCGATCGTGCACCTACGACGTGACGACCCCGGTCACAGGCGGACCGATCGGAATAGGCAGAGAAACGCCTATCGACCCCGGGCCCGGGACGAACCGAGAGCCCCCGTTCGGCGGTTGCGCGCCGTTTCCGGCTCACCATTTTTCGCGCTCCGAGCCGGGTCTACTCTTGCGACATGTCGGAAGAGCTGGAAGCCCGGATTCGCGAGCACTTCGATCGGAACGAGCTCCAGGAGGCTGCGACGGTCGCGCTCGATGGGTACGGCGGCGAGGTGCTCGGCTTCCTGATCGCCACGATGCGGAGCGAGCAGGACGCCAGCGAGGTGTTCTCGCAGCTCGGAGAGGACCTGTGGCGCGGGCTGCCGCGCTTCGAGTGGCGCTCGAGCTTCCGCACCTGGCTCTACACCCTTGCCCGGCACGCGAGTGTCCGGTTTCGCAAGGTTCCCCAGAACCAGCAGAGGCGCCGGGTGCGCATCTCGGAGATCGGAGAGGTCACCGATCAGGTGCGCTCTCGAACCCTGCCGTACCTACGCACCGAGGTGAAGGACCGGTTCGCCGAGCTCCGCGAATCGCTCGACCCCGCCGACCAGGCGATCCTGATCCTGCGCATCAATCGCGGCCTCACCTGGAAGGAGATCGCCGTGGTCCTCAAACACGCCGCGGAAAACGACGAAGCGGCGCTCGTCCAGGGGGCAGCGCGGCTTCGCCAGCGATTCCGGGGTGTTCGAGAGCGGTTGCACGCGGAGGCGCAGCGACAGGGCCTGCTCGACGTCGACGACTGAGGCGACGATCGCCCCATCCCACGGCGGATCAGGCTCACGTTTTGAGGGAAGGTTCTCGAACCACAATGACGATGTCCGAGACACCGCCCGAATCGTCATCGAGCCAGACCCTGTCGGCAGACGCCCTGATGCTCGAGCTGGCGCGCACGCCCGAGCCGCCGCCCGCGGTGACCTTTCGCGGCACCGAGCGTTACCGCGTCGTGCGCCGGCTGGGTGAGGGCGGGTTCGGCGTCGTGTTCGAGGTCGAAGACCTGGAGCTTGATCGCCGGCTGGCCCTCAAGCTCCTGAAGGACAACAATCCGAAGCGGGTCGAGTGGATGAAGCGCGAGTTCCGGTCGCTAGTCGACGTGGCGCATCCGAACCTCGTCGGTCTCCACTCTCTCGTCAGTGACGACGGCCGCTGGTTCATCACCATGGACCTCGTCGAAGGCGTCGACTTCGTCTCCTACGTCGACGCCTCGTCGGAAGGAGAGCGCCTGCGCGCTGCGCTTCGGCAGCTTGTTGCGGGTGTGCAGGCGATCCATGCGGCGGGGAAGCTGCACCGGGATCTCAAGCCCTCGAACGTGCTCGTGGACTCCTCCGACCGGGTCGTCATCCTCGACTTCGGGCTCGCCCACGATTGGAGGGGAGGCGGCTTGCTCGCTTCGAGCGAGCGCGCGGGCGGCACGCCGGCCTACATGGCGCCGGAGGAGTTCGGCGGAGGACCTTCGGGTCCCGCGAGCGACTGGTACGCGGTGGGCGTCATGCTCTACGAGGCCCTCGTGGGCGCGCTGCCCTTCGAGGGCTCGACGGCCGAGCTGGCGCGAGTCAAGGCGGAACGCGATCCGATCCCCCCTGCACAGGTGAGCGCGGACGCTCCGCCCGACCTGGAGGCGCTCTGCCTGGCTCTGCTGCAGCGCGAGACCGCGAAGCGGCCGAGCGGGGAAGAGATCTTCGCGGCGCTCGACGTCGCGCCGACGGCCCGCGGATTCGTCGGGTCTGCGGCCGTCCCGCTCGTCGGTCGAGCGGATGTGCTGGGCCAGCTCGACGAGGGCCTTCGCAAGGTCACGAGCGGCCGCGCGGTGAGCATCTTCGTCCACGGCGAGCCCGGGATCGGGAAGACTGCCGTGTGCGAGCACTTCCTCTCGGACCTGCTCGAACGCGGCGAGGCGCTCGTGCTGCCGGCTCGATGCTACGAGCGAGAGGCCGTGCCCTTCAAGGCCGTCGACGGAATCGTGTCGACGCTCGCGACCTTCCTCCGCGAGCTCGATCCGGCAGATGCGGCAGCGCTGATGCCAGCGAACGCGTCACTGCTGGCTCGACTGTTTCCCGTGCTGCGAGGCGTACGCGCGATCGCGCGCGCTGCCGAACCCGCAGCGGAGGTGCCGGATCCGAACGAGCAACGGCGACGCGCCTTCGCAGCCCTCAAGGAGCTGCTGCGACGGGTCGCCCGGAAGCGGCCCGTCGCGGTCTTCATCGACGATCTGCAGTGGAGCGACCTCGACAGCGTTCGCCTGCTCGGCGAGCTTCTGGGGCCTCCGGACCCGCCGGTCGTGTTGTTCGTGGGAGCCTACCGCCCGGGGTCCGCAACGGGCTCTGGGGCGTTCCGAGAGCTTCTGACCGAGCTGGACGGCAGCGGTGCGCCGCTCATCCGGATCGAGCTGCAGCCGATGAGCCCCGCGGAGGCCGCCCAGCTCGCCTCTCTGCTCGGGGAGGGCACGCGGTCCCCGGAGGAGCTCGAGCAGGCCGTCCGCGAGTCCCAGGGACACCCGCTGTACGTCACCGAGCTCGTGCAGCACGCGGCAGATGCTTCGGCCAGGCCCGCCTCGTTGCTGCGCCTAATCGCGCGCCGCGTCGAAGGACTGGATCCGGTGGCTCGCTCGACGCTCGAGGTGGTCTCCCTGTCGGGCCGATCCCTCGCCATCCCGCTGTGTCTCGAGGCGGCGGGCGTGGGCGGCGTCGGATACGACGCCGTCCGAGTGCTCAGGGCCCTGCGACTCGTGCGCACGGCCGGCCCCGACGAGGCGACCGAGATCGAGACCTACCACGACCGCGTGCGCGAGGCCGTCGTCGACATCGTCGATCCCCCGAGTGCACGGCGGCATCACCTAGCGATCGCGAATACGCTCGAGCGCTCGGGGGGCGACCCGGAGGCGCTGGCACACCACTTCGATGCCGCTGGCGTACCGGGCCGGGCAGGCCAGTTCGCCCTCGTGGCCGCCGAGGCGGCCCAGGAGGCCCTCGCGTTCGACCGCGCGGCGCGGCTCTACGAGTTCGCTGCCGATCGTGTCGAGCTGGCGGACGACGAGCGAGCCGATCTCTTCGAGAAGCTCGGTGCGGCGCTCACGCGAGCCGGTCGCGGACGAGACGCGGGCCTTGCGCTCCTGCGCGCGGTCGAGCTGACGCGGAGCGACACGCGGGATCTGCGACGGCGTGCCGCCGAGCAGCTGCTGGTGAGCGGCAGCGAGCAGGAAGGGCTCGGAGTCCTTCTTCCGCTGTTGAAGGAGATGGGGATCCGCTACCCCGCCACGACGCGTCGAGCGGTCGTGCGAATGATCTGGACCAGCATCCGGTTCTCGATCACGGGCAGTCGCTTTCGCGAGCGCCCCGAGGACGAGATCTCGCGGGAGCAGCTCCTGCGACTCGATGCACTGGAGTCGGCCGCGCGCGGGCTCGAGTTCCACGATCTGCTGCGCGCCATCGCGTTCTTCGGCGAGTTCGTGCAGTGGGCCGTGCGGGCCGGCGAGCCGCGCCGCGTCGGCCGCGCGCTACCGACCCTGATCGCGATGCACTCGATGCGGAAGGGGATCGGGCAGGAGTCGCGGGCCGTGGCGGCGCGGTGCTTCGAGGTCGCCGACGCTCAAGGCGACGACTACGTCCGGTCGACGACCTACCGGCTGCTCGCGATCGCGCTCGGCTACGCTTCGGGGCGCTGGCGCGAGGCCCTCGAGACCCTGGAGCGATCCGAACGGATTCTCCTCGAGCGCTGCGAAGTCGACATTCGGGACCTCCGCTACTGCCGCATGAAGAGCGCCTCGCTCCTGCTCCACCTGGGTGAGCTGGAGGAGCTGCGAGGGCGCGCCGAGGCCCAGCTGCGCGACGCCATCGACCGAGGCGATCACCTCGCCCGTGCGGCGTTGCAGATCTTCGCGAAGGCCCCGCTGTTGCTGGCCTGCGACGAGCCCTCGGCCGCCCGCCACGTTCTCGGTGAGGTCGTGCTGCCGAGCACCGGCATCTTCCGCGTGGATCACGCGCGCCTGGTCTGTGCATCCCACCTTTACGAGAACGACGCGGACGGCGCCTGCTCGGTCTGGAAGGAGCGGTGGCAGGACTATCGAGACGCCCACCTGGGCCAGCTCCCAGCCTTTCGGGTCAACGCGACGCGCAGCCACGCGCTGGCCCTCGCCGCGACGGGCGAACCGGCCGCCCTGCGACGTGCTCGTTCGCTGGCGACGTCGCTCAAGGCGGACCACTTCCTGTCGTGCCGGGCGACACGAGAGCTGATTCTCGCCTGTGTGGACGCAGGGCGGGGTCGGCGCGAACGCGCGGCTCGTCGCCTCGAGATCGCGATGCGCGGATTCGAAGCCGCGGAGATGAAGCTCGACGTGGCCTCCTGCCTTCGGGTGCTCGGTGAGTCCCGCGGGAAACCCGAGCTCGTCGAGGAGGCCGACGCGCGCATGCGCGCCGAGGGCATCGTTCGACCCGAGCGCTGGGCGGCGATGACCGTCCCCTTCCCGCGCCGCGATTGATCCCGCGAGGGATCGCCGTGCTCGGAAGTGCCCACGTGCGCCGAGCTGCACAGCTTCCCTGATCGGACCGAGCTCGCCGCCCCGCGAACGAGCTCCGGTAGCTATCGCGACGCTGCCGGTGCCGCGGCTCGACGATCCCTCTCCGATTCCCGCTCACACATCGGATCTGCGCTCTCTACCGGTTCGGGTCGGCGGTGATCTCGGCTTCGCCGTCGACCCGGACAACCACGCCACGACCCGAGGAGCGATCCGTGAGAGCGATGCAGTTCACGACGAATACCCTGCGAAAGACGATCTTCACCCTGGCGCTGACCCTGATCACGGCGAACGTGCCCGCGCTCGCCGATCCAGCGGAGCCGGACCCGGGGTTGGGGGTGGTCCGGAACGGGGTTTCGAGGACCCTGATCCCGGGGATCCGGTACGACAACATCGTCAACATCGGCTGCGGCTGGGCCTCGGGCGCCAACTTCGTGAGCAGCTACGACTGGGAAGAGCTCCTCCCGGCCGTCATGGCGAATCCGGCGCGTCTCTACGAGACGCTGACCGACCCGGACTACTTCACGCCGTATCCGAACCGATATGCGGTCCTGGTCAAGGCGGCCCTCGAGGCGCGTGACGGACATCGGATCAACTTCTTCGAGGTCGCGAAGACCGGCCACACCTCCCCCTACGGGAAGCTGGAGATCGACGAGCTGAATCGGATCATCGAAGAGGAGTACGGGGGTCGTCTGACCGGGAACACGCTGGTCCTCTACGAGTACGGCCCTCCAGACTTCGTCCGGCTGATCGGGATGCTCTTCGACCGCGACCCCGAGCTCAATCCGATCGCCACGTCGCTCGGGGGAGAGCCGTTTCCGCCCGGCAACTCCGCCTTCGGCGATTCCTACTGGCAGGCCCGGGCCGCGGCCCAGCAGGGCGGCGACCCGACGACGGCGGCGAAGGTGGTGAGCCGCTACTTCGGCCACTTCCTCCCGACGTGGACCGGCGCGACCCCGTACGTGGACGAGACCGACGTTCTCGGTCCGCCCAACAGCAACCGGCTGACGGTCTCGGACCGCTTCTTCGCGAGCTACCAGCGAGACTACCGCCGACTCCTCGACAATGAAGACGGCATCTACGGCGACAACGTGGACATCATCGCCATCGGCAACGAGAACCCCTACGAAGGAGGAGCGAGCTTCCGACAGTACGCGAGGAGCGTGACGGAGGACCAGAGCGCCGTGTACCCGTGCACGATTTTCCCGACCTTCTTCGGATGTCGGCCGGATACGGTCGGGACACCCGAGCTCGGGATCGACGAGGACTTCGTGCATCCGTTCGGAGAGGGCGTCGACGACCTGGCCCGGTACTACTCGAATCGCATGAGGAGGCAGGCGAGGCGGAACGGTGTGTCATTCATCAACAGCTATGACCTCTTCGCTGGGCACCACTCGCGCTTCGATGATCCGACGTCTCCCGACTACGTCGCGGCGGACCCCACCTACTGGGCGTACATGGCAGAGATCAACGCCTTGGGCCAGGAGGTCGTGGCCGATGTCATGCTGCAGATGCTGAGCACCGGCAAGCCGCTGTATCGACGCAAGCACAGCGACGCGTTCCGGGAGAGGGCCCTGGAGAGCGAGTTCCCGGGCGTCTACGGCTACTGACCGGCTCCGGACGGCGCTCGACTGCCGTGGCGCCTCCGAGGCGGGGAGCGCCACGCAGTCGGAGCCCCGTGGCCCGCGCCTGCATGCCCGCATGAGCTGTTTCGGCGATGCGCTCGCCGCATCCAGCCCGAGGTTTGGTCGATGTCGCTGCGTTGCTCCCTTCCGTTGTGTCTGCTGCTGCCTGCATGGAGCCTGGTGCTGCTCCTCCCCTTCGCGGCCGCGGCCGTCCCTGCCGACCTCGACGACGACGGCATCACGAACGGCGTCGAGACCAGCGTCGGTCTGGATCCGAACGATCCGGCCGACGCCGTGCTGGACCTGGACGCCGACGGCTGGAGCAACCTCGACGAGTACCGGCTGGGGAGCCTAGGAAGAAGAAGCCCCGAATTTGGCTCGAGGTCTGATAACTCGGTGCTCTGTCAAGCAGGAACGGTCCGGTCTGGGATGCTCGGGTCAGCGACGTGGAGCTTCCGGAGACGGGTCGCTACGCGGTGCGGGTGCTGGGCTCGTTGGTGACGCGCCCGGCGACGTACAACCTGTACTGGCTGGTGAGCCGCGGCCAGGGCCGCCACGAGGTGGACTCGGCGTTCTCGTCGGGCTCGGTAGGCGCGAACAACTCCGCCGCTGGGGCCGAGATCCTGGTGTTCGAGGGCGATGGGACGGGGGCGGCCGGCTTCGTCTCGACGGCACCTCGCGTGGGTCAGGTGGATCCGGGCGACGAGGACTGGTACGAGGTCTACGTGACGGCCGGGGATGCGGTGAGCTTCGAGGTGGTGGGCGAGGCCGGTCTCGCGCCTCGGGTCTCGTTGGTGGACGAGACGGGCCTGGAGCTGGTCGCGGACGAGAACGTCGGCGGCTAGGACGAATAACGGGGCATTATACGTCCGATAATCCCCGAAACGTCA
>CAZYOL010000222.1:0-7951 GCA_964649065.1 uncultured Spirochaetales bacterium
GCGGGCCTAGGGGCTGCACATCGATGGTGGTCGTCTCGAACATGCGCACGTCGTTCAGGTTGCTGTTGTGGGGAATCGCCAGTACCTCCTTTCCCGCCGCGCGCTGGGCGTCCAGCGCCCGCCACAGGTCCTCCGGATCCTCCGAGTCGCGCGCGGAGAAGGGCCGCTCCGGCACCCGCGAGGACTTGTAGATCACGTTGCGGTGGAGGTTTCGCTCCGCCGGCATCGACGACCACTCGTAGCCGATGAAGGTGGTGAAGCGCCCGGGGTCGTTGTGGCGCTCCGCCGCGGCGATGATCTCCTGCCAGGCGGCCCGGGAGACGTGCTCCAGGCCCTCGACGCCGAAGCTCTCCTCGCGCAGCGCCACGTCGGCCATGCTGCCGAGGCTGCGCTCGAGGAAGAGCCAGGTCATGCGCAGCCGGCTGCCGGAGTGCACCACCTCCCGGAGCTCGCGGCCGGCCTCGTCCTCCTCGCCGGCCAGGTGCCTCGGGATGCCGAGGTACTCGGCGTGGTCGGTCACGGCGCCGAAGTCGAGGGGGCGCTCGGCGCGAATCGGAAAGCCCAGGGCGTGCTCGATGGTGCCTCCCTTCATGAAGCGGTAGGCGTCGTCGGGGAGGGTGCGCGTGCCGAAGGTGAAGGCGTCGTAGGAGAAGCTGGTGTGGACGTGCAGGTCTCCCCACAGCAGGTTGCGCGTGGGGTTCTCGACGACGGCGGGCCGCTCCGGCGGGGCCTCGGCCGTGGCGGGATCGAAGACCTGATCGAGGGTCGGGTCCTCGAAGCGGCAGGCCAGCAGCGCGGCCGCCAGGCCGGCGGCGACGGCCGATCTCCGCCTCGTAGGGCAGCGTGTAAGACGACGCCTGGTGCGTCGCGAGGCCGCGGGGCAGCGCGTGACAGCACACCTCGTGACCGGAGCCATGGCCCGGCGCCTCGACCTCCCGGCTGTGTGCCGGCCTTAGTACATCATCGCGTGGCAGTCGTCGATCTCGGCTTGCGCAGCAGCTGCGAGGCCCACTCGAAGTCGTTGGAGTCGCGCTCGAGGGAGGACTTCGCGTCCGCGAGGGCCTGCTGCGCGCCGGGCACGGCGAGGATGGCCTGGGGGCTCTTCTGCAGCTCCGCGACGAAGGCCTGCGCCTGCTCCTGCGTCCCCACGCATTCCTTGCTCTCGAGCCGCGTGACTGTGCGGAGACGGGCACGGACCACGCGGGATGCGGGCCTGCGCGACCGCTTTGAGGGCCGCGCGCCCCGGCCTACCCTGCGGCGATCACCCGACGACCGCGCCCCGCGCGGAGAGAGGAACGCATGGCCAGCCTGCTCGAGCAGCTCCGCGAGATGACCGTCACCGTGGCCGACACGGGAGACCTGCAGTCGATCGAGCGCTTCCGGCCCCAGGATGCCACGACCAACCCCTCGCTGATCCTGGCGGCCGCCCAGATCCCGGACTACGCCGACGTGGTCGAGCAGGGGCTCCGCTGGGCCGAGCGGGAGACCGGGCCGGGCGCCGGACCGGAGCGGGTGGTCGCGGTCGGCCTGGACCGCCTGGCCGTGGAGTTCGGCCTGCGCATCCTCGATCTGGTGCCGGGCCGCGTCTCCACCGAGGTGGACGCGCGCCTCTCCTTCGACACCGACGCCACCGTCGAGAAGGCCCGCAGCCTGATCTCCCAGTACGAGGCCGCGGGCGCCGCCCGCGATCGCATCCTGATCAAGATCGCCAGCACCTGGGAGGGCATCCGCGCCGCCGAGCGCCTGGAACGGGAGGGCATCCACTGCAACCTGACGCTGCTCTTCGGCATGCACCAGGCGGTCGCCTGTGCCGAGGCGGGCGTCACGCTGATCTCGCCCTTCGTGGGCCGCATCCTCGACTGGTACAAAAAGGAGACCGGCCGCGAGAGCTTCCCCGGAGCCGAGGATCCGGGAGTGCAGTCCGTGACGGCGATCTACAACTACTACAAGAAGTTCGGCCACGCGACCGAGGTGATGGGCGCGAGCTTCCGGACCCTCGACGAGATCCTGCACCTGGCCGGCTGCGACCTGCTCACGATCGCGCCGAAGTTCCTGGAGCAGCTCCAGGAGACCGAGGGCGAGCTGCCGCGCCGGCTCGATCCCGAGGCGGCTGCGCAGCTCGACCTCGAGCGGATCGCCGTCGACGAGGCGGCCTTCCGCGAGCTCCACGCCCAGGACCACATGGCCAGGGAGAAGCTCGAGGAGGGGATCGAGGGCTTCTCCGGGGCCATCGGCGCCGCCGAGGCCCTGCTGCGCGAGCACTACGAGGCCCTACAGGGCAAGGGTGGGGTCGGGGAGCTGGCCCGGGAGTTCTTCCGGGTCTACGACCTCGATGGCGACGGCTTCGTCACCCGGGAGGAGTGGGGCGGCAGCCAGGCCGTCTTCGACGCCCTCGACACCGACGGCGACGGCCGCATCTCCCCGGAGGAGATGGGCGCGGGCCTGGGCGGGGCCTTCGCGCTGCGCGCCTGAGCCCCGACCCCCGACCCCGGCCTCCCGGCGCCGATCCCGGCGACGGCGGGGAGGCAGCGTCCCGAGCCGCCACTGCCTCAGCTTGCCCCCCTGATCCGAATCGGGGTTCCGCGGCGACCTCCCCCCTGACTGCCAAGCGGGGAGGCGCGGGAGATGCAGGGCTGGCTCGAGATGGCGATTCGGAGACATGCGAGGGGGATTTTGGTGGGCTTCGCACTGCTCACCGGGGCCGCGGGCACCCTCGCGTCCGGCATCACGATCGACGGCAGCGTCGAGCACCTCATGATGTCGGACGACCCCGCCCGGGAGCGCGATCGCGTCGCCAAGGAGATCTTCGGCAACGACGAGGTCCTGATGCTGGCCCTCGAGCTCGGAGCGCCCTACACCGAGAGCGACCTCCGCAAGCTCAGCCAGCTCAGCGCCGAGCTGGAGTCGATTCCCGGCGTGGAGCGGATCAAGAGCCTCGCCAACACCGAGGACATCCGGGGTACGGAGGACGAGCTCGACGCCTCCCCCCTGGTCGATCTCGACGGGCTCCGAGAGGACTTCGCCCGGGTCCAGGAGCGCACCCGCGACCACCGCCTCTACCGCGACCTGCTGGTCTCCGAGGCGCAGGACGTCTTCGGCGTGCTCGTCTACGCCGAGAACGCTGAGGCCAACAGCGAGGCGATGAACGCGCTCACGTCCTCGGTGCTCGCGCGCGTCGACGAGATGGCGCCTCCCTGGCGGGCCCACTACGCCGGCTATCCGGTGACCGCCTTCGAGGTGAACCGCATCGTCAAGCGCGACCTCGCCCTGCTGACACCGCTCGCCCTGCTGGCCGTCGGCGTGGTGCTCTACGCCTTCACGCGCCGGCTCTTCCCCGTGGGCCTGATGCTCGCCCTCATCGTCTGGGTCGAGGCCGTGGCCCATGCCTGGCTCGCCCTCTGGGGCATTCCCCTGAACGTCGTGGTGTCGATCCTGCCCACCGTCCTGGTGGCCACCTCGACCACCTACGTGATCTACGCCGTGGGCATCCTGGCGCGCGTCTCGCTCGTGAAGGAGCCCGGGGTCGCTCTGGTACGGCTGCTGACGCGCCCGGTCCTGCTCTCGGGGATCTCCACCGGCATCGGCTTCGGCTCCCTGCGGCTGATCGACGTCCAGGCCGTGGGCGACCTCGGAGGGGCGCTCGCCGCCGGCATGCTGGCGGCGATGGTCGGCGGGCTGCTGCTGCTTCCCGCCCTCGTACAGGTCTTCGGCCTGCGCCTGGAGCTCCGACAGCACCACGCCATGGAGGAGCTGGCGCTGGTGGGCGTGCGGCTGGCGCGGCGGCCCTGGAGGATCCTCGGGGTCGGCGCTCTGCTCGTCGGGCTGGCGATTCCGGGCCTGCTGCGGATCCGTCTGCACACGGACACCCTCGACTACTTCTCGAGTCAGAGCTTCGTTCGCACGGGCGCGGACTTCTTCGAGCAGCACCTGTCCAGCGCCTTCCTGATGAAATTCGTGTTGAGCACCGACGAGCCGGGCGGCGTGCTGGAGCCCGAGGTCCTCGCCTTCGCGTCGCGCGTGGCGGAGGAGCTCGAGCCCCTGCCGCAGGTGGACCGGACGGTCTCGATGCTCGACTACTTCTACCTGATGGACGCGGCCCTGCGTCCCGAGCGGGAGCCCTCCTCGAATCCGGGCAGTCGCGAGGCGGCGGCGCAGTACCTGCTGCTCTACGAGTCGAGTGGCAGCCCCGAGGACTACGACCGCTACATCGATTTCGAGCGCTCGGCGCTCTCCCTCATCGCCAGCGCCCACGGCGGCTCCAGCCGCTATGTCGAGGCCGCCGAGCGCGTGGAGGCCCTGGCGGCGGAGGCACCGGAGGGCCTGCGCGTGGAGTCCCTGGGCAGCATGTACCTCTACTCGCGCGCGATGGAGAGCCTGACGCGCGGCATGCTGCTCGGCCTGGCCGTGGCCGCGGTGCTGGTGGGCCTGGTGATGGTCGTGGGCCTGGGCTCCTTCGGCCTGAGCGCCGTGGCCGCCATCCCGAACCTGGCGCCGCTGCTGCTGGCAGGCGGGGCCCTGGGCTGGCTCGGGATTCCGCTCTCGATGTCCACGAGCCTGGTCGGCTGCCTCGCCCTGGGACTGGCCGTGGACGACACGGCGCACGTGATGGGACACCTGAGGCGCGGCGAGGCGCTCGAGAAGGTCTACCGGACGGTGGGCCCCGCCGTGCTGCTCACGACCCTGGCCCTGGGCATCGGCTTCTGCGCCCTGGCCTTCAGCGAGTTCCAGACGGTGCGGGTCCTGGGCATCGCGACCTCCGGTACGCTGGTCGTCGCGCTCGCGGCCGACCTGCTGCTGCTGCCCTCCCTGCTCTGCCTGCTCGGCTTCCAGCCCCTCGAGAAGGAGCCCTCCGGAGAGCGGCGCCGGCGGGGCATCCGGGCGGGCAGCCGCCGGGCCGCCCGGTCGGCTCCCTGAGGGGCCTGCGAAGCCGAGGGCCCGGGAGATCGGCGTCGGCGCCGCACAGCGTCCGCAGGCGCTGCTGAGCCCGCTCAGGACCGTGCGGACGGTCGCCAGTCTTCCCGCAGGAGCCTGGCGCCCAGGGCGCCGAAGATCATCGGGAAGAGGAAGTACGGGTACTGGGTCCAGAGCAGCGCGAGCAGCGTGTCCGCCACGCCGCCGACCATGTTCTGGAAGCCTCCGAAGACCTCCGCGAAGGAGAAGATGAAGGTGGCCGCAATGGGCTCGCCGCAGGCCAGCACCACCAGGAGATAGCGGTAGGGCGAGCGCTTCCGGTTCAGGTGGAAGAAGTAGAGCGTCGAGAGCACGTTCGCGAAGGCGAAGAGCTCCACCGTGTAGAAGGTGGAGTCGTGGTTGACCGTGCGGAGATCGACCGAGCCGAAGGAGGCCAGCACCCAGAAGTACATGTGCGAGAGGCTCGAGCGCATGTAGGCGGTGTGGGCCGTGAGGTCGCCGATGCTGTCGAGATCCTGGAAGACGAAGGGCGAGAAGATCACCCAGGGGATCTCCCAGAGCACGTTGGTCATGGCGTAGGAGATCAGCCAGAGCACCAGGCAGTCGTGGTAGAGATCCAGCCTCGAGCGCGGCTCGCTCCTCTGCGCCACCAGCGCCAGCAGCCACCCGTTCAGCCAGATGCTGATCCCGTAGAGCGAGATCTTGGCACTCGCGACGAAGTCGAGGACGCCCAGGTAGAACAGGGCCGCGCAGGCTCCGACGCCTCCCCATCCGGCGAGCGTCCAGATCAGGAAGAGTCTTCCCGCCGCTCGCGCGCGCGAGCGCGCGACGGGCCGGCCCTCCGGCTCCGCGCCCTCGCCCTGCCCCACGGCCTCCCAGGCCCGTGTCGGACCCCGTGTCGAGACCTCTGCCGAGACGCTCATGTCGACTCCGCGTTCCGGAGCTCTCGCCCGGCCCGGTGTACCTCGGGTCCGGGTAGCCCTCAGTCGTCCCCGAGCCGCGCGACCAGGCGCATCTCGACCGACTTGCGAATCACCGCATCCAGCGCCGCGCGGGCGCGCGAGCTCCAGGCACGCCCGGCTGCACAGACCTCCTCCGGTGCTTCGCGCGCCTCGGTCCACAGCGCGTTCATGCGCTGCCAGGCCTCGCGAATGGCCTCAGTGCACGGCTCGGGAAGCGCCGGCGGCTCCGCTGCGAGGGCCCGGCGCAGAGCCTCCGGCTCGGCTGCATCCACCGCCTCGCAGGCGCGGCCCAGGCCGAGGAAGAGCGGCTCCAAGGCCTCTTCACCGGGCAGGATGCAGGAGCCATGGGGCGCACCCAGGGTGTCGAAGACATAGCCCTGATCCGGCCCCATCTTCGAGCGGAAGTACCAGGCCTGGGCCGCGTCCGGCAGGAAGGTCCAGATGTCGTTGACCCTGCGCTCCTCGTCGCGATCCAGGAAACGCGTCACCGGCAGGCCGTAGCGAAGCTGGTGGCGCCGGGCATCCAGCGTGCGGCGGTCCATCAGCACCAGCGGGCGGGTGATCTGCTGGATCGGGATCCACAGATTCAGCAGGAAGAGCGAGGAATGGTCGTTGCGCGCGTCGGGCGTCTGGTGGCGGAAGACTCTCGGGGCCGCTCCCTTCAGGGTCTGAACGAGCGGGGTTCCGAAGACGTCCTGATCGGCATGGATCGCGCGCGCTGCAGTATGGCCGTTCGCGCCGTCCATGCCGCCGGGGTTCACGTCGAGCCCGTTGGGGCCCGCTCGGCGTTGGATCAGGCCTTCGTCTGCGACGTGCTCGATGCGCAGGCTCTTGCCGCTCGCGAGCCTCAGCCGCGCCCCCTTCAAGCTGGCGCGCAGAGCCTCCGCGGCGGCGTCCGAGACCCGGTCTTCGTCGCGCACCTGCGCGAGCACCCGCTGCAGCGCCCCGTGACCCGAGAGGTCGACCGCCTCGAAGCCCGCCTGCTCCAGCCCCAGCTCCGCCGTCCTCGGGTCGGCGCAGTCGTTCAGCGGGCAAGAGCGGTAGTCGAAGAGCTCCCGCGGATCCACATCGAAGGGAAGCGTCCGGGCGCGCAGCAGGCCCCTGCGCTCCGGGTCGGGGGAGACGTCCTCCGCCCGCGTGAAGCCGAGCGGCGCGCGGAGCTGGGAGGGAGCCGGATCCACGGAGCCATGGTACAGCGTCGGGGCTCGGCTCGTAGCGCCCGCGCCCCGGCCGACTCCCCGGGGCGGCTCCCCCTAGCCCGGCAGCGGAATCTGCTTCGAGGGCCGAACGACGATCTCCTCGATGTTGACACGCGGCGGCTGGCAGACCGCGTAGAGGACGGCCTCGGCGACGTCCTCCGGCGACCCGAGCTGCTGCTGCATCAGGCTCTGCACCTTCTCGAGGACCTCGTCGGGCATCTTGTCGCCCTTCGCGAGCTCGAGCTCCACGCCCGCCATGCGCCCCAGGCCCTTCAGGAACTCCGGCTCGAAGTTCCGCGCGAAGTTCGTGGCGATGGCGCCGGGCATGACGTTCACCACGTTGATCGGCTCGTCCTCGAGCTCCGCACGCAGCGTGGCGCAGATGCAGTTCACGGCGTGCTTCGTCGCGCCGTAGACCCCCGAATCGCGGCGATGCGCCGCGATCGACGAGATGTTCACGACGCTGCCGCCCTCGCCGTGGCGGCGCATGGCCCGAATGCCCGCCTGGCTGCCCTTGAGGAGCGAGATCACGTTCACGTCGAACATCTCCCGCCACTCCTGAGGGTCCTGCTCGGTGATCTTGCCCGGATGGGAGAGGCCGGCGTTGTTCACCATCACGTCGAGGCGCCCGGTGTCGGCCACGGCGCGGTCGATCAAGCCCTGGAGGGCATCCAGGTCGCGCACGTCCATCGCGACGCCCTCGGCCCTGCCGCCGGCTTCGCGGATCTCCTTCACGACCTCGTCGAGCGGGGCCCGACTGCGACCGGAGAGGAAGACCCGGGCGCCGGCCCGGGCGAGCGCGACGCCGATGGCGCGGCCGATTCCGCTCGAGGCGCCGGTGACGACGGCGGTCTTGCCGGAGAGATCGAATTGGGCGGC
>CAZYOL010000223.1:0-7869 GCA_964649065.1 uncultured Spirochaetales bacterium
GAAGGCGCTGACCTCGCAGCTCGGCTCGCGCGCCCAGCTCGTGGGCGACGACCTCTTCGTGACCAATCCGGCGATCCTGCGCCGCGGGATCGAGGAGCGCGCGGGCAACGCCATCCTGATCAAGGTCAACCAGATCGGGACGCTCTCGGAGACCCTGGACGCGATTCGCACCGCGCGCGCGGCCGGCTACGCCGCCGTGGTCTCCCATCGCTCGGGGGAGACCGAGGACACGACCATCGCCGACCTGGCGGTGGGATCGGGCTGCGGGCAGATCAAGACCGGCTCGCTGTCGCGCACGGATCGCATCTGCAAGTACAACCGGCTGCTGCGCATCGAGGCCGAGCTCGGCGAGCGCGCCCGCTACGCGGGGCGCAGCACGCTCTCCGGGGTCGGCGGCGCATGAGGCGCGCCGGCGGGCGCCTGGCCTGCGCCTGTGCCGCGCTGCTGCTCGCCTCCTTGGCGCGCGCCGCCATCCCGGGGCCCGAGAAGATCGCCGACGCCGTGGCCGAGGCCAACCGCCTCGGCGGACGCAGCGAGCCGCTGCTGATCGAGGTGAAGCTGCGCTTCGGCGAGGCGCCGCCGGTCGCGTCCGGCACCCTGGCCAGCCACCCCACGGGCCTGGCCCGCCTGGAGCTCGAGAGCTATCGGGGCTTCGTCGAGCGCCACCTCCTGCAGGGCAGCGAGTACCGGGCCAGCCGCAACGGCCGCCTGCTCGAAGAGGGGGTGCGCCCCTTCCTGCCACCGGTCTTCCTGCTCCAGGCCACCGACGGCGCAGCGCTGCGGGCGGCCCTGGGGAGCTACGGGGTGGAGGTGGGGGAAGCCGTGCTGGGCCGCGCCGGCGATCACGACTGCTGGGTCCTGGGCGGTCGCCTGCCCCGCTCGGCCGCCGAGGGAGGGGTGCGGCCCTCCGTGTGGGTCGACATCGTCACCCACGAGGTGGTGCGCATCGACCGCGCGGACGGAGTCCGCTTCCGGGTGGGGCCGACCGCCAGCTTCGAGGGCGTGCGCGCTCCGCGCTGGATCTCGATCGAGGCCCCGGGGCAGCCCGTGGCGCGCCTGGAGCTCGAGCGCGTGTCGCGGGCGAATGCGCCGGCGGCCGCCTTCGGCGTCGAGTGGCTGACCCCCCCTCCGACCGCGCCCGAGGCCGCCCAGGCCTCGCCCTGAGCCCGCGCCCCCGCCCGGGCGAGTTCAGGGCTCATGCAAACGGACACGAATACCGAAGAGGCTGGCCAGGGGCCGGGCGCTGGCCGAAGCGTCGTGATTCGGGCACTTCGCCCCGCCCCTTACACGAGGCCGATGGGCCGGACGCGCGGGCGTCCGGGCCGGGCCCAGGGGGAGAATCCATGGCCGTCAAGCGACTCAACGTGCTCATCGTCGACCGCGACGAGGGCAGCAATGCCGAGCTGAAGAGCTACCTGACCGAGCAGGGCTACCAGGCCGAGGTGATGACCGAGCCGGAGCAGGTCGTCGCGGAGGTCAAGCGCGGCCGCTTCCAGCTCGTCCTGCTCGACGTCTCACCGCCGGAGGCGAGCGGTGCGGATCTGCTGCAGCGCATCCGCTCCGCGGACTCCGACCTGTGCGTGGTGGCCATGACCGCGCTGCCCACGGTCGAGATGGCGGTCCGTACGCTCAAGAGCCAGGCCTTCGACTACCTGCAGAAGCCGCTGGAGATGGAGGAGCTCGACGCGGTGCTGGAGGCCGCGATCCGGGAGAAGGGCCTGCTGATCGACCTGGAGACCCGGCTCAACCAGGAGGTGGGCCGGCGCCTTCGCGAGCGGCGCACCGCCGCGGAGCTGACCCTCAAGCAGCTCGCGAACCGCACCGGGCTGTCGGTTAGCCTGATCTCGCAGATCGAGCTGGGCAAGAGTGCGGCCTCGATGTCCACGCTGCACAAGCTCGCCACCGCGCTGCAGGTGAAGATGACCTACTTCTTCGAGACGGTTTGAGTACCTTCCGACGGTGGCTGCGCCCGAGCCCAGCGTTCGAGGAGCCGGAGCTCGAGAGCCCGGAGCTCGAGAGCCCGGAGTCGCAGAGCCCGGAGTCGCGGAGACGGCGTCCGGCCCACTCGAGGTGACTTGAGCGCGCGACTCGATCTGGTCGGAATCGGCGGCATGGTGCTCGATCGGGTGCACCGGACGCCGCGCGTCGCGGCCGTCGACGAGAAGCTGATCCTGCGAGACGTGGGCCGCGCCGGGTCGGTGGAGCTCCACGTCGGCGGCGTCGTGCTGAACCACCTGGGCTGGGCCGCGGCGCTGGGTCTGCGCACCGGCATCTTCGGCCGCCAGGCCGACGACGAGCACGGCCGCATCCTGCGCGCAGCCATGGATCGCCTCGGCATCGAGCGGCACCTGGAGCTCGGCGGGTCTGCCACCTCGGTTGCCGAGATCTTCGTCGACGACGCCGGAGGGCGTACGGCCTACGTGGCGCCCGGGGCCACCGCCGAGACGACGGCCGAGCACATCGCCCGGGACCACGCGGGCTTCATCCGAAGCGCGGCACGGGTCTCCACCGAGGTCTCCCTGCTGCCCCTGGCGGCCACCCTGGAGGTGCTGCAGCAGGCGCGCCGCTTCGCCGTGCCCACTGCGGTCGATCTCGACGTACCCCCGGCGGAGGCGCTGGCCGGCCTCGGCGACGAGTCGCAGCTCGACGCCGTGCTGCGACACGCGGATCTGCTCAAGCCCTCGAAGAGCGCGGCGCTGGAGCTGGTTCCCGAGGCCGGGTCCGATGCGCTGGAGATCGCGCGGGCGCTGCGCGCCCGCTACCGGAGCTGGGCGGTGGTCCTCACCGACGGCGCGGCCGGCTGCGCCATCGCCGCAGAGGACTTCGAGGGCCGCGTGCCGGCGCGGGCCACCGTCGCGCTCGACACCACCGGGGCCGGCGACGCCTTCCTGGGAGGGCTGCTGGCGGGTCTGCACCATCGCCTGGGCTGGCGGGCGGCGGCGCAGCTGGCCAACGCCTGCGGGGCGGCCTGCGTGGAGAAGCTCGGCGGCTTCCCCGAGGACGCGGAGGGAGCCCGAAAGCGGGTGCTCGAGCTCTACTCGGGGCCGGCGCTCCCGCTCACGCCGCTGCAGGCGCCCCTCCCGCCGCCGCGTCCCGGTGTCGCGGAGGCCCTCGCCTCCTTCGAGGTGGTGCGCGAGGAGCTGAGCAGGCTGCAGGCCCGGCTGGACCCGGAGGCCCTGGAGCGCGCGCTCGAGCTGCTGCGATCCGCCCAGCGGGCCGGCGGTCGGGTCCACGTGACCGGCATCGGCAAGCCCGAGCACATCGCTCGCTACGCGGCCTCGCTGCTCGCCTCGACCGGCACGCCCGCGACCTTCCTCCACGCGACCGAGGCGGTCCACGGGAGCGCCGGCCAGGTGGTGGCGGGAGACGTGGTGATCGCAGTCTCGAACAGCGGCGAGACGCCGGAGATCCGGGAGGTCGTCGAGGCGGTGCGCCGCATGCAGGCCCGCGTCGTCGCCGTCACCGGCTGCCTGTCCTCCTGGCTGGCGCGCAGCGCCGAGGTGGCGCTCGACGCCGGAGTCTCGCAGGAGGGGGGCCCGCTGGGGCTGGCGCCTCGCGCCAGCGCCGTCGCGCAGCTGCTGGTGCTCGCCGCGCTGGCGGCCGGTCTGGAGCGCGAGAGCGGCTTCTCGAAAGCGGACTACGGCCTGCGCCACCCGGGCGGGACGCTGGGCGAGAGCTCGCGTCGCTAGCAGCACAGCCGCAGCTCGACCCCGCGCGCCGGCAAGCTCGCTGCAGCGCGGCCCTGCTCGCGGGAATCCCTCAACTCCGTCTCCGCGGGCTCCGATAGCTCAGGCCGATCGTAGACCCCCCAAGGCACCCCCCGGCGACCTGGAGTCTGGAAACGATGGCGACGGCAACCCCCGCCCCGCTGGGCGAGAGCTCGGTGGAGAGCGAGCTGGACACGCTCCTCACGTCCTTCGACACCCATTACAGCTGGCGTTACGGCGACCTCCGGGAGGGCCTGCGAGACCTCTACGAGAAGGCGAAGCGCGAGCAGTGGAACGGCAGCGAGGATCTCGACTGGTCGATCCAGGTCGATCCGGAGTCGGAGATCATCCCGCCGGAGTTCAATCCGATCCAGGACTACGGTCCCTACCGGAAGCTCGGCGCCGTCGAGGTGGCGCGCTTCAATCACGCCCAGCTCTCCTGGCAGCTCTCCCAGTTCCTGCACGGCGAGCAGGGCGCGCTGCTGACCGCGTCGCAGCTGGTCGGCGCGGTGCCCTGGGTCGACGCCAAGTACTACGCGGCCAGCCAGACGCTGGACGAGGCGCGGCACGTCGAGGTCTTCAGCCGCTATCTGCGCGAGAAGCTGGAGTGGGAGTGGCCGATCAATCCCAACCTCAAGCAGCTGCTCGACCTGATCCTGCTCGACTCGCGCTGGGATCTGAAGTACCTCGGCATGCAGATCCTGGTCGAGGGGCTGGCCATGGCCGCCTTCTCGAACCTCTATCAGCTGGCCCGGGAGCCGCTGGTGAAGCAGCTCATCCACCTGGTCATGCGCGACGAGGCGCGGCACGTGGCCTTCGGGGTCCTCTCGCTGGGCGACTTCTACGCGGACATGGCGGAGTCGGAGCGGCGCGACCGCGAGGACTTCGCCATCGAGACCTGCATTCTCATGCGCGATCGCCTGATCGGCGACGAGGTGGCGGACCTGATGGGCTTCGACCGCGAGGAGGTGCGGGGCGTCATCCTCGCCTCACCGATCATGCAGCAGTTCCGTCAGCTCTTGTTCGCGCGCGTCGTGCCCAACCTCAAGCGGCTGGGTCTGCTGACGCCCCGGGTGCGCAGCGAATTCGACCGCATGGGGATCCTGCGCTTCGAGCACGTCGACCCGGAGGAGCAGGACCGGGCCCTCGGGCTGTGAGGGGGGCGCCGGGCGCCTAGCCGCCGGGCTGCGACTTCACGGTGAGGACGGGACAGGTGGCCTTCTGCACGACGCGCTCGGCAATGCTCCCGAGCAGCATGTGCTTGAGGCCCGAGTGGCCGTGGGTTCCGATCACGATCAGATCGGCGCCCTGGTTTTCGGCCTCGTCCAGGATGACCGAGGCCGGGTAGCCCTCCCGCACCAGCGACTCCACCTCGATGCCCCGGCCGCCCAGCTCGCCCGCGTAGCGGCCCAGCCCCTCCTCGGCCTCCGACTTCACGTTGGACCAGAAGTCCGGGGGCAGGTAGGCGCCCTCGAGCTGCTGGAACTCGACCGGCAGGTGGTAGGCGTGGAGCAGCAGCACCCGGCTGCCGTGCTCCTCGGCCAGGTGGGCGGCCCACTCCAGCACCGCCTCGGCCTGGTCCGAGAAGTCCAGCGGGACGAGGATCTTGCGTACCTGGATCGACATGTCGCAGATCGTGCACCGAACCCCGCCAGATTTCTACCCCAAAGCGCGTCGGCCGGGGCGGCCGGTTTGACGCCCTCGGGGTGCCGTCGTACGGTCTTCCGCTCCCTGGGGCCGTAGCTCAATTGGGAGAGCGCTGCGTTCGCAACGCAGAGGTTGGCGGTTCGATCCCGCTCGGCTCCACCAGGGAATCTCCCTGCCCGCGGAAGGCCCTGCGGTTCGATCCCGCTCGGCTCCACCAGGGAATCTCCCTGCCCGCGGAAGGCCCTGCGGTTCGATCCCGCTCGGCTCCACCAGGGAGGCCCATGCCCCACTTTGCCCCTCCCGGCGCGCCGGGCCAGGCCGTACTGTTCGAGCCATGGGGATTCCGGCAGTGGTCGCCGCCGGCGACCGGGGGGCGGCGAAGGCGATCTACGGCGAGAGCAAGGCCTTCCTCGAGATCGAGGGGCTCCCCCTGGTCGCCCGCGTGGTCGGGGTGCTGCAGCGGGTTCCGGAGATCGACTCGGTGTGGGTCGTGGGCGACCCGGAGCGCCTGCGCCGCAGCTTCGAGCGGGCCGGGCCGAGCCTCGGTCTGGGCAAGCCGCTGCACCTGCTGGCCCAGCACCGGAACCTCTACGAGAACGCCTGGGAGAGCTACCGCCGCCTGCTGCCCGGCGCGGGCCCGGAGGGCCGCGACCCGGGTCCCGAGGACGAGGACCAGCGCGTCCTCTACCTCTCCGCCGACCTGCCCTTCGCGACGCCGCAGGAGATCTCGGTCTTCATCCGGCGCGCGCTCGAGCTCGACTGCAGCTTCGCCCTGGGCCTGGTGACCGAGGAGGCCATGCAGGGCTTTCTCCCGGCCGGCGAAGGACGCCCCGGCATCGAGATGGCCTACTTCAACCTGCGCGAGGGCCGCTTCCGCCAGAGCAACCTCCACCTCGTGAAGCCGGCGCGCATCGTCAATCGCCGCTACATCGAGGAGATGTACGAGCACCGCTACCAGAAAGAGTTCGGGAACATCCTGAAGCTGGCCTGGCGGCTGATCCGCGACGAGCGGGGCGGCCTGACCATGCTCTACTACTACGCGCTGATGCACCTGGCCGCGCTGGCAGATCGGCGGGGCCTGCGCCGCACGGCCGATCGGCTGCGCAGCTGGATCCCCATCCAGCGCATCGAGGCCGGCTGCAGCTCGCTGCTGCGGGCGTCGTTCCGCTTCGTGGCCACCGAGGCCGGCGGCTGCGCCATCGACATCGACAACGAGGCCGATCTCGACGTGGCCCGCCTGCGCTTCTCGGAGTGGTGCGAGAGCCAGCGGAGGCGTTCCCTCGACCTCTACGGTCCCCCGGCCCTGGCCGCGGGCGACGCCCCGGGGGCGCCGTGAGCGCGGCCGACCAGGTGCTGGCGGTGCGCAGCCGGGCCGGGCTGTTCCGGCTGGAGGATCGGGGCCTGCTGTCGGTGCGCGGCGGCGACCGGGTGCGCTGGCTGGACGGCATGGTGAGCCACGACATCCAGGCCCTGGGTGCCGAGCGGACCGGCTGCTACGCGTCGCTGCTGACCCGCACCGGTCGCATGGTGGCCGACCTCCACGTGCTCTGGGCGGAAGAGGCGCTGCGCCTGGAGCTCGAGCGCTCGGCCGCGGCGGAGGTGGTGGCCCACCTCGACCGCTTCATCATCGCCGACGACGTGCAGCTGGCGAACTGCAGCGAGGAGATCGGCCGGCTGGCGGTCGAGGGGCCGGCGGCGCCCGACATCCTGGAGGCGATCGCCCCCGGCCTCGCGCTGCCCCAGGACGCCTGTGGCGAGGTGGAGCTGGCCGGCGCGCCGGTGACCCTGGCCGCCTTCGGCTTCAGCGGCGAGGCCGCCTTCCAGCTGCTGGTGCCGGCCGCGGCCCGCGAGGACGTGGCCGCGGCGCTGCTGGCAACGGGCGCCCCGCACGGGCTGGTCGAAGCCGGCGCGGAGGCCCTGGAGATCCTGAGGATCGAGGCCGGAATCCCACGGGTGGGCTCCGAGCTGGACGACAGCGTGCTGCCCGACGAGGCCGGCCTCGACCGGACCATCTCGACCACCAAGGGCTGCTACACCGGACAGGAGGTGGTCGCCCGCCTGCGCTCGCAGGGCGTCCCCAGCCACCGCCTGATGGGGCTGCGGAGCCCCGGAGGCGATCCGATTCCGGTGGGGGAGCCGATCCAGGCCGAGTCGAGCCGGGTCGGAGAGATCACGAGTGCGTGCTCTTCACCACGCTTCGGCTCCATCGCCCTGGGCTTCCTGCGCCGGGGTCACGCCGAGCCGGGGCGCCGGCTGAGCGTCTCCGGAGTGCCCGTCGAGGTCTGCGCGTTGCCTTTTTTCCCGGGGTCCACCGACCTCGGGTGAGGCTCGCATGAGGCCCAGCCGCGGCGCCATCGTCGTCTTCGCCAAGTCGCCGGAGCCCGGCAGCGTGAAGACGCGCATGGTGCCGCCGCTCGACGCCCGGCAGGCCGCACAGCTCTACGCGGCCATGCTCGCGGACGTGCTGTGCGCCACGGCGGGCTTCGCGCGCTCGCTGGGGCTGGAGCCCGTCCTC
>CAZYOL010000224.1:0-7769 GCA_964649065.1 uncultured Spirochaetales bacterium
GCTGCCCTGCGACCCGCTCTGCCCCTGGGAGGCGCTCTGACTCCCCTGCGAGCCGCTCTGCCCCTGCGAGGCACTCTGGCTGCCCTGCGACCCGCTCTGCCCCTGGGAGGCACTCTGGCTCCCCTGCGAGCCGCTTTGCCCCTGCGAGCTGCTCTGACCCTGCGAGCTGCTCTGACCCTGCGAGCTGCTCTGACTCTGGGAGCTGCTCTGACTCTGGGAGCTGCTCTGACTCTGGGAGGCGCTCGAGGAGGACGAGCTGCTCGAAGAAGAGCTCGGGCTGCGCGAGGACGAGCTGCTCGAGGACGGGGAAGACGGGGAAGACGGCGACGAGCTGGAAGAGGACGACGAGGTGGTCGCACAGGCGACCGTCAGCCCCAGGCACAGGCTGAGAACGCCCAGCAGGGCGCTATGGAGGGGGAGGTGAGTCATGCGGCCAGCCTTTGGATTTGGGTAAAAGCGCCCAGATCTCAAGGACTCAGGGTATCACGCGGGCCCTGACAAGCCGCCTGCTGCAGCTAGCGACCGATGCAGAAGAGCCGGTCCTCGTCCCGCAAGAGGTACAGGGCCACGCAGGCGGCCAGCATCGGCAGGGCCGCGAAGAAGAGCAGGTTCGGAACCTCCCAGGGATTCAGCATCCGCTTCCAGGTGCTGGCGGTGGAGACCGCGTGCATCACCAGCACGGCGCCGTAGCTCTGCTGCTTCTTGAAGCCGGCGACGAAGGCCAGCACCACCGCCAGCTGCAGGACGCCGGCAGCGTAGGAGAGAACGGGCGAGACGCCGGCCACCCCGTAGAAGGTCTCGGCGACCCGCGAGGCGTGACCGGGATTCAGGAATTTGTCCAGGGTCCACATGATCATCACGGAGAACACCCCGAGCCGCAGCAGCAGGAGCGAGACGGGCAGGTGATCTCGGGCGCTGGACATGCGGGACCACCCTACCGAAGCCGAGAGGGATGCCCAGCCGCCGGCCGAAGCCCCAGGCGCGGCGGCCGGGCGCGGGCAGGCGGGAGCGGCACTTCCGGGGGAGGCCGGATACGGTGGTGCCTGGGCTGCGAGGGCCCGGACTGCATTCGGACGGAGCGCGCCGGGGCCCCACGGTACGGCCCGACCGGAGGAGGCACCCGATGACCGAGGAGAGCCCGACGCTCACCCCCTCCTTCCCGAAGGGCGCGCGGAGGCCCGTCCACCGCCGCTTCCCCTGCGCGGCGGACGACGCGGGGCAGCGGCCGCTGCGCGGCTACGGGTCCCCCGACCGGGCACGCCTGCCAGAGACCCAGTAGCGGGGCCGACATGCGCTTCTCCTACGTCGAGACCATGTGCGACCCGAGCTTCTACCTCCCGCTCGCCCAGGCGGCCGAGGAGGCGGGCTACCACACCTACTGCGTGCCGGACAGCATCTGCTACCCGGAGCACTCCGACACCCGCTATCCCTATACCGGCGACGGCGATCGCCGCTTCCTGGAAGACAAGCCGATCCTGGAGCCCTTCTCGCTGGTACCGGCGATGGCAGCCGTCACCTCGAAGCTCCGCTTCGCGACCTTCGTGCTCAAGCTGCCCATCCGCCAGCCCGTGCTGGTGGCGAAGCAGGCGGCCTCGGTGGCAGTGCTCTCGGGCAGCCGCTTCGGGCTCGGCGTCGGCCTCTCGCCCTGGCCGGAGGACTTCACGGTGACCGGCACCGAGTGGAAGCGCCGCGGCGCCCGCATGGACGAGATGATCGAGATCATCCGGGGCATCACGGCCGGCGGCTACTTCGAGTACCACGGCGAGTTCTACGACATCCCCTCGCTGAAGATCTGCCCGGTGCCGGAGCGGCCGATCCCGATCCTGATCGGCGGCCACGCCGAGCCCGCGTTGCGGCGGGCCGCACGGCTGGGCGACGGCTGGATGCACGCGGGCGGCGATGCGGGCGAGCTGGAGCGGTGCCTCGCGCGCCTCGCCGAGCTGCGCGCCGAGTACGGTCGGGTCGGGGAGCCCTTCGAGACCCACGTGATCTCGCTGGACGGCTTCTCCGCCGACGGCGTGCGGCGCCTGGCCAGCATGGGCGTCACCGACGTGATCTGCGGCTTCCGCAACACCTACGCCCCGGAGCCCGACACGCAGACGCTGGACGAGAAGCTGGCGGCGCTGCGCGGCTTCGCCGACGCGGTGATCCACAAGCTCTAGCGGGGGCTCCGGATCAGCCCGCGGGCGGCTCGGCCGCCGGGCCGGCGCAGCTCGGATTGCGCTCGGCACGCAGGTCTTCGAGGCGCCACTCGCAGGCGTTGCGCCACGGATCGCCCGGCGGCGCCAGCACGTAGAATCGCTGCTCGCGAATCGCCTGGACGGCGCGCTCCGCGATGACGCCGGGATCCGCTCCCCCGCGCACCGCCGCGCGGATCGCCTCCTCGACGAGGCGCGTGTCGGCGGGCAGCGAGGCCTCGTCGCGCCGCCCCTGCGGCGGGCGGTTGCGCCCCGCCTCGCCGATGCCGGTGGCGATCATCTCGGGACAGATCACGCTCACGCCGATCGGCGCATGCTTCATGCGCAGCTCGTGGTAGAGACTCTCGGAGAGCGCCAGCACCGCGTGCTTGCTCATCACGTAGGCGGCCGAGAGCGGCGCCGAGGTCAGCGCGGCCATCGAGGCCGTGTTGAGCACGTGGCCGGGCTCGCCCGAGGCCAGCATGCGCGGAACGAAGCTGCGAAGGCCGTGCACCACTCCCCAGAGGTTCACCGACAGCACCCACCCGTAGTCGGCGAGCGGCATCTCCCAGCAGAGGCCCCCGGCGAAGACGCCGGCGTTGTTGCAGAGGACGTGGGGGGCACCGAGCTCGGCGAGCGTGCGCTCCGCGAGCTCCTCCACGGCCTCCGGGTCGCTGACGTCGGTCGCTCGCGCCAGCACGCGGCCACCCGCCCGGCGCAGCGCCCCGGCGGTCTCCTCCAGGGGCTCCGCCTCCACGTCCGAGACGGCGACCGCCATCCCCTCCTCGGCCAGGCGCAGGGCCAGGGCCCGTCCGATGCCGCTGGCCGCCCCCGTCACCACGGCCACCCGTCCCTCGAGCCGCTCCACCTCAGGAGCTCGCGCCGGCGAGCTCGCGGCGCAGGGTGTCCTTCAGCAGCTCGAGCTCGGCGCTGCGCACGCCGGAGGCCGCCGTCCCGAGCATCTGCAGCGAGGCGATCCCGGAGAGCACCGAGATGGCGTAGTACTGGAGCGTGAGGCGCCGGCGCGGCGCGAGGCGGGCGTCTCCGAAGAAGCGCTGCCAGATGCCGTTCCAGGCCCGCAGCATGTCGGACTGCCAGAGCGACTCCTGGTCCCCCGCGCCCTCGGGAGCCGGGTAGTTCAGCAGGATCTCGAAGGTCGAACGGTAGTGGGCGCTGCCGAAGTGCTCCCAGGCTCGGTCGACGAAGAGATCGACGCGATCGGCGAGCGACAGGTCGCGGGTCGCGACCTCCGCGAGGCGATCGGCGAAGCGATTGAAGGAATCCTCCAGCACCGCGGCCAGGATGCCGTTCTTGTCGCCGAAGTGGTGCTGGACGGCGCCCCAGGTGAGGCCCGCACGACGCGAGATCTCGGCTGCGGTGGTGCGCTGGAATCCCACCTTGGCGATGCTCGCCACCACCGCCTCCTTGATGCGGGCCCGGGTCTCGGCCGTGCGCTCGGCGTGGCTGCGCCGCTCGCGGGGCGGCGGCGAGATGCGCAGGCGCTCCCTCATCGGCGCCCGGGATCCTCGACGCCGTAGATGCGGGCCATCTCCTGGGAGACGAGGCCTCCCACCGGCAGGCTGACCCCGGCCGCCCGCGCCAGGCGCAGCACCCAGGCCAGGTCCTTCTCCGCCACATTCATGTGTCCGCGCAGCAGCGCCTGCATGGCCTCGCCGCGACGCGCCTCCTCGGGCGCCTTGTGGACGCCCAGGAAGGCCGTCATGAGCGGCGTGATCTGCCCGTTGGAGGCCCCGGCCTCCTCGAGGATCTCCTCGGGCAGGCCGATCGCCCGCGCCAGGCGGAATGCCTCGGAGGCGGCGGCCCACTGGATGTAGGTGATCAGGTTGATGCAGAGCTTGAGCTTGGCCCCACTGCCGACCGGGCCCGCGTGGATGATCTTCGCGGAGCTGGCCTCGAGCATCGGCCGGATGCGCTCGAGGGCGCCCGCGTCACCGCCCACCAGGTAGGTGAGCTGACGCTGTGCGGCCCGCGCGGCGCCCCCGGTGACGCAGGCGTCGAGCACGGCCACGCGCGTCGCCCGGGCGGCCTCGGCCAGCTCGAGGACCGTCTCGGGCAGGATGGTGCTGTGGACGGCGATCGCCGACCCCGCCGCCAGGCCGGCCAGCAGCCCGTCGGGCCCGTAGACCACGGCCCGCACGTGATCGTCCTCGGGCACGCAGATGCCCACCACGTCGGCGCTCGCGCCGACCTCGCGCGGCGTCGAGCAGGGCGTGGCGCCGGCCCGGGCCAGCTCCTCCACCGGGGCCGGGTCGAGGTCGTGGACGAAGCTCGGGAGACCGGCCTTGCAGAGCTGCTGCGCGATGGGCTTGCCCTGGTTGCCGAGGCCGACGAATCCGACGCGCAGCGACACGGGGCGAGGCTAGGCGAGTCGATTTCGCATTGCACGTAAAATGTAAATCGCATAGGCTCGGTCACCGCGGGGAGGCGTTGACGGCGGCGAGTCCCATCCACACTGGACCCTCGGAGTCCCCGGGCGGCCTCCGGGCACCGACCCTCGGCGGCGGGCTGCCCTTCCTCGGCCACCTGCTCGCCCTGCGCCGCGATCCGATCGGGCTGATGCAGCGGGTGCGGGACGAGTGCGGCGAGCTCGGCGCCATCGAGCTGGCCGGCCACCGCCTGGTGCTGCTCTACGGCACGCGGGCCCAGGAGGCCTTCTTCCGCGCCCCGGACGAGCAGCTCGACCAGGCGGCCGCCTATCCCTTCATGAAGCCGATCTTCGGCCCCGGCGTGGTCTTCGACGCGACCCCCGAGCAGCGCCGCCAGGCCATGCGCAACCAGTCGCTGCGCGACAGCTTCATGCGCGGTCACGCCGAGACCATCGCGGCCGAGGTCCTGGCCATGACGGGAGGCTGGGGAGAGCGCGGCGAAATCGACCTCCTGGACTTCTTCTCCGAGCTCACCCTCTACACCTCGAGCTCCGCGCTGATCGGCGTGCAGTTCCGCCGCGAGCTCGACTCCGGCTACGTGCCCCTCTTCGCCGATCTCGAACGCGGCACCGACGCCTTCGCCTACGTCAACCCCCACCTGCCGCTCCCGGCCTTCTGGAAGCGGGACCGCGCCCGCAGGCGCCTGGTGCGACTCCTGGGCGAGATCTTCGAACGGCGCGAGCGCGAGGGCGGCGAGTACCGCGACCTCTTCCAGGTGCTCCACGGCCTGCGCGACGAGGCCGGCGAGCGCCGCTACAGCGACGAAGAGATCACCGGCATGTTCATCTCGATGATGTTCGCCGGGCACCACACCAGCTCCGTGGTGGGCTCCTGGGCCCTGCTGGACCTGCTGATGCACCCCGAGTGGCTGGAGCGCGTGCGGCTGGAGCTCGACGAGCTCTACGCCGACGGACGCGAGGTCAGCTACCAGGCGCTGCGCGAGATGCCGGTGCTCGAGAGCTGCCTCAAGGAGACCCTGCGCCTCCACCCGCCGCTGGTCCTGCTGATGCGCAAGGTCGTGCAGGACTTCCACTACGAGGGCTTCCGGGTGCCGGCCGGGGAGACGGTGGCGGTGTCCCCCGCCGTCTCGAACCGCATGGCCGAGCACTTCCCCGAGCCCGACCGCTTCGACCCGACGCGCTACGAGGCGGGTCGCGAGGAGGACAAGCAGTCCTTCGCCTGGATCCCCTTCGGCGGCGGTCGCCACCGCTGCGTCGGCGCGGCCTTCGCCATGATGCAGCTGAAGACCCTCTTCTCGCTGCTGCTCCGGGAGTACGAATTCGAGCTGGGGGCCCCGGCCGAGAGCTACGGGAACGACAGCTCGAAGATGGTGGTGGCCGTGCGCCAGCCCTGTCGGGTGCGCTACCGCAGGCGCCCGGCGGCGGCCGCCGCGAGCGCCTCCGCGGCAGCGCGCGTCGAACGAGAGGAGGCGCCGGCCGCGGCGCTGCGCATCCACGTCGACCGGGACCTCTGCCAGGGCCACGGAGTCTGCGTGAACGAGGCCCCGGAGCTCTTCGCGCTGGATCCGAGCGAGCTGCGCGTGCGCCTGCTGGACGAGCGCCCGGCCGCGGCGCGGCGCAGGGCGCTGGAGGCGGCCGTGCGGCACTGCCCGACCCGCGCGCTGCGCCTCGAAGAAGACTGAAGCCCCCACCCGAGGAGAGTCGGAGGAGAACCGATGCCCGCCTTCCCCCGCGCCGAGCTGGAAGAGATGGTCCGCCGCTGGCTGGCCGCGAACGAGGCCGCCGGTCGCAGCGGCGACTGGTCCCGCATGCCCGACTTCTACACCGAGGACGCCGTCTACACCTGGAACAACGGACCCAAGTGGGAGTTCGTCGCACGCGGCCGCGAGCAGATCCGGGAGTGGGCCTTCGGCAGCGAGATGGAGGGCCTGGAGCAGTGGACCTACCCCTACGTCCGCACGCTGATCGACGAGGCCAAGGGCGAGGTCATCGGCATCTGGCGCCAGCTCGCACCGGTCGAGGGGCCCGAGGGCCGGCCCTACGAGATCGCCGGCACCGGCGGCTCCTGGTTCCGCTACGCAGGCGACTACAAGTGGTGCTGGCAGCGCGACTGGTTCGACCCGGGCTGCGTCGGGGCGGTCTTCGGCGAGCTGGCCCGCGACCAGCGGCTGTCGGCCAAGATGCTCGAGCGCATGCAGAAGGGCTCGAAGATGCCCGGCTGGACCCGCGTCACCGAATTCGACTGGTACTCGACCATCGCCGACCGCGAGGACTGATCTCTTGCCCTCCCGTGGATCGGAATGCACCCTCGCGCCATGAGCAGCCCCCTCGACTACGGTGCCTTCGACGCCGACAACCACTACTACGAGGCCCTCGACGCCTTCACCCGCCACCTCGACCCGAAGCACGGCCCGCGCTGCGTGCAGTGGGCGGAGATCGACGGCCGCAAATACCACGTCGTCGGGGGCCGGCTCTCGCGGGCGGTGAAGAACGCCACCTTCGACCCCATCGCCAAGCCCGGGGCGCTCTGCGACTTCTTCCGCGGCAACCCGCACGGCAAGAACCTGCTCGACGGCCTGCGGGAGCGGGAGCCGATTCCGGAGGCCTACCGGCGCGCCGAAGCCCGCCTGCCCGTCATGGACCAGCAGGGCCTGGAGGCGGCCTGGCTCTTCCCGACGCTGGGCGTCCTCTACGAGGAGCTGCTGAAGCACGACCCGGAGGCCGTGACCCTCACCTTCAGCGCCTTCAATCGCTGGATCGACGACGACTGGGGCTTCGCCACCGAGGAGCGCATCTTCGCCGCCCCCTACCTCTCGCTCTGCGATCTGGACTGGGCGCTGCGCGAGCTGGACTGGGCCCTCGAGCGGGGCGCCCGGGTGGTGGTGATGCGCCCGGCGGCAGTCTGGACCGCGACGGGACCCTGCTCGCCGACCGACCCGCGCTTCGATGCCTTCTGGGCCCGGCTCGACGAGGCCGGCCTGCCGCTGGTGATCCACGCCGGAGACTCGGGCTACACGAGCCAGGGCTACGCCCAGGACGGATTCTCCGCCAGCTTCGAGGGCGGCGGCTACCGGCCCTCGATCAAGACCTGGGCCATCGAGCGGGCGGCCATGGACTTCCTGGCCACGGTGATCTTCGACCGCCTCTTCGAGCGCTTCCCGCGCCTGCGCATCGCCTCGGTGGAG
>CAZYOL010000225.1:0-7763 GCA_964649065.1 uncultured Spirochaetales bacterium
CGGGCGATCCGGGACTGGCTCGCCTCCCGGATCGCCCGTGCGCGGGGCGACGAGGCGCGCGCGGACGCGCTGGAATCCGCCGCTGCGTCCCTGCGACTCGTGACCGAGGCGCGTGCCGACCGGCGACTGCGTCGTGCCGGACGCGCACTGCGCGAGGGGCGCCAGGCCGAGGCCAAGACGAGCCTGCGAGAGGCGCTGCAGATCGATCCCGGCTCCGCCGAAGCGCGGCTGGTGCTGGCCCGGCTGGCCCACCAGCGCGGCGACGCAGCATCGGCAGCCCGAGAGCTCGAGGCCCTGCTGGATCGGCATCCGGAGCATGCGGAGGCCTGGAATCTGCGAGGCGTGCTGCACCGCGAGGCCGGCGAGACTGCCCGGGCCCGGCGCGCCTTCACGCACGCCCTCGAGGCCGCTCCCTTGCTCTTTCCGGCGCTCGCCAACGCCGGCCTGCTGGCCGTCGAGCGCGGCGACCGCGACGAAGCCGAGCGGCTGTTGGCGCGGCTGAGGGCGCTCGATGCCAGGCAGCGCGCCCCGGAGACCCGGGCCCTGGCGGCTGCGCTGAGCGCCGGGGCGCCGGGATCGCCGCCGAGGACCCGAGAGCCGTGAGCCTGAAGCGGACGCGAGCGCGCCTCTCGGACCGACTGCGCGCCGAGCTGCCGGCCAAGCTGCTGGTGTGGATCGGACTCGCGATCGGCATCTGCGTGCCCTACTTCGGTCTGCAGGCCCTCGGGCTCTCCGCGCCCCAGCCCGTCCCGGTGACCGCCCTCGACCGCTGGATTGCCTTCGCACCGGGCTGGGCCTACCCGTATGCGACGCTCGCCCTGCTGGTCCCCCTGGCCCCGCTGCTGGCCGGCAGCCGTCGAGAGCTGGCCCGCTACGCCGTCGGGCTCGCCCTGCTCTGCGGCGCCAGCTTCCTGACCTACCTGCTCTTCCCGGTGGCGGGACCGCGGCCCGGGCTGCGTCCCGAGAGCGGTCTGTACACGCTGCTCGTCTCGGTGGACGCTCCGACGAACTGCCTCCCCTCGCTGCACGCCGGGCTCACGGTCTACTCGTTCCTGTTCCTCGACCGCGTACTGCACCCCGACCTGGCTCCGGCGGAGCGCTTGGCGTGGCGCACCGTCGCCTGGCTGTGGGGAGCGGCCGTCCTCTACTCCACGCTGGCCACCAAGCAGCACTGGCTGGTCGACCTGCCGCCGGCAGTGCTGCTCGCCTGGCTCGCCCACCGCGCCACCTGGGCGAGCGCCGGGCCCCGGCGCCCCTAGCCGGCCGGCTGGCGGGCCGCCGGGCCGCTCTCGCGGCGCAGCACCATCACCACCAGAGCCAGCCCCACGAAGGTGGCGAGCACCGAGAGGTACTGGGCGGGTGTCCAGCCCAGGTAGCGGGCATCCGCCACCCGCAGCGCGTCGAGGACGAAGCGCACGGGCCCGTAGAGGGCGAAGAAGAGCCCGATGTAGAAGCCGTCGGGACGCGGCCGCCGATCCATCGACAGGAAGACGCCGCAGACGAAGGGCAGGTACAGGAACTCCAGCAGGCCCAGGTCGAAGCGCGAGCCTTCGGGGAAGGCCACGGCCAGCCAGTGCTCCGAGAGCACGCCGGGGTGGTCGTGCTGGAGCGCGCAGCCGGCGCGCCCCACCAGCAGCGTGAAGGGCAGCGCGAAGACCAGGCAGTCGCTGAAGCGCAGCATGTCGACACCGGAGAGGCCTTTGCGCCACATCACCCAGGCGATGCCGGCCAGCCCTCCCACCATGCCGCCGAAGGAGGAGAGACCGCCCCAGAGCCGCAGCAGCTCCAGGGGGTTCTCCCGGAGCTTCTCCGGCGTGTAGGCGATCACGTCGAAGACGTGGGCGGAGAGCAGGCCCAGGCCGATGGCCCAGCCCAGCAGGCTCGAGGAGACCTCCCGCGAGATCCCGAAGCGCGGAGCCCGCCGCATCACGATCTGGAACTGCAGCACCACGGCCGCGCCCACGAAGAGCGGAAAGATCCCGAGCCGGTAGGAGCCGATCTCGAGGACCGGGTACTCGAGGTACGGAATCATGCTGCTGCGAGTCTGCGCTCCCGGCCCGGGAAGGGCAACGCCCCGGCCTCACGGCCGGGGCGTTGCAACTCTCCCGGGAGCTGGCGCTACGCCTTGCGGCGCATCCGGCGCCGCTGCCACCAGAGCAGGGCCGGCAGCAGCAGGGCCAGCTCCGGACCCATGCCGCACTCGCCGTTGGTCGGTACGTCGACCTCCGGCGAGCAGATCAGGGTCTCGTCGTCGTCCACCAGGCCTTCGACGAGCCAGCTGTTGATCTTGGCCGGATCGTCGTACTTGCCGTCGCCGACGTTCTTGCCGCAGTCCTCCACGCCGTTCATGGCGCGGTCGCGGCAGGTCAGGTGGAAGACCGACTCACCGAGCTTGACGGCCCCGGTGCTGTCGAAGATCTCCCAGGTGGACCAGTCCCTGGTGAAGCCGCTCACGGTGACCTCGTCACCGGGCGCGACGTCGTCGAGGACCGCCAGCACCGGGTGGGTGGGATCGCCGTCGTAGGCGACCACGTCCACCGTCTCGGTGCCGTCCCAGATCAGGGTGACCTCCGCCAGCGACTGCGCGCAGGCGCAGCTGAAGGCCCCGAGCGGCGGGACCAGCACGTCCACCGTCACCGAGTCGCTCCCCACGTTGCAGGACGCGCCTCCGATGTCGCCCATCACGGTGGCCACGTTGGTGGTCGTCGCGAAGAGCGTCGCCGGTGCCGTGAAGCGCTTGGTCTCCCCTGCGGCGAGCGATTCACCGGTCACGATGTCCCCGAGCTGGTCGTCGGTGATCTTGACGTTGTCCACCGTCGACGGGTTCGGGTTGGTGACGTCGTACTGATAGAGGATCTCACCGCCCAGGGAGATCGCGCCGTCGTCCTCGCGGTCCATGGCGAAGACCACCCAGGAGCCGAAGCGATCGCCCAGGCTGAGGGGCTTGTGGCACGAGGTCTTGAGCTGGATGGACTGGAGGCCGTTCGGACCGGTGGCATCCAGAGACAGCCAGCTGGGCAGATCGCCGCCACCGTCCGCGGTGATGCTGACCATGTCCCCGAACTCGAGCCCGAGGAGGGGATCCCCCTCGAAGCCGGAACCGAGCACCACGTCCACGCTGTCGCCCGGGTCGTCCACGCCGGAGCAGCTGGCGAAGCCGCTCTGGGCGTTGTTCACCGTGCAACCCGCGCCCAGCGCGTCGCCGATGTAGACCAGGGTGAGCTCCTGCAGGTCGCTGGTGCAGTGCGGCCTGGGCGGCGAGAGCGGGATCTCACACGCGTCCTGGGCCAGGTCCTTCGGGAAGGCGACCACGTCGCCCGTCTTCTCGGTGAACTCGACCACCCGGAAGGGCCCGAACTCGTCGCCCAGCTCGATCGGCTTCGAGCAGTCGACGCCGAACTTCACCGTCTGCAGGACGCCGGTGTGGTCGGTCACGATCAGCTTCTGCCACGGGACCAGCGAGCCCTTGAAGCGCGAGCTGACGCGGATCCTGTCGCCGTCGTTGATGCCGGACTGGGGCTGGATCAGCGTCTTGAAGGCCGGGAAGCCCCCGTTCAGCACCGAGACGTCGACGGCGCCCGTCGAGTCGCCTTCGCACTTCGCCAGGCCACCCTGGGGATTGCCCAGCGGATCCTGACAATCCTGTCCGACGTACTCGAGGACCAGGTCCACGAGCTTGGCGTCGCAGGGCGTGCCGTCGGGGCTGCCGGGAACCTGGCAGCTGGGCGGCGGCGGCGGCGCGTTGCAGTCCACCACCTCTCCGGTCTCGTCCTCGAAGCCGACCACCTCCAGGGCGCCGAACTTGTCGCCGCAAGCGAAGGCCCGCTCACAGGAGGTGTCGAGCTTCAGGAACTGGTAGCGGTGGTAGGGACCGTCGATGAAGATCTTGGTCCAGTCGTTGAGGGAGCCGGTGGAGCTGGTGAACTCGACCGTATCTCCGACCGCCACGCCGGTGTCCGGCGTGACCGAGATGATGCCGCCGTCCTTGATGACGTCGATGTCGACCGGCGAGCCCGGCGACCTCCGGCCGAAGCAGCGGAAGGCCTTGCCCTGGTCGTTGTTGGACTTCCAGCACTTGTCGCCGGTGTACTCGAAGAGAACGCTGCGGAGACCCTCGTCGCACTGGCCCAGGTCGGGCAGCGAGGGCTGCGGCAGGCAGCACTTCTTGTCGATCTCGAGGTCACAGGCCGGCTGCACCGGGCCCACGCAGGTGCCCGGCGCGTCGAGATTCGCCTGGCCGTCCACGGAGACGGCGGTGTCCGTCACCGTGCCCGGCGGCAGGGGCGAGCAGAGGAAGAGCTGGCTCGAGGTCTGGCCGCTGGCGATCGGCGGCGCCACGAAGTCCCAGGTCACTACGTCGGCCACGGCGTCGATCAGGACGCCCGAAGGGTCGACCGGCCCGGGGATGAAGCCCGCCCCGGTCACGTTCACGCCGACGTTCTCGACGTCGACCTCGAACTTGGTCAGGGCCGGCACGAAGGGTCCGGTTCCCCCCAGGTGCTCGAGCGTGTAGACGTAGGTGTTCTCGCCCACGGCGCAGACGCCGGGCGCGCTGGGATTGCCGTCGAGGAAGACCTCGAAGCTCTTCTCGACGCTGAAGCAGGGCGCCGCGCAGGCGGGCGCGAAGCCGTTGGGCTCGTCGATCTGGGTCGAGCCCGCCGCGTCGGGCTGAGCGGACGCGGGCGTCGCGAGGCCCGCAGAAAGCCAGAGAGCGGCCAGTACCGAAAGTGCGATGCGAGGCGCCATCGGGAAATCTCCTCACCGGGTGGGGTGCAACGGATTCGCCCTGGCGCGCAGCATCAGGAGCAGGGGTCCGAATCAGGGCGGAGTTGCGTACGCCAGTTGCGGCACAGTCATGCAAGTTGCGCGCCGCCGAGCACAGTCGGCCAGGATGTTCATTACTGGGGACTTAGCGCTCCGCTGGGACTGGCGACCAGAGAGAGGAGAAAACCTCTTCCCCGAATACAGAAAAGCACTTCCGCGGTGAACCCGCGGGGAGCCCACCTGGCGCGGCGGGCTAGGCGCGGCGCGGGCGGGCCAGCGCGATCGCCAGCAGGCCGCCGCCGACGAGCAGGGCCGTCGTCGGCTCGGGCAGCGTGGTCCCGATGACCGTGAAGTCGGTGCCGGCGCTGACCATGAAGTTCACCTGCTGGCCGATCTGGAGGTCGCCCAGCGGTGAGTAGGTCAGGAACAGGCGCACGGTGGTCTCGCCGGCGTCGATGGTGTCGCCGCTGAAGTCGAACTGGCCACCGAGCTGGACCTGATTGTCGGCCAGCACACTGGTGGGCTCGGTCAGGCCACCGCCATCGTCGAAGGCCCCGGCGCCCACCGGGTTGAGGAAGAACTGCGGAGTGCTGACGGTGATGCCGATCGCGTCGATCGAGGCGGAGCCGCCGTCGAGGGTGATGTCGACCACGAAGACGTCGACGCCGGCGAAACTGACGCCGCCCTCGTCCGGGACGAGGTTCCCGCCCACGTCACTGATCAGGAGCGGGTCCATCAGGTCGACGAAACCGAGCACGGGATTGATGGTGCCGCTCACCCCGTTCTGGTTCAGCGCCACCGGGTTCTCGAGGGTGAAGACGATCGCGCCGGCAGGAGCGGCTGCGAGCAGAATGAGAGTAGCCAGCAGAAGTGTGAGCTTGCGCATCATCCGGATCCCCTCGAGCACGGCGCCGGGCCAACCAGTCCAGCGGGCGTACAACGTTCCCGGTGTGCTGGAAATGCAACATCAGTGCCAGGCGGAGGTCCCTGCGGGACACGGAAAAGCGGAGTGAAATCAGGCTTATCCGGAGAAGTGGCTCACCGGCGGACCGGGCCGGGGGAAAGCTTCTTCCGCTGGCGTGGAAGCGCGATTCTCTCGAGGCCCGAATTGCCCCCGCGGGGCCCACAACGAGGGCGGCTAGGGCTTGCGGACGATCAGGTCGAGGCTGCGGCGCAGGAAGCCGCGGTGCAGATCCGGGCGCATCGCCGCCAGCAGAGCCTCGTAGCGGCCCTCGAGAGTCGCGCGGCGGCGCCAGCCGCGCAGGCCCGCCAGAGGGCGGCGGGCGGCGTGGAAGCTCCGCAGGCAGCTCACCACGTCCAGCGACTCGGCCGGGCCCAGCGCCAGGTCGAGCTCGTGGTAGCTCACGCCCCGCCCCCGGCGCAGGAAGTGCAGGCGCTGCTCGTCGTTCCAGTCGCGGTAGATCTCCCGGAAATAGGGTCTGGGGCTGCGGCTCGAGTACTGGAAGGCCAGCTCGTCGGGCAGCCACATGAAGAAGGGCAGCCGCGAGGTGTGATCGTCGAGCCACCACAGCCGATTCGGCGTGTCGGTCACACACCAGAGGCCGCCCGACGGGAGCGCCTCCCAGGTCGCCGTCATCGCCGCCAGGCGCTCGCCGTGGGTCATGTGCTCGAGCGACGCGTAGAAGATCACCCAGTCGAAGCCTGCACCGGCGAGCTTGGCTGCGATCTGGCCGGCGTTCGCCACCACGAAGCGCGCCTCGACCCCGTGGCTGGCACAGCGCTCCCGCGCGACCTCGACCGCGGCCCGGTCCACGTCCACGGCGGTCACGCGCGCCCCCTGCTCCGCCAGGGAGACCGTGGAGGAGCCGGTACCGCAGCCGATCTCCAGCACCCGCGAGCCGCGCAGGGGCCGCGCCGCGTCCAGCCAGGGCACCACCCGGCGGCGGTCGTTGCGCAGGCGCCGAGAGAGATGGTCGTCCAGATCTGCGCGCCCCTCCGCGCTCTCGAGGTAGCCCTCGGGCCGGCCCTGGCTCAGGTAGGCCGACAGGCGGGAGCGAAGCGCGGCCTTGCGGCGCGCGTCGAGCTCGAGGAAGCGCTCGGAAGACATGGCTGGCAGGGCTCTCTTCGTCCCCGAACGGCCGGCGCTTGACGCGCGAGCCGCCTCGCGGGCTCAGTCCTCGAGGGCAGCCACGAGCCGCTCCAGCTCGAAGACGTGGGGGTCGGAGGCCCCGTGTGCCCGCAGCGCCCTCGCCAGCTCGACGACGTACTCGCGGTTCGAGCCGCTCGGACCGTGGCAGCGGCGCACCTGGGCGGCGACCTCGTGCAGCGGAGCGGGGCCCAGGTAGTTGGGATTGCCCGCCGCCGCCCGATAGGTGATCGCCGTGACGGTCGGGCCGGCGCGCAGCTCGACCGCCACCCGGAGGCGCTCGAAGCCGCCGCTCTCGCGCCGGTCGAGCGCCTCGAGGACGCCCTGCTCCCGCCCGCCCTCGATGCGGAAGGCGACGCCGGCGCAGCTCGAGCGCTGCGAGGCCTCCAGGGTGACCACCCGACCCGGTGCCCCGGGCACACCGCGATGATCGGTCGAGCCCTGCCAGAAGCGCCGCTGGAAGCCGGACAGCTGGGCGGGCCGGCTCTCCAGGTACGGGAAGTCCGGGCGCCAGATGAGCGACCCGTAGCCGAAGACCCAGAGCGGGGCCTCGGCGTCCTCTACTCTGGGCCTACCGGCATGGGAGCCGCCCAGCGGGTGAGGGGACATGGAGTGACCAGTCTAGAGCTCGAACAGCGAAGCTGCGTGGTCACCGGCGCCAGCTCGGGCATCGGGGAGGAGACGGCCGTCGGGCTGGCGCGGAGGGGAGCCCGCGTGCTGCTGGTGGCCCGCAGCCGCGAGCGCGGCGAGGCCGCGCTCACGCGCACCGCCGCGGCGGCGCGCGGCGAGCCGCCCGAGCTGCTGCTGGCCGCCCTGGCCTCCCTGAAGGAGGTGAGGCGGCTGGCGGAGGAGATCCTCGAGCGCTGCCCGCAGCTCCACGTGCTGGTCCAGA
>CAZYOL010000226.1:0-7521 GCA_964649065.1 uncultured Spirochaetales bacterium
CCGGCATCACCGGCCTGTGGCAGATCCTGGGCCGCAAGGACCTGCCCATGCACGACAATCTCCAGTACGACTTCTACTACATCCGCAACCGCTCGCTGGGGCTCGATCTCTCCATTCTGGTGCGCACCATCGGCGCGGTGCTGTCGCGGCGGGGCGCCTTCTGAGCGCGCCGGCTGACAGCCCCCGGCCTGCGCGGCCGCCCCGGGTGGAGGTCTCGGTCTGCGTGGCCACCTGCGACCGGCCCGCGGGCCTGGCCGCGCTGCTGGAGAGCCTGCGGCGGCAGAAGCTGCCCCAGGGCCTGTGCGTCGAGATCGTGGTGGTGGACAACGATCCCGAGGCCCGGGCGCTGGCCAGCGCCACGCCGCGCGAGGGCGAGCGCTTCCTGCACGAGCCGCGACGCAACATCGCCCACGCGCGCAACCGGGCGCTGGCCGCCGCGCGCGGCCGCTGGATCGCCTTCGTGGACGACGACGAGGTCGTCGACGAGGGCTGGCTGGCGGCCTACTGGGAGCTGCTGCAGAGCGGGAGCGGGGAGCCGGCCGCCGGCGAGGCCTGGGACGGGCTCTTCGGGCCGGTGATTCCGCGCCTGGCCCGACCGGGCCCGAGCTGGCTGGATCTCGAGACCTTCTACGCGCGACCCTGTCACGCGAGCGGAACGCCGCTGTCGCTCGCCGAGCTGCGCACGAGCAACGCCCTGGTGCGTCGTGCGGCGATACCCGAGCCGGCCTTCGATCCCGCCTACGGCCGCAGCGGGGGCAGCGACAGCGAGCTCTTCGGGCGCATGGCGCGGGCCGGTGCCCACTTCGGCTTCTGCGCCGGGGCCCGCGTCACCGAGACGATTCCGCCGGAGCGTCACACGCTGCGCTGGCTCGCGCGGCGCCGCTTTCGCGGAGGTCTGGTGCACACGCGCCAGGAGCGCGCCCGCTGCGGCGGCCGCGCCTGGCTCGGCCTGCCTCGCGCCCTGGCGGCCCTGCTCGCCTGCGGGCTCGCGCTGCCCGTGGCCGCTCTGGCCGGCCGCCGCGCCGCCGCCCGCGTCTGGCTGCGGGCCTGTACCCAGGCCGGCCATCTCGTCGCCTTCAGCGGCGGCCGCTTCGAGGAGTACCGCCCGCGGCCCTAGAGCTCGATCACGGCGCGCAGGCCGATCACGACCGCGTCGTTCCGGCTGAAGGTGGGATCGAAGAAGAGCTGCAGGTTCGGCTGCAGCGTGAGCCAGCCGGTGGCCTGGCAGCGATAGGTGAGCTCCAGCAGGGTCTCCCGGCGCGACGCTTCGAGGCCGTCCGCGAGCAGCCCGTCGACGAAGTCGTCGGAGAGGGCGAGGTAGGCGAAGCCCACGGCGAGGACGTCTCGGCTCCTCCCGGGCAGCGGACGCGGAACGCGCAGCCCGGCATCGACGTACCAGCTCGTCGGGCTCCGGTCGCCCTGGGGCGTGCCGTAGGCGCGCAGGAAGAGGCCCAGCCCGGGTCGCCCGTCGGTGGCCCCCCAGAGCGGCTGGTCGATCAGGGCGTAGAAGCCGTAGGCTCCCTCCACCGGCATCCCGGTGCCGAAGACATCGAGCTCCGCCGTCGTGCCCGAGACCCCGATGGCGTAGCTGCCCGGGCGGCCGAAGGGGCTCTGCCGCGTTCGCAGCTCGCCGATCAAGAAGGCGCCGTTGTCGAAGGACCAGCCGAAGCCGAAGTTGCCGGGAAGGTCCTCGCCCGGGTCCGCCGTGTAGACGCCGACGCGGGCCTCCCAACGGGAGTCTCGGCTGCGGCCGAGGAAGTAGGCGCCCGGGGCGGCCAGGGGGTAGAAGGGCGAGACCATGCGGGCCCGGCCGAGGCCGAAGAAGCCGAAGCTGCCGTTCAGCAGCTCGCCCGCCTGCTCGGACACGAAGAAGTCCCGGTCCGCGGCCAGCTGGCCGGCCTTCAGCACGAAGCGGCCATCGGCGAAGCTCTGCCGGAGCAGGATCTCGTGGAAGCGCACCGAGGTCGAGGTCTCCCAGCCGCTCACCGTCTGCGTCGGGAAGGCGCCGACCCGATCGCTCGTGGGCTGGCCCCCGTGGTAGCTGTACCAGTCGATCTGGAAGCTCGCGCCCCTCCAGCCGAAGACCGCCTCCAGGTCGCTCTCCAGCCACCACTGCGCGAAGCCCTCGTAGAGCGTGCCCGTCTGGAGGCCGCCACTCACGTTGGACCAGAAGCCCGCGGTGTAGCGAGCGCCGGCCACCAGGCCCCGATCGGCGAGCCTGCTGCGCCATCCCCCCCAGTCGCCGGTCAGCTGCTCGCGCTCGAGCCAGCCAGTCGTGGCGCCCGCATCCAGGGGGGAGGACAGCGAGGCCAGCGCCAGCAGGGTCGAGATGCCCTGCACGATCCGCCGCCCGCAGCTCCGGGTGCTGCGAGGCCCCGTGTTGACCCCTGCGCGATCCTGCATTCCCACGGCCTGGATAGCCTCTCGGCGCGGCCGTGCACGGCGGCGGCGCGCCGCAGGCGCTCAGTCCGACAGGGCGCAGCGCAGGGCGCGCAGCACGCCGTCGGCCATGCGCTGCGGGTGGAAGCGGCGGGCCGTATTGCGGGCCAGCTCGCCGCGCCCGGCGATCTCCTCGTCGGAGAGGCGCAGCGCTTCCGTGAGGGTGGCCGCGAAGGTCTCGGGCTCGAGCGGATCCACCAGCCAGCCGTTCTCGCCGGGCCGCAGCAGGTCGTCGGCGCAGCCCGCGTAGCGCGAGCAGACGACGGGCAGGCCGCAGGCCATGGCCTCGTTCACGACCAGGCCCCAGGTCTCCGACAGCGTCGGGAAGAGCAGCAGGCGCGACGCGGCGTAGTAGCCGAAGAGCTCCCGGCTGGGCACCTCCGGCAGCCAGGCGATCTCGCCCGGCGGACGCCCGGCCGCCTCGGACTGGATCAGCCCCGCCAGCGGGCCGCTGCCCACGAAGAGCAGCGTCCAGTCGCTGCGGATCTCCTCCGGTACGCGGCCCCAGGCATCGAAGAGCTGGCGCAGGCCCTTCAGCGGGATCAGCCGACCGGCGACCAGCGCGATGCGCTCGCGGCTGTCGAGCTCCTCCACGGTCTCCTGTCGCTTCGCCTCGACGTCGAGGGCCGCCAGCGCCTTGAGGCAGCCTTCGTGATCGTGGGCATTCGGCGCGTCGAAGAGGCGCTCGGGATCGACCCCCAGCTCCTCGAGGACCTCGCGCGCCTGGACGCCCATGCCGATCACCGCGTCGGCGCGGGCCAGCAGCCAGCGCCGCAGCTCGCGGCGCAGCCGCCCGGCCGCGCGCGCCGACACGCGCGAGTGATAGGTCCAGAGCACCAGGCGGGCGCCGAAGAGGCGGCAGTAGAGCCAGGCCAGCAGGCTGCGCGCCCCGAGCTCGAGGCTCACCACCACGTCGGGGCGGAAGCGCCGCAGCGCCGCCAGCAGCCCCAGCGGCAGGTGGCGGGTGGTGTGCGCGCGGACGGCCACGCGGCCCCGGGTGTCCTGGCGCCCGCGGAAGGACCAGGTGCGGACGATCTCCGAGTCGAGGCCCGCGGTGTCCACCTCCCAGCGGCGGTCCGGCTCGCGGCTCGCGCAGAAGAGGACCCGCAGACAGAGCCCCGGCGTCTCGTCCAGGGCCCGGAAGACCGGGATGCGGTACGGCGCCGGGATGTTGACCGCGAGTGCGACCCGCAGCCGCGGGGCGTCGAGCGAGGACGCGGGGCCGGCCATGTCCCTGCATCGGGACCCGCTCCGCGCCGCTTGAGGCGGCGCCAGCCCCTACTGGCGTCGGACGCGGATGCTGCCGCCGGAGGCCCGCAGCAGCAGGCGGGGGCCGCCCCCGTTCAGCTGCGCCAGCAGACGTCCCCCCTCGGCAGCGGTGGGCTCGACCGGCGCGTCCACCTCCACGCGGCCGCCGTAGGTCAGCGCGTCGAGGGTGGCGCCCACCCGCGCCGGGAAGGCGACCTCGATGCCGCCCCCGCTGGTCTCGACGACGCCGGCCGGCTCGTCGGTGAAACGGGTGCGGATGGCGCCGCCGCTGGTGCGGGCCCTGACCTCGCCGGAGAGGCCGTCGATCTCGATGGGGCCGCCACTGGTCAGGGTCTCGGCGTCGCCCTCGACGCGCGTGAGCGAGATGCTCCCGCCGCTGGTGACGGCGCGCACGTCGCCCTGCACGTCGTAGACGTCGATGCGCCCTCCCGCGGTCACCGCCGACACGTCACCGCGTACCGAGCGCGTGGCGATCGGCGCCCCCGAGGTCTGCACGTCCACCGATCCCTCGACGTCCTCGACGCGCACCGCGCCGGTGCTCGTCCGCACCACCACCCCGGCGTCGACGGCCGCGATGTGGACGTCGCCGCCCTCGGTGCGGACGTCGATGGCGACCTCGTGCGGCAGGTAGGCCTCCACCTCGACCGTCGGCCCGCCGCGCAGGAAGTCGAGCCAGGCGTCCGAGTGGCAGCGGAGCACCGCGCCGGACTCCACCTCGCTGAGCTCGAAGCGGACGCTGCTGGCGCCCATGCCGCGCGTGCGGGCCGTGACCCGGACGAGGGAGCCCTCGTGGGAGCGCACCGTCACGCTGCCGCGGTCCAGCTCGATGCGCAGGGCATCCCCGGCCGCGGCGGGGACCTCGCCCGCGAAATCGGCGGCCGCGGCCGGGAGCGAGATCCCCAGCAGAAGAAGCAGCACGGTGCAGCGCGATCGCATTCCAGCCCCCAGGACCGAGCCGCAGCAAGCTGCGTGCCAGCCGTCCGAAAGCCTCGTCGGGGAGCAGCTCCGGGCCCAAACGCGCGTTCGGGGGCCGCTTCCGGGCCGCCGTCCGCAACGGGCCGGCTCCACCTGCGCAGCCCGAGAGCTGCATCCGGAGGCGGCACCCCGACCTGGGGGTGCCGCCAGGGGCGGCAGCGAGAAAAAGCTCGGGAAGGCGGTGGCTTCCCTGGTAGGGTGTCCCGTGGAGGTGACACCTGGATGACGGGACCGGCGCGGCGAGACGGGGCTTCCGGAGCTGCGAGGCGCCGCGTCACCACGGGGCTGGGGCAGGTCGAGGGGGAGCTCTCGAGCGGCGTCTGGGCCTTCCGCGGCATTCCCTACGCCAGACCGCCGGTGGGTCCCCTGCGCTGGCGGCCCCCCCAGCCCGCCCGGCCGTGGCGCGGCGCGCTCGAGGCCCACCGATCGGGCCCGGCCGCACCGCAGAACAGCGGTGTGCTGACGCGCTTCATCGCCGATTCCGGGGAACGGCGCAGCGAGGACTGCCTGACGCTCAACGTCTGGACCCCGGCTCCCGACACCGCACGGCGTCCGGTGCTGGTCTGGATCCACGGCGGGGGCTTCAACCTCGGATCCGGGGCGCATGGTGTCTACGACGGCAGCGCCCTGGCGCGCCGCGGCGACTGCGTGGTGGTGACCCTCAACTACCGGCTCGGCGCCCTGGGCTGGCTGGCCGAGCCGGCCTTCGAGGCAGAAGAGGGCGGGGTGCTCGGCAACCTGGGGCTGCTCGACCAGGTCGCCGCGCTGCGCTGGGTGGCGGAGCAGATCGAGGCCTTCGGCGGCGACGCCTCCAGGGTCACCCTCTTCGGCGGCTCGGCCGGAGCCATGAGCATCGCGACGCTGCTGGCCACCCCTGCCGCCCGCGGGCTCTTCCACCGGGCCATCCTGCAGAGCGGCGCGGCCCGCAACGTCCACAGCCGGGAGGACGCGCTGCGCATCGGGCAGCTCTTCCAGCGCGAGCTGGGGCTGACCCCGGGCGACGTGGACGCCCTGCGCGCGACGCCGGTCGAGGCCCTGCTGGCGGCCCAGCAGCGCTGCGTCGAACGCGTCTCCGGGCTTCCCTTCCAGCCCTGCGTCGACGGGAGCGTGCTGCCGCGCCTGCCCCTGGAGGCGATCCGCTGCGGCGAGGCCGCAGAGCTCCCCGTCCTGCTGGGCACCAATCTCGACGAGTGGAGGCTCTTCGGGCTGAGTGATCCCAAGGCCGCGAGCCTGGACGGCGAGGGGCTGCTGCGACGTCTGAGCCGCAGCCTCGGCTGCCGCGAGCGCGCCGCCCACGTGATCCAGGTCTACACCGAGGCGCGACGCGACGGGGTCGGCGTGGCGCCCGCGGATCTCTGGTTCGCCATCGAGAGCGATCGCTGGTTCCGCGCACCGGCCGCGGAGCTGGCGGCTGCGCTGAACGGCGGCCGCACCTACGCCTACCTCTTCACCTGGCCCTCGCCGGCCCTCGGCGGGTCGCTGGGGGCCTGTCACGCCCTGGAGGTGCCCTTCGTGTTCGGCACGACGCGGCGCCAGCCGCTGCCGATGATCGTCGGCGAGGGGCTGGCCGTCGAGGCGCTCTCGCTGCAGCTGCAGGACAGCTGGCTGCGCTTCGCGCGGGCCGGTAGCCCGGCCGAGGCGGCCGCCTGGCCCGCCTACGACGCCGAGCGCCGCGCGACCCGCTGGCTCGGAGCCGACGAGGGCCTGATCGAGGCGCCCTTCGAGGCCGAGCGCGCCGTCTGGGACGGGCTCTGGGACGATCTCGAGGTCGCCGCCCGCCGCGCCGGTGACCATCCGAGCGTCGTCGTCCGCGCGCAGGCCCGCGCCGCCGCACCCGCCTGAATCGCTGGCGTGGAGCGGGCTCGATACGCTCGCTAGCCGTGCTGCTCGTGCTGATCGCCTTCGCCCTGGGGGCCCTGCTCTGGGCTCGGCTCGCCGCGGGCTATCCCCCGCCGCGGCGGCGTTACCGGCGCCTGGGCCGCGGCGAGGCGGCCTTTCTCGACGCCGCGGCGGAGGCCATCTTTCCCCCCGGCGGCGAGCTGGGCTGGTCCGGGCGCGACGCCGATCTGCCCGACTACCTCGATCAGCATCTGGAGGCCTCGCCGCCCCGCATCCGCGCGCTGGTCCACGCGCTCTGCCTCCTGCTCGAGCACGCCACCCTGATCTTCCCGGCGCCGGGAGCCGGCGGCCGCCGGCGCTTCTCCTCGCTGAGGCCGGTCCAGCAGGCGGCGGTGCTCGAGGCCTGGTCCGAGAGCGGCATCTTCTTCCGGCGTCTGGCCTTCACGAGCCTGCGGGCGCTGATCACCCTCGGCACCCTCTCTCATCCCCCCCTGCTCCGCGCGCTGCGCCTGGCGCCCATGGCCATCGAGCCGCCGATCCACGAGGTCGACCTCTGGTATCCGCCCCCCGGCCGCTCCCGGGCGGAGATCGCCTGGACCCGCGAGGACCTGAGTCCGGAGAGCGACGGCGTGCCGGTGGACCTCGAGGGCCCCGTGCACCCGGCCTACGCGGGTGAGCGTCGGTGAGCGCGGGCAGGGACGGGGTCGACCTCCGGGTCTTCGCCGACTACCGCCGCGACTTCACCGAGGAGGCGGACGTGGCGGTCGTGGGCTCCGGCCCGGCGGGCGCCGTGATGGCCAAGGAGCTGACCGACGCCGGCCTGCGCGTCGTCCTGCTCGAGGAGGGACCGCCGCTCACGCCTCGCGATACCCCGCTCGACGCCGGCCTCTCGATGGCCACCACCATGCGCGAGGCCGGGCTGCGCAACACCACCGGCACGGTGATGCCCACCATGCAGGCCATCTGCCTGGGCGGTGGCTCGCTGGTCAACTCGGCCAT
>CAZYOL010000227.1:0-7508 GCA_964649065.1 uncultured Spirochaetales bacterium
GACGCCGAGGGCCTGGCCGCCGAGGTGCGGGCCTACGGCCCGGTCGAGGGAAAGCGCCTGCTCTGGCCGCGCGCCGAGGCGGCCCGGGAGCTGCTCGCCGATCGCCTCGCCGCGGCCGGGGCCCGCGTCGAGGCGATCGGCGTCTACCGCACCGAGGCCGCCGCCGTGGACGCGGCGGCGCTGCGCGACGATCTGGTGGCCGGGCGCCTCGACGTGCTCAGCTTCGCCAGCCCGTCGGCCGTGAAGGCCTTCGTGGACTGTCTCGACGACCCCGCGCGGGTTGCCGCCGCGGGCTGTATCGTCGCGGCCATCGGCCCGGTGACGGCGGAGGCCCTGAGTCGTGCCGGGCTGCCGCCGCGGGTCGTGGCCGAGCGGGCCGAGATCGACGCCCTGGTGGAGGCCCTGGCGCCCCACTGGCGCGGGCGCCCCGGAGGAGGGGAATGAGCTTTCCGACCACGAGAATGCGCAGGCTGCGCCGCAGCGAGGCCCTGCGGCGTCTGGTGCGCGAGACGCACCTCCACCGCGACGACCTGGTGCTGCCGCTCTTCGCGGTCGAGGGCGTCGGCGTGCGCGAGCCCGTGCGCTCGATGCCCGGGGTCTACCGGCACTCGGTGGACAGCCTGGCCAGCGAGGCCAAGCGCGTGGCCGACGCGGGCCTGTCCGCGGTGCTGCTCTTCGGCGTCCCGGAGGCCAAGGACGCCCGGGGCAGCGGCGCCGACGCCGCCGACGGCGTGGTGCAGCGCGCGGTGGAGGCCGTGCGCAGCGCGGCGCCGGAGCTCTGCGTCATCACCGACGTGTGTCTGTGCGAGTACACCGATCACGGTCACTGCGGCCTGATCGAGGGCGAAGAGGTGCGGAACGACGCCAGCGTGGCGCGCCTGGCGGAGACGGCCCTCTCCCACGCGCGGGCCGGCGCCGACCTGGTGGCCCCCTCCGACATGATGGACGGGCGCGTGGGCGCGATCCGCCGCTGCCTGGACGACCAGGGCTTCGAGCAGGTCGGCATCCTGGCCTACTCGGCCAAGTACGCGAGCGCCTACTACGGCCCCTTCCGCGAGGCCGCCGAGAGCACCCCGCAGTTCGGCGATCGCCGTTCCTACCAGATGGATCCCGCCAACGCGCGCGAGGCCCTGCGCGAGCTGGAGCTCGACCTGGCCGAGGGAGCGGACTGGCTGATGGTCAAGCCGGCGCTGCCCTGCCTCGACATCCTGGCCGAGGCGCGGCGCCGCTTCGACGTGCCGCTGGCCGCGTATCAGGTCTCGGGCGAGTACGCGATGCTGAAGGCGGCCGCCGAGAGGGGCTGGCTCGACGGCGAGCGCGCCCTCGACGAGGCCCTGCTGGCCATCAAGCGGGCCGGGGCCGACCTGATCGTGAGCTACGCCGCCCTCGAGCTCGCCGCCCGACTGCCCGGCTGAGCCATGGCCCTGCGCTACAAGGTGGTCGAGACCAGCACGGTCACGGATGCCGATCTGGAGCGGATCCTGAACGAGTGGACGGCCCAGGGCTGGCAGATCGACACCATCCACTTCGCCATGCGCGAGTCCTCGAAGCGCCCCTCGATGGCCTTCGTCTCCTTCACGCGCGAGGAGGCGGCGGAGTAGCCAGGGCGAAGGGCAGCAGCGTGGCGGCGACGTCGAGCTGCGAGCCCAGGGCGTGCGAGACGCCCGAGAGCAGACCCAGCACCCGCGCCACCATCACCACGTGGGAGGGAACCCGCACGATGGGGTTGCGGCGCAGGCCCTCGGCCAGCTCCCGCACCGCGCGCTCGGTGGCCTCCCGGTCGAGGTAGGAGCGGTCTTGCACCGCCTGCACGATGCGCAGCAGATCGCCGGCCACGTCGCGGATGGCCTGCCAGCTGCCGTCGCGGGTCTCGAAGCCCAGGTCGAGCAGCGCCTCGGCCAGGCCTTCCGGGTCGGCGCGCAGCACCGAGGCGGCCACGCCCACCACGCCCTTGCGAAAGCTCGCCGGCAGCTCCACGGCGAGGCCGAAGTCCAGGTAGACGAGGCGCGCCCCGCCCGGGCCCGGCTGCACGCGCAGGTTGCCCGGGTGGGGGTCGGCGTGGAAGAAGCCGTGCACCAGGACCTGCGCGCAGTAGGTCTCGGCCAGCGTCTTCGTCACCTGCTGCACGTCGACGCCGGCGCGCTCCAGCGCGGCGCGGTCGCTGACCTTGATGCCCTCCACGAAGTCGAGGGTCAGCACGCGCCGCGTGCTGTGGCTCCAGTGGATGCGCGGAACCGCCACGTCGTCGCGCCCCGCGAAGAGCGCCGCCATGCGCTCCGCGTTGCGGCCCTCGTTCAGGAAGTCGAGCTCGCGGGGGACGGTGGCCTGGAGCTCGTCGACGATCGGCATCAGGTCGACGTCGCGATCGAGCCAGCCGAGGGTGCGAAAGAGCAAGCGCAGATTCGCGAGGTCGCCCTTCACGCGCTCGGCGATCTCCGGGTACTGCACCTTCACCGCCACCCGCTCGCCGCCGTGCAGGCGGGCCTCGTGCACCTGGGCCAGCGAGGCCGAGGCCACCGGGAGCGGCGAGAAGTCGGCGAAGAGCTCGGGGAGCGGCGCGCCGAGCTCCCGCTCGACGCTCTGGCGCACCAGCGAGAAGGGAGAGGCCGGCACCCGGTCCTGCAGCCGCGACAGGACGTCCACGTACTCCCGGGGCAGGAGATCCGGCCGGCTGCCCAGGAACTGGCAGCCCTTGAGGATCAGGCCCCGCAGCTCGATGGCGGCCTCGTAGATGGAGCGGGCACTGGCGCGATTGAAGTCCTGCCAGCGCGCCTCCATGTCGGTCGGCCGCAGGCGCTCCGCGAGGAAGCGGCGCGCGCGCGCGCCCAGGTAGATGCGCGTGACGGTCGAGCCGATGCGATGCGCCCGGTAGAGGCGCTCGCCCGTCGAGACGCGGCCCGCCGTCAAGTCCGATTCCTGCGTCGCGCCCTCGGGCGGCTCACCACAGCTCCGGCGGGCGCGAGGGACAGGACCACGGCGAGTCGCCTTCGCCCCCGTCCTCGGCGTCGAGCTCTGCACTCTCGTCCTCGTCTTCGTCCTCGTAGGGGGGAGAGTAGGCGCACTCGACCCAGCGCGGAGCGGGGAACTCCAGCAGGAAGCTCGTGCCGAAGCTCTGGTAGCGGAAGCTGCCGTCGTAGAGGAAGGAGAAGCCGATGGACGGCGTCGGAATGCGCTGGAGATCGTCGGTCTCGATCAGCTCCTCCAGGCTGTCCGGATACAGCTCCTCCCTCGCGTAGTAACGCTCGAGGGCGCCGATCAGCTCCTGGGCGTCGCGCTCCCGGGTCACCTGGTAGTCCCAGCGCGCCAGCGCCTGGGCCGAGAGCAGCGGCAGGCCCAGGCAGGCGGCTCCCAGGGCGATCCAGCGCGCCCGCAGCCGCAGCGCGCCGGGCCGCGCGCGGATCACGGCCACCCCCGCCGTGGCCAGGGCCGCTGCGCCGACGACCGGGAGCCAGACGAACCAGCGCAGCCGGAAGGGCAGCAGGCCCAGGGCGTCGGCCGCCAGCAGCAGCAGGGCGGGCAGGGCCAGGCCGGCCCCCAGACCCAGCAGGCCCGGCCAGCGCCCGCCGCGCTGCGAGGCCCGCGCGAGGCCGGCGGCTCCACAGGCGACGCCGACCTGCACGGCCAGGATCAGCAGCGCGCCCACCTCGAGACCGAAGACCGGGACCACCGGCCAGGGCGAGAGCGAGTAGCGCAGCGATGGATCGGTGCCGGTGGCATTGCGCACGAAGGCCAGCACCCCGAAGGCCACCGGCAGATAGACGCCCGCGCGCAGTGGCCAGGAGAGGCGCAGCCAGCTGGCGGCCAAGGCCGGCGCGGCGAGGGCGGCGCCCAGGGTGAGGGCCAGGCAGCAGAGCACCGCCGAGCCGCGCCAGCCGAAGAAGGACCAGACGAGCTGGGGGCCGGTGCCGTAGTAGACGAAGAGCAGGCTGGCCAGCAAGGAGCTCAGCGCCAGGGTCCGGCCCAGGGCCGATGGGCAGGTCGCCAGGCAGGCGACACACAGCAGCAGGGCCGGGGTGCCCAGGCCGAGCACCGCGCGCGCCGGACTCTCGAGCAGCCAGTCGAGTCCGGGCCACTCGAAGAGGAAGGCCCGAGGGTCGTACCAGGGCTCGCCCCGCTCGGCCGGAACCCCCACCCCGTAGAAGACGCCCACCGTGTAGAGGACCAGCGCGGCGATCAGCCCCCAGCCCAGGCGCGCGCGCGCGGGCGGGGCGTCGCCGCCCTCGCTCACGAGCTCTTTCTCTCGACCGCCGTCGCGACTCGCAGCTCTCCGCCCTCGCGGCGGCGTTCGGCCTCGGGCTTGAGGCGGATCTCCGCCTTGACCTCGAGCGTTCGGCCCTCGAGCAGGTCGCGCATCACGGCCGCCAGGTCGGCGTTCTCGAAGGAGCGGCCGATCTCGAAGCTCAGGCGTTCGAGGAACTCCTTGCGGGTGCGCTCGCTCTGGTCGACGGCGAAGTCGACCCAGTCCTTGGGCAGGGTGTCGCCGAGGGCCTTGCGCACCGCCTCCTCGGTGAGGAAGAAGCCCGAGAGCCCCATCGACAGAGCGCGTCGCATGATGTCGGGCAACACCGGAATGCGGCCCGTCGCGTCGGTCTGCGCCTTGTCCTCCGGCGCAGAGTCCGCCGCGGATCGGTCTTTCCGCTTCCCGCGCTCAGGCTCCATGGAGTAGACTCCAGATCGTGGCAGGCGTGGATCGAATCGTACAGCGCCCGACCGGCACCACGCGCGTACGAGACATCATGCCGGAGAAGATGGTGACGATCAGCGCGAGTGACCGCCTGTCGACGGTCGAGGATATCATGACGCTCGGTCGCGTGCGTCACATGCCGGTCGTCCAGGGCGGCAAGCTGGTCGGCGTCGTCTCCGAGCGCGATCTGCTGCGCGCCTCCCTCTCCAATCTCTCGAGCATGGGCACCCAGCACCGGCGGGCTTTCCTGCACGCCGTCGAGATCGCGCGGGTGATGACCTCGCCGCCCGTGGTGATCTCGCCGGAGGCCAGCGTCGAGGAGGCGGCGCGCATCATGGCGGAGCGCAAGATCGGCTGCCTGCCGGTCCTGGAAGGGGAGGATCTGCTCGGCCTCGTCACCGAGACCGACGTCCTGCGCTACTTCGCCGGCCTCTCGGCCCTTCCCTGATTCCGCCCCTCCGCGACCGGATCGAGGGGTCTCTGTCCAGATCCGGACGGGAACGCAGCTTCCGATTGACATGTCCCGCGGGGACCCGGTAAGCTGCCTCGGCCCTGCTGGCGGAGGGCCCGCCGACGGGACGAGCTCCGGGTCGATTTCTCTCGGCTCTCGAGGAGTGGCGCGCCATGGGGATCGTCGAGCAGATCGGCTCCGCGCCTGACGGCCATCGTCGACTGCGCATCGCCAACCCGGCGACACTCGAGCCCGTCGGGGAGATCCAGGTCGACGGCGCGGCGGAGGTCCGGGCGGCGGTCGATCGCGCCCGCAAGGCCCAGCCCGCCTGGGAGGAGCTGGGCTTCGAGGGGCGGGCCCACTATCTCCTGCGCGCCGTGCGCGTCCTGCTGGAGAAGCAGGACGAGCTGCTGGACGTGATCGTCTCCGAGACCGGCAAGCCTCGGGTCGAGGCGCTGGGCTCGGAGATCGTGGCCTCCTGCGACGCGCTGACCTTCTACGCCAAGCGGGCCAAGCGCATCCTGGCGGATGAGCACCTGCCGCTCCACCTGGTCAAGAGCAAGCGGCTCCGGGTCCACTACCGGCCGCTCGGCGTGGTCGGCATCATCACGCCCTGGAACTTCCCGCTGGTCCTGTCGCTCAACCCGACGGCCCAGGCGCTGATGGCCGGGAACGCGGTCGTCCTCAAGCCCTCCGAATCCACCCCCTTCTCGGGGCAGCTGGTCGAGACCCTGTTCCGCGAGGTCGATCTCCCCGAGGGCGTCTTCAACCTGCTGCTCGGCGACGGCGAGACGGGGGCCGCGCTGGTCGAGGCGGACGTGGACAAGATCTCCTTCACGGGCAGCGTCCGCACCGGGCGCCGGGTCGCCGAGGCCTGCGGCCGCCGGCTCCTCCCCTGCACCCTGGAGCTGGGGGGCAAGGATCCGATGATCGTCTGCGCCGACGCAGACCTGCGTCGCGCGGCCCGGGGCGCGGTCTGGGGTGCCTTCGCCAACGCGGGGCAGATCTGCACCTCCACCGAGCGGGTCTACGTGGTGGAGGAGGTGGCCGAGGACTTCACCCGGCAGGTGCTCGAGGAGACGGCGACGCTGCGTCAGGGACACGAGGGGGAGTTCGAGGTCGGCGCCGTGATCTGGCCCGCCCAGCTCGAGACCATCGAGTCCCACGTGAAGGATGCGACCGCCAAGGGCGCGCGCGTGCTGGCCGGAGGACGGCGCAACCCGGAGCTCCCGGGCTACTTCTACGAGCCGACGGTGCTGGCCGACGTCGACCACGGCATGCAGGTGATGCGCGAGGAGAGCTTCGGGCCCCTGCTTCCGATCATGCGCGTGCCCGACGAGGCGACCGCGCTGCGCATGGCCAACGACAGCCGCTACGGGCTGAATGCCAGCGTCTGGACCCGGGACAGCCGGCGGGGCACGCAGATCGCGCAGGCGATCGAATCGGGCTGTGCGGTCGTGAACGACTGCATGCTCACCTACGGCGTGACCGAGGCTCCCTTCGGGGGCATCAAGGACAGTGGGATCGGCCGCGTGAACGGGGAGCGCGGGCTCAAGGGCTTCTGCCGGGAGCAGTCGATCCTCATCAGTCGCTTTGGGGGAAAGTCGGAGCCGCTCTGGTACCCGTACACCGCGGGGAAGCTGAAGTGGATGCGACGCACGCTTCGCTTCGTCTGGGGAAGCTCCCTCGGCCGGCTCCTCTCGTAGGGCCACCGAGCACAGGGGAAATGGATGATCTCGACGATCCTGCTCGCAACGGACGGCTCGGAGGCGGCGATCTCCGCCGAGCAACACGCGGTGAGCCTGGCAGCCCGGGTACGCGCGCGGCTGCTCGGCCTCTCCGTCGTGGAAGAGCGGCTGGTCCGCGGGCCCGCCGAGGATGGGCTGGGGCTGCAGCCCCCGCCCATGGACGAGCTGGCCGCCTACTACAAGAATCGCGCCGACGCGGCCTGTCGACGCGTGTCGGAGCGGGCGCGCGGGGAGTCCGTGGAGGCCACCTGCGAGGCGGTCCAGGGCATCGCCGACGACCGCATCGTGGAGCGCGGCCAGCAGGTGGACCTGGTCGTGCTGGGCCGCGACGGGCAGTCCGGTCCCTACCGCACGGGGCTGATCGGCTCGACGGTGAACGGCGTGCTGCGCAAGACCGCCAAGTCGGCGCTGGTCGTGCCCGCCGGCGCCCTGCTCCAGGGGCCCATCGTGCTGGCCTTCGATGGGTCGCCCGGCGCGCGGCTGGGGGCCAAGCTCGCCGTGCACCTGGCGACGCGGATGGGGGAGCCGGTCCACGTCTTCGTCGACTCCAAGGACAAGGGCCGCGCGGCGGCGCGCTTCGAGGAGGTGCGCGGGATCGTGGGCTCGCTGCCGGTCCCGGTGCGCG
>CAZYOL010000228.1:0-7493 GCA_964649065.1 uncultured Spirochaetales bacterium
CGCGGGTTGCGCGCGATCTCCTCCGGGCCGGGGCGCAGCGGGCGGCGCGTCAGCACGCGCAGCCGGGCCCGGCCGCCGCAGGTGCACACCGGCTGGTGCGACGGGCAGCGGCAGCCCCGCTCGGCGTCGCGGAGCTGGTGCTTGACGATGCGATCCTCCAGGGAGTGATAGGCGATCACCGCCAGGCGGCCGCCCGGCTCGAGCGCCTCGATCGAGGCCTCGAGTCCCTCCTCGAGGGCGCGCAGCTCGTCGTTCACCGCGATCCGCAGTGCCTGGAAGACCAGGGTGGCCGGGTGATGGCGCCGGCCCCGACCCACCCGCGCTGCGGCGATGGCCTCCAGCAGGTCCCGCGTGGTGCGCAGCGGCGCGCGCGCACGGGCTTGCCCGATCTCGCGGGCCAGGCGGGTCGCACCCGGCAGCTCGCCGTACTCGCGCAGCCAGCGCGACAGCTCCTCGACCGAGGCCCGGTTCAGCAGCTCCGCCGCGGTGGCGCCGCCGCGCCGATCCATGCGCATGTCGAGGGGCGTCGCGTCCGCGCTGTCGGCGGAGAAGCGGAAGCCCCGGTCGGGCCGGTCCAGCTGGGGCGACGAAACGCCCAGGTCGAGCAGCACCGCGTCGACGCGGTGGATCTGCAGCTCCTCGAGGACCCGGCGCAGCTCGCGGAAGGAGGCCTGGACCAGCTTCGCGCGCTCTCCGAAGCGGGCCAGGACGGCCGTGGCGGCCTCGAGCGCCTCCGCGTCGAGGTCGAGCCCGATCAGCAGGCCGTCCGGGGCGACGCGCTGAAGGATCGCGGCGGCGTGTCCGCCGGCCCCGGTCGTGCCGTCGACCACCACGGCGCCAGGCCTCAGCGCGAGGAGCGAGAGGGACTCCTCCAAGAGCACAGGCTGATGCGAGAATTCAAGAGCCACGGAGTGGGGTGCCTCCCGCCATCGCCCCGGACGGAACGGGCGGAGCTGGGCGGGGAAGAGGCCGGGGTGCCCCGGAGTACCGTACCCCCTGCGGTTCGTCCCCCCCATGTAACTCCCCGCAAGGAGAAGGGGGTACTCCGGGGACCCCTAACCTCTCTGTCCGGAGGAGCCGAGCTCCTCCTCACCCCCCACCCAGAATCGGTTACCGAACCTTCCCCACCTTCTGCGCCAGTCCCGACTTCAGGTCGGCGAATCGCGCTCCGGTCTTCCTCAGCCGCGCCTCGAAGTGCTCGCGGTTCCAGATCTCGACCCAGCCGCCGTGGCCGTTGACCACGACGTCCTTGCCGAGCTCCGCCTCGTCGCGCTGGAACTGCGGAATCGAGATGCGGCCCTGCTTGTCGATCGCGGCTTCGACGGCCGAGGAGACCACGTACCGCGAGAATTCTTCCGTCTCGGCATCGACCTCGGAGACGCTGGTGATCTCCTGCTCGAAGACCTCCCAGTCGTCGTGCCGATACAATCGCAGGTAGTCTTGATAGGACACGAGAATCGGAGGCTGGTCGGCGTCCACCTCGTCGCTCTCGACGGCGTTCCCCGACTCGTCGAGCCGCTGTCGGTAGACGAGCAGCCGCGGGCGGAAGGCCGAGGGCACGCTGACCCGCCCCTTGGAGTCCAGCGCATGGTAGAAGCGGCCTCGGAAGCGACCTCGGTGCATTCCCACGCCCCGACTGCATCAGTGGGGAGGTGGGCCCGCTCGACGTTCGCGAGAGGGCAAGACCGGCTGTGTTCCCCACGATTCCCCACGACGTGGGCAGATATACCCTAACTCTCCACGTAGCTTCAAGACGGTGGGAGCGCACACCCCGGCAGGGCACCCGTCGACATCGCCGATCAGACCCCACATGTCGGGCCTGCTTGGAGGCAGTCCCACAAGATCGCGGGCTGCCGCGCATTCGAAAAAAAACTGGATTTGTGTGGCTAGGCGCGGCCCAGGCCGGGTACGCGCTCGCCGTGCGCGCTGACCACTCGCGTAACTACCTGTTCGGTAACACTTTTCGGAATGAGATCGGCGGTGGTGGGGAGCGTCGGGCAGGTGGGGGCGAGCAGCACGTCGAGCAGGGCGCCCACTCCCTCCTCGAGTCCGGTCAGCGCGTAGCCCCCCTCGAGCACGAAGGCCACGCGCCCCCCGCAGAGGTCCTCGGCGAGGCTTCGCACGATCGCGGCCATGGCGGCGAAGCCGGCGCCGGTCACGTTCATGGCCGCCAGGGGATCGTCCCGGTGGGCGTCGAAGCCGGCCGACACCAGCAGCAGGTCGGGCCGGAAGGAGCGCGCGAAGGGCACCAGCAGGCGCTGCAGCACGGCCACGTACTCGGCGTCCCCGCAGCCGGCGGGCAGCGGCACGTTGAGAGTGGCTCCCTGGCCGCGCCCCCGGCCCCGCTCGCCGAAGTCGCCGCTGCCGGGGTAGTAAGGGAACTGGTGGGTGGAGACGTAGGCGACGCTGGGATCCTCGTCGAAGAAGTGCTGGGTGCCGTTGCCGTGGTGGACGTCCCAGTCGAGCACCAGCACCCGCTCGACCCCCTCCTCCTGCTGCACGGCACGGGCCGCGATGGCGACGTTGTTGAAGAGGCAGAAGCCCATGGCGCGGCCGACCTCGGCGTGGTGGCCCGGCGGGCGCACGGCGGCCAGGCCGGAGACGAGCTCGCCGCGGGCGACGGCGCGCGCCAGGTCGATCGCGCCCCCCGCGGCCAGCAGCGCCACCTCGAAGCTCTCCGGCGAGACGAAGGTGTCGGCATCCATGTGGGCGGGCCCGCGCCGTGCCGCCTCGGCCACCCGGTCGAGGTGCGCTCGCTCGTGCACCCACAGGATCTCCTCGGGGGTGGCGGCGCGCGGGCGGAGGTGGCCCAGCGCGTCGCTCCGGGCGTCGATGGCCGCGGAGACTGCAACCAGTCGATCGGGCCGCTCCGGGTGCCCGTCGGGGCCGCAGTGCTCCCGGTAGCGGGCATCCTCGACGACGGCGATCGACCGGCTGGCGGCCATCGGGAGGAATGGTATCTGAGGGGCCAGTGAGTGCACCCGGCGTCATCGCGGTGACGGGCCTCGGAACCTTCCTGGGTCGCGGCATCCTGGCTCGGCTCGTGGGGCGGTCGCCCGCCCTGCGCGTCGTGGGGCTCGATCACCGCAGGCCCTTCCGTCTCGACGAGCGCGTGCGCTTTCACCGGGTCGACCTCACCGAGCCCACGGCGGACAGCCGCCTGGCGGAGATCATGCGACGCGAGCGCGTGGAGGCTCTGGTCCACACCGCCTTCCGCAGCCGTCCGACCTCGGACCTGGAGACGGATCACGAGCTCGAGACCATCGGCAGCCTGCACGTGATGAACGCCTGCGCCGCGGCCAAGGTGAAGCGCCTGGTGGTCACCTCCAGCACGATGCTCTACGGCCCGCGCCCCGACAATCCGAACTTCCTGACCGAGCTGCACCCGCTGCGCGGTCACCCGCAGGCCCACACCGTGCAGGATCGGGTCGAGGTCGAGTCGCTGCTGGCGGAGTGGCGGGAGCGGCACCCGGATACCGAGGTGACGGTGCTGCGCAGCTGCTGGATCATGGGCCCCAGCTACTGGGACTACGTCACCCGCTACTTCGCGCTGCCGGTGGTCGCCAAGGTGCTGGGCTACGACCCGCTCATGCAGTTCGTGCACGAGGACGACTGCCTCCACGCCCTGGAGCGCGCGACGCTCAGCCCCTGCCCGGGGGTCTTCAACGTCGTCGGCCGTGGCGTGCTGCCGCTCTCGACGATCCTGCGCCTGGCGGGCAAGCGGGTGCTCTCGCTGCCCTCGCCGGTCCTGTACCGAATGGCCTACTACCCCGCGCAGGGTCAGACCGGCGATCCGCCCTCGGCCTTCTACGACTACCTGCGCTACCTCTGGGTGGCCGATGGCGAGCGGGGCTGGGAGGCCTTCGGCGAGCCGGTCTATTCCACCCGCGAGGCCTGGGCCTCCTTCGTCTCCGCGCGCCGCATGAGGCGTTACCGCTAGCCGTGTCGGACCTGAATTCCCCGGAAGATCCCCCGGTGGCGCCCTTCGACGGCGCACGGGAGGACGCCGAGCTGGCCGAGCTTCGCGAGGCCCTGGAGGCCCTGCGCGCCCAGATCCAGCAGCGCTTCGATCCCGGTGCCGCCCGGGAGTCGCTGGGCCTGCCCGGGGAGTCGCTGCTCCAGCGGCTGCGCTCCAGCCTCTCGACCCTCGGCATGAGCGAGCGCTCCGGGGAAGTCGACGAGTTCGGCATGGACGAGCTGGCCCTGCGGCGGGCCCGGCCGCTGCTCGATCTGCTGGCGGACCGCTACTGGCGCATCGCCCTCGAGGGCGTCGGCAGCATCCCCGAGAAGGGGCCCTGTCTCTTCGTGGCCAATCGCTCCGGCATCCTTCCCTACGACGGCCTGATGCTGGCCCACGTGCTCGAGCGCCAGCGACCCCATGCGGGGCGGCCGCGCTTCTTCGTGGCCGACTGGCTCTTCGCCCAGCCCTTCGTGCAGCCGGCCCTCTCGCGGATCGGCGCGGTGCGCGCCTGCCGCGAGAACGCGGACCGACTGCTGCGCTCGGGGCGCTTCGTGATCGCCTTCCCGGAGGGCTACAAGGGAGCGGTGAAGGTCTTCCGGGAGCGCTATCGAATCCAGCGCTTCGGCCGCGGTGGCGTCGTGCGCATCGCGCTCGAGCACCAGGTGCCGCTGGTGCCGGTCGGCATCGTCGGGGCCGAGGAGGCGCATCCGATCCTGTTCCGCTGGGGGCTCCCGGCGCGCCCCTTCGGCCTGCCCTTCGTGCCGGTCACGCCGACCTTCCCGCTGCTCGGTCCGATCGGGCTGCTGCCCCTGCCCACGCGCTGGACCGTGCGGGTCGGGGAGCCGATCTGCCTGGACCACCTCGAGCCGGACGCGGCCTCGGACGAGCTGCTGATCTCGCGGCTGACGGCCGACCTGCGGGCCCGCATCCAGGGCCTCGTCGACGACGGGATCTCGGAGCGCCGATCCCTCTGGAGCTAGGAGCTCAGCCCTCGCCGGGACGGGGCGGCTCGCTGGCCGGCCGGGGCGGCGAGGGCCGCGGCTCCGGGGCTCCGCTGCGGGACGCGGCGGCCTCGCTGCGGCGCGCCCGCTCGAGCCTCTCGACCGCCTCCGCGACGCGCTCGAGGTTCTCGTTCAGGGTCGTGATGTCCGAGCGCCGGGGCAGGTCGAGGAGCTTCAGCACCCGCTCGACCGCCGTCTGGACGACGTGGTCGAAGTCCGGGGTGGCCGAGGCGATCCACTCGCCGATCCGGCCGCCCTCGTCCTCCGGTCGCACCAGCCGCCGCGCGCGTCCCTTGACCTCGTCGAGGCGGTCGCCGGCCTCGTCGACGCCGCGGCGCAGCGCTCCGTAGAGGGCGTCGCCGCCCCGCTGCAGGATGCCCGTGAGCAGTCCCTTCGGAACGCTCGTGTTGGTGCGCTCACTGTCGACCAGGATCTGTGAGAGGGCGACGGAGGTGATGTCCTCGCCCGTCTCGTTGTCGATCACCCGGACCTCGAGCCCTTCGTTCAGGAGCTCGGCGATCCCCTTGAGGGTGATGTAGCGACTGGTTTCGGTGTTGTAGAGCTTGCGGTTGGCGTAGCGCTTGATGAGAACGCTCATCTTCCATCCAGATCTTCGGGCGACTCCTCCAAGCTAGCCCAGCGGCAGGTCCCGGGCTTGCCCCGGCTCAGCTCTCGACGGGTACCCGCTGGACGCGGCCATGCCCGGCGGGCCCGGGCTCCGCCGCCGCGTCGGTGCGCCTCACGCCGAGCTCCCACAGGAGCTCCCGGATCCCGAGGAAGGCCCGCAGCACGGCCCGCGCCTCGCCGTCCTCGCGTGCCCGCGCCTCCCAGCGCCGGATCTCCTCGTCGAGGGCCTCGGCCACGGCGTCCAGCAGCGGGCCGCCGCGGCTCGCCTCCTCCCGGCCCAGCCCGACGGAGACCGCCTCCAGCAGCTGGGCCAGCGGGGCGAGCAGGGGCGTCGCAGCGGCAGGCTCGCCGTTGGCCGCCAGCGCCGCGGCGTCCAGCAGGGCGTGCAGGCACTGGGCGGACTCCGCGGCCGCGGCCCGGGCGTGCCCCGCGGCGCGGTTCAGGGCCTGCTGGACCGTCTCGGTCGCCGCGTCCTCCTCCGGCAGGCGCTCCGGCTCGGGGTCCTGGCTCACGCGATCTCCTCTCGGGGCGCCTCGAAGATGAGCCGGGCCACGCGGGACAGGCTCGACAGGTCGTGGACGTCGTCCAGGAGCTCTGGGATCTCGCCGTAGCCGAGGCCCTCGGCCGCGCTGCGCGCCCGCAGCGGCCCGGTCTCGCGGGCGTCTCGGCGCACCATGGCAGCGTATCCCCTGGCTGCTGCGATCGCCGCGCGAGCTGCCTCCGCGGCCGGAAAGCCGTCGCCCTCGACTTCCGCGAGAGCGCGGGCCAGCGGCTCGGGCGCGTCCGGAATCTCCGGCGGCTCGCCCCCGCCCGGCCACACGCGCACGCGGTTCACCAGCACGCCGGCCAGCGGCACCGAGAAGGACTCGAGCCGCTCGAGGAAGTCGAGGGCCTGCCGCACCGACTCGCGTCCGGGACCCGCCACCAGCACGAAGCTGGCCTCGGGACCGAGCAGCAGCGCGCGCACCTTGTGGGCGCGCTCGCGGAAGCCCTCGGACATGCCCTCGAAGGCCAGCAGGAACTCCGAGACGTCGGTCAGGAAGCCGATGCCCGTCAGTCGCTCCAGGATCTGCAGCACGCGGCGCGTCCCGCGCTGGAAGACGCGGAAGCCGAGCCGGCCCGCCGCGAAGGCCGGGTGGATCAGGACCTGCACGATGCGACTGTCGAGGAACTCGATCAGGCGCTCGGGGGCGTCGAGGAAGTCGAGGGCGTGCTGCGAGGGCGGCGTGTCCACCACCAGCGTGTCGAAGTCGGTGGATTCCGTCAGCTCGTAGACCTTCTCCATGGCCGCGTACTCGGAGCTGCCGGCCAGGGCGTCGGAGACGTGGCGGTAGATGGGGTTCTCCAGCACGCGCTCGCGGGCCGCCTCGTCCTCGGCGAAGCGCGTGACCAGGTCGTCGAAGGTGCTCTTCATGTCGAGCATCAGCGCCGACAGCGAGCCCTGCTCGGGAACGCCCAGGGCCCGGAGCCGCTCCCGCGGCAGGGCCTCGGGGCGGTTGCCGAGCGCCTCCACGCCGAGGGCGTCGGCCAGGCGCCGGGCGGGGTCGATCGTCACCACCGCGGCGCGTCGGCCCGAGCGCGCCGCCTCGAGGGCCACCGCCGCCGCGACGGTGGTCTTGCCCACGCCCCCCGTGCCCACGCACACCACCACCCGCTTCTCCAGGGCCGCGAAGCTCACAGCAGGGCCGCCGCCAGCTCGGCCAGGCCCTCGGGTCCGTCCAGGCCGCTCGCCAGGTAGGGGAGCTCGGTGGTGGGGAGGCCCGTCTCGCGGGCGAGCTCCGCCACGTAGCGCCGATTCAGACGCGCCCGCGCGTCCAGGATCCCCCCGCAGTCGGCGAGCACGGCGGGCGCCGGGAGCCCGTCGAGCGGCGCGTCGCCCCCGGCGCGGAGCCGCCCCTCGCGGC
>CAZYOL010000229.1:0-2525 GCA_964649065.1 uncultured Spirochaetales bacterium
CGGCGAGCCGCTGCCGCCCCACTTCATCCGACATCTCGCGGTGTCGATGCTGGCACTGGGCGCCGGCCTCGCAGCCTGGAGGGTCCCGATCCGCCTCTGGCAGCTCCTGGCCCTGCCGCTCTGGGCCGGCTCGCTGGGGCTGCTCGCCCTGACGCTGGCCGTCGGGGTGGAGGTCAACGGAGCGCGCCGTTGGATCGAGCTTCCCGGCCTGCCCATGCGGCTGCAGGCGGGCGAGCTGGCCCGCTGGACCGCCGTGGTGGCGATGGCGGCGGTGCTGGCGCGGCGCGGAGCCACGCCGGCCGGTCTGCGCGCGGTGGCGGCGCTGGCCCTGCTGCCCGCCGGCCTGCTGCTGGCCCAGCCGGACTTCGGCAGCGCCGCCCTCCTGGTGGCCACGGCCGGGGTGATGCTCTTCGCGGCGGGCCTGCCCCTCGCCCAGCTGCTGCTCCCGGCGCTCTCGGCGGGGGCCGGGGCCGCCGTCTACGTGCTGCTGCGACCCTACGCGCTGGCCCGCTGGTCCGGCTTCCTCGACCCGTGGAGCACGCCCCACGGCCAGGGCTTCCAGCTGATCCAGTCCTTCATCGCCTTCGGGCGCGGCGGCGCGGCGGGCGTCGGGCTGGGCGACGGTCGCCAGAAGCTCTTCTACCTGCCGGAGGCCCACACGGACTTCATGCTCTCGGTGATCGCGGAGGAGCTGGGTCTGATCGGCGTGTGGGTGGTGCTCGGCGCCTTTGCCTGGCTGGTCGTGACGGGTGCGCGCGTCGCCGGGCGCGCCCGGGAGCCCTTCGTGCTGCTGCTGGCCTTCGGCCTGACGGCCTTCGTGACGGTTCCGGCGGCGATCAACGCGGCGGTGGTGATGGGTCTGGTGCCGACGACCGGCTTCCCGTTGCCCTTCCTCTCCTTCGGCGGTGCGTCGCTCTTCTGTTGCGCGCTGGCGGTCGGGGTCCTGCTGCGCATCGCGGGCCGGGAGGCCCGCCTGCCGGAGGCCCGCATCGGTGGCGCCGAGCGGCGCAGCTGGGTGCGTCCATGAGCCCTCGGCTCTCCTGGGTGGTGGCAGGCGGCGGCACCGGAGGCCACGTGACGCCGGCCCTCGCGTTGGGAGAGCGCATCGCGGAGCGCGGAGACGACGTCGTCTTCCTCGGCGGCCAGCGGGGTCTCGAGGGTCGCCTGGTGCCCCGGGCCGGCTTCGAGCTGGTGCAGCTACCGGCCCAGCCGCTCATGGGTCGCGGCTGGCTCGGGCGCATCGCCGCCCTGGGCCCGATCCTGCGCGCCAGCCGGAGCGCGCTGCGCCTGCTGCGCGAGCGTCGCGCCGACCTGGTCGTCTCGGTGGGAGGCTACGCGTCGCTGCCGGCGGTGCTGGCGGCCGCCCTCTCGCGCACGCCCCTCGCCCTGGTCGAGCCGAACGCCGTCCCGGGCCGCACCAACCGCTACTCGGCGCGTTTTGCGCGGCGCGTCTTCGTGCAGTTCGAGGGGGCCGCGCGGCGACTCGGGAGCGCCGGAGCCGTGCTCGATCTCGGCATTCCGCTGCGCCGTGCGCTGATCGAGGCCTTCGGCCCCGCCGCGCCGCGCCGCACGCCCGCCCCGCCCTTCCGGCTGCTGGTCTTCGGCGGCAGCCAGGGGGCGCGCCAGATCAACGACGCCCTGTGCGAGGCTGCGGCGAGCCTCGACCCGACCTCGCTGGAGATCTTCCACCAGACGGGCGAGGCCGACCGCGAGCGCCTGGAGCGGGCCTACCGCGAGGCGGGGCTGCGCGCCGAGGTGGTCGCCTTCGAGACGGACATGCCGGCGCGCTACCGCTGGGCCGACCTGGCGCTGTGTCGCTCCGGGGCCCTCACCGTGGCGGAGCTGCAGGTGGCCGGGCTCGGCGCCCTGCTCGTGCCCTACCCCCACGCGGCGGACGATCATCAGCTCGCCAACGCCCGGGCACTGGCCGAGGCCGGCGCCGCGCGGGTCCTCGACTCCCGCAGCTTTCGCTCGAGCGACCTCGTCGAGCAGCTCGAGCAGCTCTTCGCGGCCCCCGAGGAGCTGTCCCGCATGAGCGACCGGGCGGCCAAGCGGGCGCGGCCCGATGCGGCCGAGCGGGTCGTCGAGGCCTGCGTGGCGATGCTCGGGCCGCAGGCGGGAGAGCGCTGATGCGTGGCATCCGGCGCATCCACTTCGTCGGAGCCGGGGGCATCGGCATGTGCGGCCTGGCCGAGCTGCTCCACAACCAGGGCTACCGGGTCACGGGCTCGGACCTGCGCGAGGGGTCGACCGTGCTGCGGCTGCGCTCGCTGGGCGTCGCCGTCGCCCTGGGTCACGAGGCGGTGCACGTAGGCGACGCCGATGTGGTCGTCTTCTCCTCGGCGGTGCGGCCGGGCAACCCGGAGCTCGTCGAGGCCGAGCGCCGCAAGATTCCGGTGATTCCCCGAGCCGAGATGCTGGCCGAGCTGATGCGCCTCAAGCACGGCATCGCCGTGGCGGGAAGCCACGGCAAGACCACCACGACGTCGTTCATCGCGCACGTACTCGACGCAGCGGGGCTCGAC
>CAZYOL010000229.1:2535-7478 GCA_964649065.1 uncultured Spirochaetales bacterium
CGCCCTCGCGGGGGGCCCCGGGGGGGGACCGGCCGGGCCTCGACCCAAGGGGGTTGAGGGGGGGGCGCGTGCGGGGCGGGGAGCGCGCGACGACCGGTGCCCGTCTCGGAGCGGGAGAGCTGCTGGTGGCCGAGGCCGACGAGAGCGACGGCTCCTTCCTGAGGCTCGCCCCGGTGGTCGCCGTGATCACCAACATCGACCCCGAGCACCTGGACCACTACGGGAGCTTCGAGGCGCTGCAGGAGGCATTCGCCTCCTTCGCCAACCGGGTCCCCTTCTGGGGGCTGAGCGTGCTGTGCCTCGACCACCCGGGCGTCCAGGCCCTGGTGCCGCGGATGTCTCGGCGCACCGTGACCTACGGCTTCTCGCCCCAGGCAGACCTGATGGCCAGCGAGGTCCGCGCCCAGCCGGGCGCCATGCACTTCTCGGTGCGCTGGCGGGGTGAGGCGCTGGGCGAGGCCCGCGTGAGCCTGCCGGGGCGCCACAACGTGCTGAACGCCCTGGCCACGCTGGCCGTCGCCCTCGAGCTCGACGTGCCCTTCGAGAAGGCGAGCCGGGCCCTGGCCCGCTTCCCCGGCATCGAGCGCCGCTTCGAGACGGTGGGCCAGGTCGCCGGCGTCCGCGTGGTGGACGACTACGGCCACCACCCGGAGGAGATCCGCGCCACGCTGGCGGCTGCCCGGGAGCAGCACCGGGGACGCATCGTGGTCGCCTTCCAGCCCCACCGCTACACGCGGACCCGCGACCAGTGGGAGGCCTTCACCGCCGCCTTCCATCACGCCGACGTGCTGCTGCTCTGCGAGGTCTACGCGGCCGGAGAGGACAAGATCCCGGGCGTCGAGGCGGCGGGGCTGGTCCAGGCCGTCCGCGCGCACGGCCACCGGGACGTGCGCTTCGTCGCCGACCTGGACGCGCTGCTCGAGGCCCTGGTCGAGGAGTCCCGGGAGGGCGACCTGGTGATGACCCTGGGAGCGGGCAGCATCTCGACGCTCTGCAGCCGGCTGGTGGGTCGCCTGCGGGAGTCGCGGACGTGATCGCCGCGGAGGCCCGTCAGGCCCTGCGCGCACTGCTCGGCGAGCGCGTGCGCTTCGACGTCCCGCTGGCCAGGCACACGTCACTCAGGGTGGGCGGCCCCGCCGATGCCCTGGCCATGCCGGAGAGCCGGGACGAGCTGGCCCAGCTGCTCGCGCTGTGTGCGCGGCACCACCTGCCCCACAGTACGCTCGGCGCCGGCTTCAACACGCTGGTGCGCGCGGGGGGCGTCACCGGTGTGGTCGTGCAGCTCGGTCGGCTGCGCAGGCTTGCGCTGGAATCCGAGCTGGCCCTGCGCGCCGAGGCCGGAGTCAGCCACAACCAGCTCCTCAAGTTCTGCGTCGGCCACGGGCTGGGCGGGCTGGCCTTCGGGGCCGGCATCCCGGGCAGCATCGGCGGCTGGGTCGCCATGAATGCGGGCGTGCCCGAAGGCGAGACCCGCGACGCGGTGCGCGAGATCGAGATCATGACCCGGGAGGGGAGGCTCCGCTCGCTGGACGCGCAGGAGCTGCAGTTCGTCTACCGCGGGCTGCGCAGCCTGCCGCGCGGGGCGCTGGTCCTGTCGGCGCTCTTCGCGGTGCGACAGAGTTCCCCGGCCCAGGTGCAGGCCGAGGTCGACCGCATGCTCGAGCGCCGGGCGCGCACGCAGCCCCTGGACGTGCCGACCTGCGGATCGGTCTTCAAGAATCCGCCGGGCGCCTTCGCCGGGCGCCTGATCGAGGAGGCCGGCCTCAAGGGCCGGCGCATCGGGGGCGCCGAGATCTCGCCGGTCCACGCCAACTTCATCGCGAACGTCGGGGGGGCCACGGCCCTCGACGTGCTGGCGCTGATCGCAGAGGCGCAGACGGCGGTCGAGGCCCGCACCGGCATCCGCCTGGAGCCCGAGGTGCGCATCGTGGGAAGGAGGACCGAGTGAAGGCAGCCCGCAGCCAGCTCACCCGGGAGGAGCGCGGCGCCCACGCGCGGCGGGAGCGCGCTCGCGTTCACCTCGAGCGCGTCGGTCGCGGGCAGGCCGAGGGCGCCGGAGGCGGGCGAGGCGGGCTGCGATGGGCCGCCGCCTGCCTGCTGCTGTCGATCGCCGCCGGAGCCGGGCTGGGCCGGGGACTGGTCTCCCGCTGGAGCGACGCCAGGCCTCGGATCGAGGCGATCCACGTGCAGGGAGCCCGCCGGCTGCCGCCCGAGGCGGTGGCGCGGGCCAGCGGCGTGCGGCCGGGAGCCGCGGCCGCCGAGATCGACCGGGCCGGGGTGAGCGCCCGCCTGGAAGAGCAGGGCTGGATCGCCGAGGCCCACGTGCTGCGCCTGCCGAGCGGCCCCCTGCTGATCGGCATTCGCGAAAGGACCCCGGTCGCCGTCGCCACCGGACCGCAGGGGCGCGCCTGGGTCGACGCGGCGGGCACGCCCTTCGCGCCGGTGGAGCCGGGGGCGGAGGAGACGGCGCTGCCGCAGCTGCGGGTCGCCGGGCCGCTGGCCCTGGGCCATCCCGACGAGCGGCTGGCCGAGGCCGCCGCCCTGGCCCGCCGCCTGCCGGAGCGGGGCCTGCCCGCGCCCGAGGAGATCTGGCTCGCGGCGCCCGGCGACCCCGAAGGCCTCTCCCTGAAGCTCGAGGGGCTCTCGGCGCGGATCGTCCTGGGGCGCGACCCGGACGAGCGCCTCGACGATCTGGCGCGGCTGCTGGCCGCGGATCTTCCGGAGCTCGCCGAGGCGGCGAGCCTGGATCTTCGTTTCGCGCAGCAGGGGGTGCTGCGGGAGAGCCGCTCCGGAGACGGAGCGGAGCAAGCGGCGGCCGAGCGCGGAGGCGCGACGCCGTCCAGCGGAGCCCCGTCCGGCTGACCGGGCGGCTCCACCAAGGGGGGTGAGAGGAAATGGGAAGCAAGGACGATCTGATCGTCGGTCTCGACATCGGAACCACCAAGATCTGCGTGATCGTCGCCGAGCGGACGGAGAACGGCGTCGACATCGTCGGCATCGGGACCCACCCGTCGCGCGGCCTGCGCAAGGGCGTGGTGGTCGACATCGATGCCACGGTCGACTCCATCAAGCACGCCGTGGAGGAGGCGGAGCTGATGGCCGACTGCGAGATCACTTCGGTCTACGCGGGCATCGCGGGCAGCCACATCCGTGGCTTCAACTCGCACGGCGTCGTCGCGGTCAAGGACCGGGAGGTGCGCGAGGGCGACGTCAAGCGGGTGATCGATGCGGCCAAGGCGGTGGCCATTCCGATGGACCGGGAGGTGATCCACGTGCTCCCCCAGGAGTTCGTGATCGACGAGCAGGACGGCATTCGCGAGCCGCTGGGCATGAGTGGGGTCCGCCTGGAGGCCAAGATCCACATCGTGACGGCGGCGGTGACCAGTGCCCAGAACATCGTGAAGTGCGCCAACAAGGCGGGCCTGAACGTCATCGACATCGTGCTGGAGCCGCTGGCCTCGGCGGAGGCGGCGCTGGCCGAGGACGAGCGCGACCTCGGCGTCTGCCTGATCGACATCGGCGGCGGAACCACCGATCTGGCGCTCTTCGCCGACGGCTCGATCAAGCACACCTCGGTGCTGGGCCTGGGCGGCTACCACGTCTCGAACGACATCGCAGTGGGGCTGCGAACGCCCTTCGAGGCCGCCGAGCGGATCAAGAAGAAGTTCGGCGTGGCGGCCGCGCGCTACCTGGGAAGCGACGACGTGATCAGCGTGCCGTCGGTGGGGGGGCGGCGCCCGCGCGAGGTCTCGCGGAAGCTGCTCTGCGAGATCATCGAGCCGCGCGTCGACGAGATCCTCTCGCTGGCCCGCCAGGAGGTGGTCAAGGCGGGCCTGGAGGATCGCTTCCCCGCCGGCGTGGTGCTGACCGGCGGCTGCTCGGCCCTCGAGGGCATCGCCGACCTGGCGGAGGAGATCTTCGAGTCGCCGGTCCGCTCGGGCGTGCCGGTGCAGGTGGGCGGCCTGCAGGACGTGGTGCGCGGCCCCATGTACGCGACCGGCGTCGGGCTGGCCCTCTTCGGGGCCCATCAGGGCCTGGCGCGTCCGCACGCCCGCTTCCGCATCCGCGACGAGTCGATCTTCGGGCGCGTGAAGCAGCGCATGCGGGACTGGTTCTTCGGGGAGTTCGAGTAGACCGCAGGCGGCGAGAATTGGGCCCAAAAGGACCCATCTGGAAGTCAATCCGCACGTGGAGATCGCAACAAGAACGGCGTCTTCATGTACCATTCGGGCGCGCAAGGCTGCGCGCGGGGGGAGTCATGGCCAAGCAGACCCAGCGAGGGGGCGGAGCAGGCGGAGACGACCTGCTCCGGGGCAGCGGCGAGAGCCGCGAGCTGCTGGAGTTCGAGGGCACGCCGAGGCAGGTGGCCCGCATCCACGTCGTGGGCGTGGGGGGCGGTGGCGGGAACGCCATCAACAACATGATCGAGTCCGGCCTGGCGGGCGTGGAGTTCGTGGTCGCGAACACCGACGCCCAGGCGCTGCAGCACAACCTGGCACCCACCAAGGTGCAGCTGGGCGCCGAGGTCACGCGGGGGCTGGGCTGCGGAGCCGACCCGGACCGCGGTCGCTCCTCGGCCCTCGAGGTGCGCGACCGGCTGCGGGAGCGCTTCCTCGAGACGGACATGGTCTTCGTGACGGCGGGCCTGGGCGGCGGCACGGGCACCGGCGCGGCGCCCATCGTCGCCGAGGTCGCGAGGGAGTGCGGCGCCCTGACCGTGGGCGTCGTCACCAAGCCCTTCCTCTTCGAGGGTCGGGTGCGGATGAAGCACGCCGAGCGCGGTCTCGACGAGCTCCACCGCGTGGTGGACACGGTGATCACGATCCCGAACCAGCGCCTGCTGGCGCTCGCGGGGCGCGGCACCGCCGTCAAGGACTCCTTCATGCTGGCCGACGACGTGCTCTTCAACGCCGTGCGCGGCATCTCGTACCTGATCACGATCC
>CAZYOL010000230.1:0-7473 GCA_964649065.1 uncultured Spirochaetales bacterium
GGGCCCGAAGTGGGTGTGGAAGAGAGCGCTGGTTTTGGGGATGCGGCACGCGGAGCCCGGGCTGGCGGCGGCGCTCGTGCTGGTCTGAGCCTGATTCGCGCCGCCGACGCAGCCGCCGAAATCCGGGCCGCAGGCGTTGGGGATGCACTCGAAGGGGTCGCAGCGGCTCTCCCAGGCGCAGCAGGCGATGCCGTTCGAGGGGGCGTTCTGGTCCGGCGTGAAGACCGTCGCCACCGTGTTCGGCGCGATGGTCTGGAAGGAGCAGCTGCCCAGCCCGGGCAGATCGACCGGAGCCGGGACCTGGAGCCCGGGCGGCGTCGTGCCGAAGCCGCACTGCGGGTAGCCGATGCAGACCGGCGTGAAGTTCTCTCCCGAGAGCTTCCAGCGGTAGCCCGGAACGTCCGGCTCGGCGATCCGGGCCTGGCGCTGCGAGGAGCTCTGGGATCCGCCCAGGGCATCCAGGTCGCAGGCGTCGCCGATGCCGTCGGCATCCGCGTCGCCCTGGGCCGTGTCGCAGCTCGCCGTGAGCGAACAGTCGCTGTCCTGGGTGCAGGTCCCCCCCGGACTGCCGTCCATCTCGATGCAGGTCCCGAGCAGGGGGCCGTTCGGGATCAGCCTGCAGAGGTCGCTGGCGTTGGCGACCCCGTCGCCGTCCGCATCCGAGTCGCAGGCATCGCCCGTGCCGTCGCCGTCCTGGTCGGACTGGGCCGGGTCGGCATCCAGCGGGCAGAGGTCGCAGGCGTCGCCCGTGCCGTCGCCGTCGCCGTCGAGCTGCGCGGGGTTGCTGTCGGCGGGGCAGTTGTCCGCCGAGTCGGTGATGGCGTCGCCGTCGTCGTCGTCGTCGTCGTCGCAGACGTCGCCGAAGCCGTCCCCATCCGCATCCGCCTGTCCCGGATTCGGGACGGTCGGGCAGTTGTCACACAGGTCGCCCAGCCCGTCGCCGTCGCTGTCGACCTGGTAGAAGTTGTCGATGCCGGGGCAGTTGTCAGACGGCTGTGCCGAGGCCGGCACGGGCGTGAGGAGCAGGAAGAGCAGGGAGGAGAGGGCTGTTGCCCTCGCCGCGAGTGACCGCGACGTGCGGAGCGGCGACGTGCACTGCAGCAAGAGAGCCCGACCTCAGCTCGAGCGCGACCCGGAGAGGTGCCCGAGTCGGAAGTTAAGCGAGGCCCGAGGGCGCGCAAGCGCCGCGGGAAAGCCGGAGCTCAGAGCGGTGCGTCGCAGCCGAGGGGGCCGGCCGGGACGCAGCTGGTGCCCTCGAGGCAGAAGCCCGGGAGGCAGGCCTCGGCCACACAGCTGCCGTAGTCGCTGCCGCTGCAGAAGCGCACGGCGGAGGAGGCCCCTGACTTCTGACAGGGAACCGTGTCCCCGACGTCGCAGCGACAGCTCTCGTAGGACAGGCCGTCGGCGCTGCAGGGCCGGTAGCCCGGGCCGTTGGGCAGCGAGCAGGAGAGCGGCGGCCGGTTCGAGCAGAGGCACTGGTTTCCCAGGTTGTCGAAGCCGCTGTTGCACGACTGCACCGTGCAGGTCGAGTAGGCCGTGCCCGAGCCGTTGCAGCGGTAGAAGGCCGCCGAGGCATTGGGCTTCTGCGCGGTGCAGCTGTCGCCCTGCTCGTCCGGGGTGCACATGCAGCCGGTGTAGGAGAGGCCGTCGGAGCGGCAGCTCTGCCGCGACGGGCCGTTCGCCAGGCTGCCCGTCGGGCAGGCGATCGGGGGGCGATTCGAGCAGAGGCACTGGTTGTCGATCTCGTCGAAGCCGCTGCTGCAGGAGTTCACGGTGCAGCTCCCGTAGGAGCTTCCGTTGCAGGGGATCGTGGCGCTGCTGGCGTTGGGCTTCTGGGCCGTGCAGTCGATGTCGTCGGCGCCCGGCGTGCACTGGCAGGCCTCGTAGGAGAGGCCGTCCGCCGCGCAGCTCCGGCGTCCGGGCCCGCCGGAGAGCATGCAGGCCAGCGGCGGCAGGCCGCTGCAGATGCAGGCGTCGCCGGCTGCGTTGGGCTGGAAGTCCGCGTTGCAGCTGACGGCGCTGCAGCCCGTCTCGTAGGCGGTGCCGCTGGAATCGCAGAGACGCCCGGCCTCTGCGGCGTTCGGAACCTGCCCGGCACAGGCGCCCTGGTCGGTCACCAGCCCGGTGCACAGGCACTGGCCGCCCAGCGGCTCGAAGCTGTCGATGCAGTCCAGCAGGACGCATTCGCTGAGCTGCGAGCCCAGGTCGTTGCAGAAGCGGCTGGCCACGGTGGACCGCGGGATGTCGCCGCTGCAGTCGCTCTCCGAGAAGGGCGTACAGATCTGCTCCAGGCAGGCATCCCCCGCCGCGCTCTGGAAGTAGCCGTCGTCGCAGAGGAAGGGCTCGCAGGCGCCGAGCTGGCCGCTGGCCGCGTCGCAGCTCTGCAGCCCGCGGCCCGCCGGGAGCCCGGTGGCCTCCGAGAGCACCGTGCAGAGCTCGCTCTGACCCTCGTCGCAGGCGGGCGGCACGCAGCCGAAGTCCTCGAGCAGGGTGCCGAAGTCCGCGGCGCCGATGATCCCGTCGCCGTCGAAATCGGCGCCGCTGAAGGGCTCGACTGCCTGGCCGAAGCTGGCCAGCAGCAGGCCGAAGTCGTTGGCCCCAGCGGTGCCATCGCCGTCGGCGTCGCCGGCGCAGCGGCTGCCGCTGGCGTCGCAGCCGTCCCCCACGCCGTCGCCGTCGGCGTCGTGCTGATCCGGGTTGAAGGTGGCCGGGCAGTTGTCGCAGCCGTCCGGATAGCCGTCGAGATCGGTGTCGGGCACGACGGGCTGCCCTTCCGCGTCGATGCCGGTCAGCTGATCGCCCCAGGCATCGACGAAGACGCTAAGGCCCACGCCGCAGCAGTCTGGCGCGAAGGAGGGAGGTGTGTTCGGGCCCAGCAGATCGCAGGGGTAGGGGATGACACAGGTCGACATGGGACAGTCGTCCGAGCTGGTGCAGATGCGACCCACGCGGTCGCCGCTGGCACAGCCGCCGAAGTCGGTGCCACAGGTGTTGTCTCCGCAGAGCCGGGGTGCGCACGCGCTCTCCAGACCGCAGCAGGTGAGATCCCCGGTCTGGCCGGGCTCCGGAAGCGGGGACGTGACGGTCGCCTGGAACGTATCGACATCCAACGCGATGACTTCGCAGCTTCCGCCGCCCGGAAGCGCCGTGGAGACCGGGGGCGGCAGCGAGCTGCAGGGATCATCGCAGGGCGGCGTGAACGCCTGGCTCGATTCCTTCCAGCGGAAGCCGGGCACGCCCGGTCCGTAGAAGTCGAAGACCGTCGCGCGGTCCTCGAGGCGCGTGCACACGTCGCCGGCCCCGTCCCCGTCGCTGTCGATCTGGTCCGGGTTCGGGACGAGAGGGCAGTTGTCCTGCCCGTCGAGAACGCCGTCGCCGTCGTCGTCGTCATCGCAGGCGTCGCCGTCGCCGTCGCCGTCGGTGTCCTGCTGGCCGAACTGGAAGGAGGCCGGGCAGTTGTCACAGAGGTCACCGGTGCCGTCGAGGTCGAAGTCGCCCTGTCCCGGGTTGAAGACACCCGGGCAGTTGTCGGCACCGTCGAGGAATCCGTCGCCGTCGTCGTCGTCGCAGACGTCGCCGCGCCCGTCGCCGTCCCCGTCGCTCTGGTCGGGGTTCGCGATCAGGGAGCAGTTGTCGCAGAGGTCGCCCAAGCCGTCGCCGTCGACGTCGCGCTGCAGGGCGTTCGGGACGCTCGGGCAGTTGTCGAGCGGATCCACCACACCGTCGCCGTCCCCGTCCGGGAAGGCGTCGAAGCGCAGGTTGTCGATGCCGAGACCCTGAACCAAGTCGCGGGGCTCGACCAGCAGCCGCGAGATGAGCCCGACCTCCGCGAGCTCGACTCGGCCCCGGAGCTCCGGTCCGCCCGGGAGCCGCGTCACCAGCCAGCCGTCGTGGATCGTCGAGGCCAGCACGCCCCCGGCCTCGTCCAGGGTCGTCACCCGGAGCCCGTTGTCGCTGCCGTCCGAGACCTTCCAGTCGAAGGAGACCTGGTCCACCGGAGCCGCGAAGCGGAGCTCGAGCGCCGAGTCGCCAGCGGGGTCGCTGTCGCAGGCGTGGGGCGTCTCGAAGGTGTTCGGCTCGTCGGCGTAGTCGCCCGCGCTGCAGATCAGGAGTCGCGGGGCCCCGGCCAGATCTTCGTTCAGGGAGACGATCTCCACGCCGGCCGAGGGCTCCCAGAGCTTCGGATCGACCAGGTAGACGAAGGGCGGGGGGAAGGTCCGCGGGGGGAAAGCCGGGCCCGGGTCGCTGTCGAAATCGACGAGCGTCAGGGCCTGGGGCGGGGCGAACTGGATCTCGAGCCGCGGCTCGCTGCCCTCGGGAGGATTCTCGGTCAGGGCGCCGCGGTAGCCGGCCAGGAAGAGGTTGTCGGGGAGAGCCGAGGCGCGCAGCTGGAAGGCCACGAAGTCCGAGCCCTGGGAGAGCTGCGCCTGCACCTTGGCCAGCACGTCCACGTCGATGGTGGGAATCGAGTCGAGGCCGATGAAGGTCGAGGCGGTGAAGGGCCCGACGCGCGGCAGCGAGCTCGTGCTGAAGTCCGCCGCGGTCAGGACGCCGTCGGCGGTCGGCCCCTCGTAGAGGTAGAGGTCCATGACGGTCGGATCGCTGCTGCCGGAGCCGGACGTCGAGCACGCGACCTCGGGGTTCTCGGTGAGCACCAGGCGGGCCGACTCGAGGGTGGCTCCGGCGGGGATGCTGCGGAGGTCGAACTCGTAGACGACCCTGGAGTTCGCGCCCGGGTCGGGATTCTCGAGGTAGCAGAGGCCGACCGGGTCCGGCGGCTCTCCGCCCTCGCCCAGGACGCAGATCTGGCCGGCCGGGCACTGGGCGTCGACGTTACACAGCACCGTGCCCCGCGGGTCCTCGGCAACCTCGCCGCCGACCAGGTTGCAGCCGTCCGAGTCGATCGGCCCCGGGCCGAAGGGGTCCCGGTCGCCATCCACCCGGGGGGCGATGTCCAGGGCCTGGGCGGGGGTCGACAGAAGGGCCGAGGTGAGGAGGAGCGCTCCCCAGAGGAGTGCGCTCTTCGATCTGCTCTCGTGGCAACCCGGCTGCATCCCCGTCCTGCTCCTGCGAGGTCCGCTGAATGCGTCGAAGCGATGCGGCGGGCTGCGCTTCGCGACATACCGTAGTCGAGTGCGAAGGCGGCGGGCAACCCGTCCCGAATCGCGCGCTGACGTCCTGCGAGAAGGGCTTCGAGCCCGGGCGGGCCCCCCGCAGCAGGGCTGCGGAAGCCCGCCCGGGGCCCGGCGATCAGCCGCGGATGCCCGCGACGACGGTTTCTCCGCTGTCGTACTCCTGCCCGCCGCCGAAGGCGTCCAGGACGACTCGCCACGCGCTGCCCAAGGCCACCGTCCAGCCGTCCGAGAAGCTGTAGGTGCGCCCGCCGCGCAGCCGCTCGGTGCGCTCGGGGGCCAGATCCGGGATCTCGATCCGGGTCTCGTTCACGGTCATGTCTTTCTCCTTCGCTTCGTTCGGGTTCTGACCGCCTCTCCCTTCGAGAGGCTGGGCTTCGAGAACGAGGTCGCCGCGCCGCTGCGGATCGGATCACCGGCAGGGTCAGCTCGGGGGTGATCCGGCGCGCCGGCCGGCGGCGACCTCTCCTGCGACGCCAGCCACGCAGGGAGACGCCGATGGACGCCCCGCTTCGAGATCACCGGGAGACCTGGGCTTTCGAGACCGCGCAGAGCCGCTTCCAGATCGGCGATGCCCTCGACTGGGCTGCGGCCCGAGGAGCCCTGGCCGAGCTCGAGGACCAGATCCGGCACGGCCTGGCCTGCGTGGCCCGCGCCCGGGCCGAGGACGCCCTGCCGAGCAGCGAGGAGCTGCAGCAGGGGGTCGAGGGCTTTCGCTACCGGCGCGGCCTGATCACGGCCGACGCGACCCGGGACTGGCTGGCGGTGCGCGAGCTGCCGGTCGAGGCGCTGGTCGAGCACGTCCGGCTGGCTCTGCTCCGCGAGCGCTACGGCGCCAGGATCGATCTGGCCCGCGAGCCGCAGGTGGCCGCCTCGCTCGTCGCCGCGCGGCTGTGGCCCGAGCTGGTCTTCTCGGGCCTGCTGGAGGACAGCACCCGGGCCCTCGCCGAGCGGGTGGCCCTGGCCGCCGCTCTCGGCTCGGGGCCCACCCTCGGCGCCGGCGAGGGCCTGGATCCCGAGCGCCTGCAGGGCCTCGAGCGCCTCTTCGAGCTGGAGCAGCGGCGCGTGCTCACGGACGACGCCCTGCAGTGCCAGCTGTCGCGCAGCGCGCTGGCCTGGCAGCGCGTGTCGCTGCGCTGCCTGGTCTTCGAAACCCCCGGCGGGGCCCGCGAGGCGCGGCTCGCCGGCGAGCACGACGGCCTCGACCCGGCGGCGATCGCCGACGTCTCGGGGGCGGAGCTCTCCGCCCTGTCCGTCCTGCTCGAGGACGTCGAGCCCGGCACCCGGCCGCTGCTCGGCAGCGCGCTGCCCGGCGAGTGGCTGGGTCCGCTGGAAGGCGGCGCGGGGGCAGCGCTGTTCTTCGTCGACGAGCGCAGGCCCGCCTCCCTCGACGACGCCGAGGTGAGGCGCCGGGCCCAGCACGAGCTGTGGCGCGGTCACGTCGATGCGGCGCTTCGCTCGCAGATCGTTCGTTGGAACTCGGAGGTGATGCAGTGACCAGTCAGGTCTCGGAAGTCGAGGAGCTTCTCGCCGATCTCCCCCTGTTGAGTCCGCTCTCCGCGGAGCTCCGCGGGCTGGTGGCCGAGAGCTTCGCGCCCTGCGCCGCGGCCTTCGGCACCGAGGTGGTGCGGCAGGGCGAGCCCTCGGACGCCTTCTACGTGGTGCTCGAGGGGCGGGCCCGGGTCTTCGTGACCTCGCTCGCCGGAGAGGAGGTCACGCTCGAGACCCTGGAGCGGGGCGACAGCTTCGGCGAGATCGGCCTGCTGCGCGGCCGGGCCCGCTCGGCGACGGTGCGCGCCAGCACGCCGCTCCGGCTGCTGCGACTCGACGGCGCGGTCTTCCGAGCCCTGCTGGCGCGGCACCCGGAGCTGCGCGAGCGCGTGGAGGACAAGGTGCGCCTGGTGCGGCTGCGCGAGCTGCTGAGCGCGCGCCTGTCCGGGCCGGGCCTCTCCGGACCAGTGCTGGAGCGCACGGCAGCCGCCACCCACTGGATCGAGGTGCCCGCCGGCGAGCCGCTGCTCTCGCGGGACGTCGGCGACGACGTCTGGCTGGTCGAGGACGGCCGGCTCGAGCTGTGCGCGGCGGAGCCGGAGCTCGAGCCCCAGGCCTTCCTGAGGCCCGGAGACCTGCTGACCTCCCAGCACTTCGCCGCTGGGGCAGCCCGTGCCGTCGCACGCGAGGCCAGCCGCATCCTGCGCATCCCGGGTCGGGCCTGGGACGAGCTGCTGGAGGCCCATCCGGTCCTGCGGCGGGCCTGGAAGCGCATGCTGGTCGAGCTCGCCGAGGCCAAGCCCGGTCGGCGGCCCCTCGACTTCGCCGAGCCGGCCCGGCCCGCCGCCGA
>CAZYOL010000231.1:0-7469 GCA_964649065.1 uncultured Spirochaetales bacterium
CTCTCGACCAGCAGCTGCAGCTCGCCGCCGCCGCGGAGCGCCACCCGGGCCCCCTCCAGCGCGCGCAGGCCGGCGGCGCGCGCCGCCTGGTGGAAGCGGGGCAGGCCGTAGACGCCGCCGCGGTCCGCCAGGGCCAGGGCCGGATAGCCCAGCTCGGCCGCCCGCTCGGCCAGATCCTCCGGATTCGAGGCGCCCTCCAGGAAGGAGAAGGAGCTGCGGCAGCGCAGCTCCACGTAGTCCTGCGCCAGCGACCGGGGGGACGGGCACACGCTCTGGACTTTCGCTTCTTATTCGTGTTTCCGCAAGCCGCCGGCGGGATGATCTGCGCGACCCCGCCGGACGGGAGCCGGCGGCCAGCTGGTATCCTGGCCTCGGGAGGGGCAGCGCGTGAAGTCGATCGCAATCGTCGGGGGCGGCGTCGCCGGCCTGGTCTGCGCCTGGAAGCTCAAGCGCGCCGGCTTCGAGGTCGAGGTGCTCGAGCGCGAGCACGAGCCCGGCGGTCGCATGCGCAGCGAGCTGCGCGACGGCTACGTGCTCGAGCGCGGCGCCCAGCTCGTCGCCAGCAGCTACCGCAACCTCCAGGCCGCCGTGGCCAGCCTCGGCCTGGCCGGCCGCCTGCACGACGTCCCGCGGCCGCGCCACGCCGTGCTCTGCGACGGACGCCTGCACGAGGCCGATCTCGACTCGGTCGCCGAGATGGCCCGCACCACGCTGCTCTCGGCCGGCGCCAAGCTGCGCCTCGGAAGGCTGGCCCTCGAGCTGGCGCGCCACTGGCGCCGGCTCGATCCGCTCCACCCCGAGGCCGCCGCCGAGCTCGATCGCGAGAGCCTGGCGGCGGGCTTCCGGCGCCTGGCCGGCGCGGAGGCCAGCCAGCGCCTGCTGGAGCCCACCTTCTCCGCCAGCTTCGACAGCGAGCCCGAGGATCTCTCCCTGGCCTTCGGCCTGCTGACCCTGCGCTTCGTGGCCGGCGGCCTGCAGCCCCAGGCCTTCGAGGGCGGCAACGGCCTCTTCCCGCGCGCGCTGGCCGAGCAGGTGCCCGTGCGCACCGGCATCCACGTGACCTCGGTCGAGACCGAGACCGGCGGCGCCCGCGTCCACTACCGCGACGGCGTGCACGAGGGCAGCGCGCTGGCCGACGCGGTGGTGGTGGCCGTGCCGGGCAGCCGGGCGTCGGCGCTCTGCCCCAAGCTCACGCCGGCGGAGCGCGGCTTCTTCGAGCACGTGCGCTACGTGCGTGGCGCCATCGTCCACCTGCTCTTCGAGGAGGCGCCCAAGACGCTGCCCAACGCCGGCGTGGCCTTCCCGCGCAGCGAGGGCTTCGATCTCTACGGCATCGCCGTGGATCACCACAAGCCCGGCGCCGCCCCGCCCGGGGCCGGCCTGCTGAACGCCGCGCTCAGCGAGCGCGCCGCCGCGCGTTTGTGGGAGGCGCCGGACGCCGCGCTGGCCGACTGCGTGCTCGAGAACCTGGCGGCCACACCGATCGGTGTGGTTCGTCCCTTCGGCTTCGCCGTCCAGCGCTGGGAGGAGCAGCTGCCCCAGCTCGGGCCCGGCTATCTGCCGCGCCTGGCGCGCTTCCTGGCCCGGCTCGACCGCTCGCCGCGCCTGGCCTTCGCCGGCGACTACCTGGTCGGGCCCAGCGTCGAGGGCGCCGTCGCCAGCGGAATGCGCGCCGCCACCGAGGTGGCGGGCGAGCTGCGCTGAGCCCCTGGCTCAGGGGCGCCGCGCCAGGCGGAGGCCCCGCTCCAGCTCGAGGGAGCGGATGCTGAAGATGCCCTCGGGCAGCGGGCTCCGGGTGTCGATCTCGTCGAAGACGAGCACGCTGGTGTGGGGCGGGTGCAGCTGGTGGGCGTGGATCTCCAGGGCCGTCCAGTAGCCGTCGACCCGGCCGACCCGCTCGCAGCGGATCACGCGCAGCTCGCGATCGCTGGCGTCGCGGAAGGAGATCTCGAGGCGCAGCAGGCGCTCGGTGTCGACCTGGGTGACGGCCCGCGCGAAGCCCAGGTCGCGGGCCAGCTCGGGGGTGCGCGGCACCTGCTCCAGGCGGTAGACGGGCCGGCCTTCGACCTCGCCGCGGCCCAACGTCCGCCAGCGGTACTCGCCCACCTCGACGCGGTCCTCCTTGCGCACGTCTTCGAGAGTGAAGTCGCTGCCGAGGAAGCTCTCGCTGCGGCGCGCGGCCGGAATGCGCGCGGCGCGGCGCGGCCCCCAGGCCTTCTCGCGGCCGCGCCCGGCGCGGTAGAGCCACTGCTCGTCGTGGGCCTCGGCGTCGAAGCGGTCGATGGAGAGAAAGGAAGCGCCCTGCCAGTTCGCGGGCGAGAGCGCGAACATCACCAGGCGGCGCGCATCCGGCGTGAGCTGCCAGTAGGAGAGGATCTCGCGCACCCGCTCGCCGGGCCCCGGCTCGAGCACGAGCCGCACGCGGCGCCGCGCGTGCTCCGCCCGCGGCCGCTCGTTGATCTGCCGCGCCAGCGCCTCGCCCTCCGGCAGCGCCAGCCCCGGAATGGCGTCCTCGACCTGCGCGCCCGCGGCCGCGGCGAGCAGGACGGGAAGCGCGGCCAGCGCGAGCCGGTGCACGCCGCTAGCCCGCGAGCTGCTCGGCCTCGGCGACCATGTCCTCGAGCAGCGCCAGGCCGGCGTCCCAGAAGCCCGGGTCGCCGATGTCGAGGCCGGCGCGGGCCACCAGCGTCTGCGGCGCGTCGGAGCCGCCGGCGCGCAGGAGCTCCAGGTAGCGCGGCACGAAGTCGGCCCCCTGCTCGTCGTACTGCCGCACCAGGGCCAGCACCAGCAGCTCGCCGAAGGCGTAGGCGTAGCAGTAGAAGGGCGAGTGCACGAAGTGGGGGATGTAGAGCCACCACCAGGCGTAGTCCTCGGAGAGGTGCACCGAGTCGCCGAACATCGGCCGGTTGGCCTCCATCCACAGCTCGTTGATGCGCTCGACGGGCAGCTCGCCCTGCTCGCGGCGCGCGGCGTGCAGGGCCTGCTCGAAGCGGGTCATGGCCACCTGGCGGGACACCGTGGCGAAGGCGTCCTCGAGCTTCCCGCAGAGCAGCGCCAGGCGCTGGCGCGGGTCGCTCTCCTCGCGCAGCAGGCGACGGAAGACCAGCATCTCGCCGAAGACGCTGGCCGTCTCGGCGGTGGTGAGGGGCGCATCCTGCTCGAAGAGGCCGCGGTCGCGGGCCAGGTACTGGTGCACGCCGTGGCCCAGCTCGTGGGCCACGGTCATCACGTCGCGCAGGTTGCCGGTGTAGTTGAGCAGCACGAAGGGGTGGGCGTCGGGCACGGTGGAGGCGGAGAAGGCGCCGCCGCGCTTGCCCGGCCGCAGCTCCGCGTCGATCCAGCCGCGCTCGAAGAAGCGCCGCGCCACGTCGGCCATCTCCGGCGCGAAGTCGCCGTAGGCCTCGAGCACGACGCGCCGCGCGTCCTCGAAGGAGCGCTGGCCCGTCGCCGCCTCGATGGGGGCGTAGCGGTCGTAGTCCTCCAGGCGCTCCAGGCCGAGGAGCCGCGCCTTGAGCCGGTAGTAGCGCGCCACCAGCGGGTAGCGCGCCACGGTGGCGGCCAGCAGCGAATCGACGCTGCCCGCGTCGATCTCGTTGCCGAGGTGGCGGGCGTCCATCGGGCCCTGGAAGCGGCGCAGCCGGTCCTGCACGGCCTTGTCCTGCAGCAGCGTGTTGAAGACGAAGTGGATGGGGCGGTGGCTCGCCTTCAGGCCCTCGGTGAGCGAGCGCGCCGCTGCGCGGCGCAGGCCGCGCTCCGGCGCGTGCAGGCGCGAGAGCACCTCCTCCTCGCCCAGCTCCTCCACGCGGCCCTCGTGCTCCAGGCGGAAGCGCAGGCCGCTCAGGATCTCGTCGAAGAGGCGGGCAAAGGCGCGGCTCCCGGTATTCGAGAGCTCCTCGACGATCAGCTCCTCCTTCTCCGAGAGCACGTGCGGCTTGTAGCGACGCATGACCGAGAGCACGTGGCGGCGCGCTGCCAGGGCCGGGTCGGCCAGCAGGGCGCTGGCCCGCGCCTCGTCGAGGGCGACCGACTCCAGTTCGAAGAAGATCAGGTGGTGCTTGATGGCGGTGCTGCGCTCCTGGACGTGCTGCAGCAGGGCTCCGTGGCGGGGCGCGCTGGTGTCCGCCGCGAAGAGCAGCTGGGCGAAGGCCGCGGCGCGCTGGATGGGCTGCTCCAGCTCCTCGAGGCGGTCGACGGCCTCGGCCAGGCCGGCGGCGTCCAGCTCGGCGAGGGTGCCGCGGTAGCGCGTCTCGAAGGCCCGGGCCTGCTGGTGCGCGCGGTCCAGGTCGGCGTCCAGGGCCGGATCGTCGGGCCCGGCGTAGAGATCGGAGAGGTCCCAGCGGACGCCGGCGGCGGGCCCGGCGTCGTGGCTCTCGGTCGTGACGGCCTCGGTCATGGCCGGCAGCATACCGGGGGTAGAATCCGGGGGCGATGCACGCGCGGGTGATCCTGCACGCCGACATGGACGCCTTCTATGCCTCCATCGAGCAGCGCGACCGCCCGGAGCTGCGGGGCCGTCCGGTCGTCGTCGGCGGCAGCAGCGGGCGGGGCGTGGTGGCTGCGGCCAGCTACGAGGCGCGCCGCTACGGCATCCGCTCCGCCATGCCCTCCTTCGAGGCCAGGCGCCTCTGCCCCCACGCCCTGTTCGTGCGGGGCTCCATGCGCCGCTACGCCCGCGAGTCGCGGCGCATCTTCGAGATCTTCCGGCGCTTCACCCCGCTCGTGGAGGGGCTCTCCCTCGACGAGGCCTTCCTCGACCTCCGCGGCACCCGGCGGCTGCTGGGGCCGGCCGCCGAGGTCGGCCGGGCGCTGCGCCGGGCCGTCCGCGAGGAGACCGGCCTGGCGGTCTCGGTGGGCATCGCGCCGGTGAAGATGGTGGCCAAGATCGCCAGCGCCCTGGCCAAGCCCGACGGCCTGCTGGAGGTGCCCGAGGACGGCATCGAGGGCTTCCTGGCGCCGCTGCCCGTGGGCCGGATCTGGGGCGTCGGCCCGGTGGCCCAGCAGCGTCTCGAACGAGCCGGCATCCGCACCATCGGCGAGCTGGCCGCCCTCGACGCGCGCCGCCTGGAGGCCCTGCTGGGCTCCTGGGGCGGCGCCTTCGCGCGGCTGGCCCGGGGCCGGGACGACCGCGAGGTGGCGCCCTACCGCGAGCCCGTCTCCTACAGCGAGGAGAACACCTTCGGCGCGGACGTGTCCTCGCCCAGCGTGCTCGACGCCGCCCTGGTGACCCACGCCGAGTCGGTGGCGCGGCGCCTGCGCCGCGACGGGCTGTGCGCCCGTACCGTGGTGCTCAAGCTGAAGCTGGCGCGGCGGCGGGCTCCGGGGCCGCGCGGCCATCCGCTGCTCACGCGCCGCGCCACGCTGGGCGAGGCCAGCGACGACGGCGAGGTGCTGGCGTCCACGGCTCGCGGGCTGCTCTCGCGCGCCGCCCTCGAGGAGCCGGTGCGGCTGCTGGGCATCGGCGCCACCAACCTGGTGGCGCGCGACCCGGGCCAGCTCGAGCTCTTCAGCTCTCCCCTGCGCGAGCAGCGCGGGCGCCTCAACCGGGCCCTCGACGAGATCGCCGAGCGCTTCGGCAGCGAGGCGGTGGTGCGGGGCGATCGCCGCGCAGCCGAGCGAGCGGGTCTCTCGCTGCAGATCAAGCGCGGCGAGGCGGACGACTGAGCGCGGCGCTTCCGAGCCACCCCCGCTCCAGCCAGGCCGCGCAGTCGGGCGAGAGCACCCGCGCCTTGGCCTGCTCGTAGAGGAGCAAATCTTCCTCGTCGAGGACGTCGCGCCAGCGGCCGTTGGAGCCCTTGTAGAAGAAGCTGTCGAGGCCGCCGCGAAAGAACTGGGGCGCGCCCTCCTCCTGGCTGCGCGTGGCGGCGAGGGCCTTCTTCACGTTGGCGAAGGTGGTGGCCTCCACCGTGCGCTCGATCAGCGCATCGGAGGCGTCGATCTCGAGGAAGCGGGCGATGCGGCGCACCTCGCCGGGCAGGTCCGCCAGCAGGTCCGCGTAGTGCACGAAGAGCAGATTGGCGAGCTGCCGGTGCTCCCAGTAGCTCTGGGTGTGGTGGAGGTTCGACCAGAAGGGGTAGCCCTCGCTCTCCCACTCGAACCAGCCGCGGCTGATCCAGGCGCGCCACAGCTCGCGCGGCTCGGCAGGGCAGGGCGGCAGCGGCGGGCCGACCCGGTCCGGGGTCTCGTTGACCGCCGCGTAGGCCAGCTCGCTGTAGCTCCCGTAGTGGTTCCACAGCGACATGAAGACGTCGCGGGGATCGCGGCCGACGACGAGGTAGCGGAGCTCGGGGTGCCAGGGCAGGCCGTCCAGCGGCAGGTGGCTCTTCACGAAGCGGCGCCGGGGCAGCGTGCGCAGCAGCTCCGCCAGCTCCTGGCGGCTGCGGTGGAAGCGCGCGTCGATCCAGGGCGAGCGCTCGCGCAGCTCGCGCATCTGCTCGGGCCGGCCGCCGAGCAGCAGCAGCAGGATCTGCTGGGCCCAGGTGGTGCCGGACTTGTAGGAGGTGGTGACCACCACGTCGCCCGCGCGCGGCTCGAAGAGCTCCCAGCGCGTCGAGTCGAGGTGGTGGTTCTGGTACACCCGCGTGACGCGGGGGCGCTCGCTCAAGACCCGGCCTTCACCCAGCGGTAGACGCGCATCGGCGGCACGTTGAGGAGCTCCATCTGCACGGCCGCGCGGCCGAAGACGTCGCGGCCGAGCTGCTCGACCCGGTCGCGCAGCTGGTAGGCGACGAAGCGACCGCCCTCCGGAAGCACGTCGTGCACGCTGCGCAGGATCTCTCGGCCGGTCTCGCGGGCCATGGTCGAGAAGGGGATGCCCGAGACGACCACTTCCGGCGGCCCGAGGCCGTGGGCGCCCAGGATCTCCGCCAGGTTGCAGGCGCTGCCCGAGTGGACGCGCAGGCGCGGATCGCGCTCCTCGCGCAGCGCCTCCACGAAACGCAGGTTGATCTCGATGGCCAGCAGCGTCGCCTCGGGGCTCATGGCGCGCAGCAGGGCCCGGGTCGTGCCGCCGGTACCCGGCCCCAGCTCGACCAGCACGCGCGCCCGGCTCACCTCGGCCGCGCGAATCACGCGGCGCTCCAGGAAGCGCGAGCTGGGAATGATCGAGCCGACCTGTCCGGGACGCTCGAGGAAGCCGCGGAAGAAGCGGATGCGGTCGTCGGGCTGCGGTCTCAGTCGGAGCCTGGGGCTGGCCATGCCGGGTTCACCTCGCCGTGACGCAGAAATGTCTTGGTACCGGGCGTCCGAGCGCCGGTCAAGCGCGGCGCCCCCTGCGGGGGCACGCCCAGAGCATGACTTCGCTCGGCTTCGCAGGGCGTCGCTGGCTTCGCTCGCCTGCGGCTCGCTGCGCGCTTCGCAGGGCGTCACTGACTTCGCTCGCCTGCGGCTCGCTGCGCGCTTCGCAGGGCGTCACTGACTTCGCTCGCCTGCGGCTCGCTGCGCGCTTCGCAGGGCGTCACTGACTTCGCTCG
>CAZYOL010000232.1:0-7435 GCA_964649065.1 uncultured Spirochaetales bacterium
GGGCGTGGCGTTCACGCCGACGGTGACGACGCTGGCCGATGGCGCGTCCGCCGGCGCCCGCGCCGGCGCCGGGCGGGCGGCCCCGGCCAGGGCCGGCGTCTCCTGCGCGGGCACGGCTGGGCGGGCCGGCGCCCTCGGCGCGGGCTCGGCCGGGCGGGGGGGCTCCGCCGGTGCGGCTACGGGAGGGGCCCGCTCGGGAGGCTCGGGCTCCGGCGGCGCTCGCAGCTCGGCGGGCGCCGGCTCGGGAGAGCTCGGCCGGACGGGGGGCTGCCGCTCGGCGGCCTCGGGTGCGGGCGAAGCGGCGGCTCGACGGCTGCTGCGCGCCTCCGTCGGCGCGCCGCGCAGGCCCTCGAGCAGGCCGCTGCGCAGGTCCGGCAGCAGGCTGATCGCCAGTACGCCGCAGAGGATCGAGGCCCCCAGGGCCAGAGTGACAGCCTGCGCCCCAGTGAGCTGCGGCGGCCTCCACCCGATGCGTGGCCCGGCTCTCGGCTCCCCAGTCCGGGCCGGCCTGGCCTCCGCCTGCAGCGCGGCATGCAGCGCGGTGACGGCCTTGCCCAGGGCCATCCGGGTGTCCTCGTCCTCCGCCTCGGCCAGCGCCGCCTCGGCCTCGGCCAGGGCCCGCTCGGTCGCCGCGTGCAGGTCCGCGGCCGGCGCTGCTCCGGCCCGGGGCGTCGGCGCAGACCGGCCCGGTGGCCGCGCGCGCCCGGCCCGAACGGGCGCGACGCCCGGCTCGGACGCAGGCGCGGGCTCCACAGCCCTGCGCAGCGCCGACAGCACCGCGTCCGGCTCGCGCAGGGCGGCCTCCAGGGGCCCCTCGGCCCGGCTCTCGGCCACCGGCGTTGCCGGCGGGGCCTCGACCGGCTCGGGCGCGGCCGCGGCGGGCTCACGCGGGGGCGGCGCTGCCTGTGCGGGCTCCCCGGGCTCTGCGGCCTCCGCGCTCGGCTCGTCCTCGTCGGGAGCCAGGCCCAGCTGCTCCAGCGTCGCCTCCGCGGCCCGGCGCGCGGCAGAGGCGGCCGTCGCGCGCACCCGCTGGGCCGCTTCGTCCCGGGCCTCTCGATCGGGCTCGGCGCCGTCGAGGAAGGCGGCGATGGCCTCGGGCCGCGCGCCCCGACAGACCGCCAGTGCCGCGGCCTGCAGGCGCCGCGGATTGCCGCGCGACATGCGGTGCAGCTCGGCCACGCGCGCCTCGTCGAAGAGGGCGCGCTGGGCCGACGGAGCGCCGCTCGCCCGTAGCCGCGCCTCCAGATAGGCCCGCGTCTCGGTATGGCTCATCGGCTGAGCCAGCAGCGTCACATCGGCCGCGGAGCCCAGCGCCTCGATCACCGGCTCGCCCTCGGGGCCGTCGAGCAGCGCCAGCGCCACGCGCAGCGTGCCCTGGGAGCGCGCCGCCAACTCGACCAGCCAGCGCGCCGTCTCGACCGGAAGCGCGCTGGCATCGTCGATCAGGAGCAGCATGCCCGAGCCCTCGGAGCGCAGGTGCTGCAGACAGGCGCCGAGCAGCCCGGCGGTATCCTCCAGGGACTCGGCGCCCTGGGTGCTCAGCGCCCAGCGGGCCAGGCCTTCCGGGCTCAGGTCGGCGTAGGGCAGATAGATCGCTTCGAGGCCCCGGCTCGGCGCCTCGGCCCCCAGCCTCCGGAGCAGCAGCGTCTTGCCGAGGCCCGCCGGCCCCGCCAGCACCCCGATGCGCGCGTCCTCGAAGACGCAGCTCCGCAGGGCGGTGTATGCCTCTTCGGTGGCCTCCCGCGGGACGTAGGCCTCGGCGCTCGCGACCGGATCGAAGGGATCACGAGCGACCACGGCTCGCATCACGGCTCCTCCGTCGCCAGCTCCAGCGGCAGCGTATCCCAACGCCACTCGCGCACTCGGCCCTCGAGATACGGAAACTCGAGGATCCGCACGCGGGTCAGCGCTCCCGGCGAGAGCAGCAGCGGCCCGATGCGGGCCGGGGGATCCAGCTCCACCACCAGCGTCGCAATCCCCGCAGCCAGCTCGAGCGCCCGGCCGTCGGCGCGCCCCTCCGCGAGCACCACGCGACCGCGGCTGGCGTGCTGGGCCTCGACGCGCAGGCCCGGCGCCTCCGGGGCGACACCGGCCGGGGACGCCTCCGAGGGGGCGACCGCCTGGGCCAGCCGCTCCGCACAGGCCGGCACAGGAGCCTCGCCGACCACCACCAGCTCCAGCCGCGCGCCCGTGGCGACGAGGCCTTCGATGGCCTGGCAGAGGTCCCCTCCGCACTCCTCTCCGAGATCGCTGAAGACGACGACCCGCCGGGCGCCTCCCGCCTCGCCGTCCCGCCTCAACGAGGCCAGGGCCTCGGCCAGCGCGCCCTCCCCCACCGGCTCGGCCGCGGCGACCCGGGCCCGGAGGGCCTCGCGACTCGGCCCGTCCTCGCTCGCTCCCGCTCGGACGCGCCGGCCGCAGGCCGGCCCGGAGCTGCCGAGGATCGCGAGCTCGACCGGGGTCGACGCGGGAAGCTGCTCCAGCAGGCGCAGGGCCCCGGCCTTCGCCACCGCATACGGGGCTGGGGCGGGGCCGCGCAGCGACGCGCTCACATCGAGCAGGATCTCCACGCGCTCCACCCGCGACCCGCGGGCCGGCGGAACGCTGAAGCCGTGCAGCACCTCCACCTCCAGACGCGCCGGCGGCGCGGGGGGCGGCGGGCTCGGGCGGCTCCAGGGCAGGCCCTGGCCGCAGCCGAGCAGCACCAGGGCCGCGAGCAGGGGCCAGGCCCGCCTCACGGGCTCCTCCGCGCCGACTCGAAGACGCGAATCACCTTGGGCGAGGTGCTCTCCGGGTCGAGGCGAAGCGCCGGGTTGCGCGACAGCGCGCGGCGCGCGGACTCCCGCGCCTCCTGCTCGCGACCGAGCGCCACCTCGATCGTGGCCTGCGCGATGTCGAGCCGCACCCAGCGCCTCAGCAGGTCGTCTTCCCAGCGCATGGCGTCGAGACGCTCGCGGGCCTCCGCGGCGCTGCGCAGGCCCTCCTCGAAGCGAGCCGCGCGGGTATGGGCCTGCGTCGCCTCGAGCAGGACATCGATCTCTGCGAGAAGACCCTGCCGCTGGGCGAGCCGCTCCGGCGAGAGGGGCGGTGGTGAGGCCGGCAGCGAGACCGGATCCGCCAGTCGCTGCCACGGATCGCCGCTCCCGGCAGTCGCATCTGCGCCCGCGCGCAGGCGGTGGACCCGCAGCCGGCGGCTCCGCCGGAGCCCCTCCTCCGCCGCCTCGCTGCGCACACCCAGGCACTCCAGGCGGGCCCAGAGCCGCTGCGCCGCAGCCGGGCTCCCGCCCTCGAGCTCCCGGGCCCGCTGCTCCAGCTCGCGGCTGCGCAGCAGGGCCCAGCGCGCGCGGACCGGATCCGGATCGGCCACGCTGGGCAGGGGAGCCGGCTCGCCGGGCCAGGGCCGGCAGGAGGCGGCCGCGGCACGGCCCGGCGGAGCCAGCGCAGGCCCCAGCGCCAGCAGCACACCGACGCAGAGCGCGCCCGCCCACCCGCAGATTCCGAACTCGTAGTTGCCCGCCCGCAGCACGCCCGCCTACCCTTGCCGTGCACGGTATCGGAGGAACCGGTGTCTCCCGAGACCCCCCTCATCATACGCATTCACGTGCGACTTCTCGTCGGGGACAACCTCATGTCCGCCAGCGACGATCCGCTCTTCCTGGGGCTGCGCGGCCCGGCGGGTCGCGAGTTCCGGCTGCGGCCCGCCCACGGCAGGAGCCTGCGCCGGGGACACGAGGATCAGTTCGTGCTCGGAGCCGCCGGGGACCCGGCCACCAACGTCGCCCAGCCCGAGTTCAACGACCCCACGCGCCCGCCGCTGGCCTTCGACGGCGTCGAGAGCGTCTACCTGCGCAAGGGCTTCGATCCGATTCCGAACGTGCGCGCCCTCGGCGAGATGGACGACCGCCTGGAGCTGCTGGAGGCGGAGGTCGAGATCGAGTCGGAGGCCCGGCCGAAGGCCCTGCGCTTCGCGCGCAAGGGCCCCATCTGGCTGGGCCTGGTCGCCGGGCTGCGCTTCGAGCTGCCCCTCGTCGAGGGTCGATGAGAGCTCAGCGGCGGATCGCCGCGCTGGCCGCGGCCGGGCTGCTCTGGGTCGCGCCGGCCCGGGCGGCCGAGACGATCGCGCCCGGCAGCTACTGCCGGCTGCCCGAGCCGGGGGAGGAGCCCGAGTGTCTCGAGCCCTCGCGGCGCCAGTACCCGGGCTTCTTCGAGCGCCTGGGGAGCGGGGAGCCCAGCGACGCCGACGTCGCGGCCGTCGAGGCGGACGTGGCCGGCGGAGAGCGGGCCTACCTGGCCCTGTCGTCGCTGGCCTACGGCTACCACCAGCTCGCCCAGCGCGCGGCCCGCAGCCCCGGCGAGGATCCCAGCATCGTGGCGCGCCTCGAGCGCTGGAACGCGCTGCTCGCCAGTGCCTACGCGAGCACCCACGACGAGCAGTACCGCGCCGCCATCCGCAGCGCCGCCGAGGACGTTCGCGATCGCAGCGCCGCGCTCGAGCTCTCCTGCGTCGACGCCTCTGGGAGCAGCGTCCCCTGCCGCACCACCGAGTCGGTGCTGCGCGGCATCGACCAGGCGGGCGGCGAGGTCGGCGTGCGCGGGGCGCTGAGTCGTCTCCTGCGCCGCGTCTTCGGCTCCGAGGCGCCGTGACCTCCTTCCCGCTGCGCGTCTGGCGCGCCGCCCTGCTGCATCCGGACACCTACGAGGAGGTCGAGGCAGACCGCGGCTCCCTCGGGCAAGCGGCGCTGGTCGTGCTGGTGGCCTGCGCGGCCGGCGCCGTGTCGCAGGCGCTCATCTGGAGGGCGCTGCCCTTCGAGGAGCTGGTGCTGCGGGTGGCGGTGGACGCCATCTACACCCTGGTGCTCTGGATCGTGGGCTCGGCCTTCGCCTTCATGGTCGGCGCCAGCTTCTTTCGCGGCCCGGAGACCGAGTCGGACTACCTGGAGGTGCTGCGCACCACCGGCTTCGCCTTCGGGCCGGGCGTGCTGCGGCTGCTGGCCGGCCTTCCGCCCGCGGAGCTCGGCATGGGCCTCGACCTGGGAGCGCGGCTCTGGGTCTTCGTGGCGGTGGTGGTCGCGATCCGCCAGGCGCTCGACTACAGCACCCTGCGCGCCATCGGCACCTTCGGCACGGCGGCGCTGCTGGTCTTCCTGGTCTTCTGGGGCCTGGCGGTCGCGCCCCTGCCCTTCTAGCCCTCTGCGCCGGCTCAGAGCAGCTCACGGATCGACTGCAGCTCCTCGCGCAGGCGCCGAAAGCGCGAGCGCTGGCCCGTCTCGAGGGTCAGCGAGCCCTCGTCCAGCGCGGTCGCCACGCCCATCTCCCGCAGCTTCTTGCGCGCGCCGGCGATCGTGAAGCGCTGCTCGTAGAGCAGCTTCTTGACCAGCAGGATCTGGTCGATGTCCCGGCGCCGGTAGAGCCGCTGCTTCGAGCGCGACTTCTGGGGAGCCATCCACTTGAACTCGGACTCCCAGTAGCGCAGCACGTAGGGCTTGACGCCCGTGATCTTCGCCACCTCACCGATGCGGTAGTAGCGCTTCTCCGGCGCCTCGGCGGCCGGCGGACCCGCGACCTTGGACATGCACCCCCCGAACGAGGAGCGCGGAGCCCCGTCCCCGGAAGGCGCAGCCGATCCCGCGCTCTTCCCACTCTCGCGGCGCTGGACCCGCAGCGGACCCGGACCGTGGGATCAGATCGGTGGGATCAGGCCTCGCCGCCTCCGGAGACCGGCATGGGCGGCTCTTCGTTCAAGATGTTCTTTAGCACGAGTGAGGGCTTGAAGGTGAGAACTCTTCGCGCCTCGAGCACGATTTCCTGCCCCGTCTGGGGGTTGCGCCCCTTTCGGGAGTTCTTGGCTCGAACCACGAAGTTCCCGAAGCCCGAGATCTTCACCTTCTCCCCCCGGGCCAGGGTCTCCTTGATGGTCTCGAAGACCCTCTCCACCAGCTCGGCCGACTCCTTCTTCGAGAAGCCGACCTGCTCGTAGATCTGCTCGACGATCTCCGCCTTGGTCATGCGCGCACCCCCTCCGTACCCCGCTCGCCTAGCGCAGCTTCGCGTCGAAGCGGCGCGCGAGCAGCTCGACGATCCGGTCGACGCGGCCGCTCACCTCCTCGTCGGTCAGCGTGCGATCGGCACGCTGGAAGACGAGGCGGAATGCCAGGCTCACGCGGCCGTCGGGAACTCCCCGGCCCTCGTAGCGGTCGAAGACCTCCACGGACAGCAGATCGCGGCCCCCCGCCTGGCGGGCGGCCGCGAGCAGCTCGCCCGCGGCGGCCTCGCGCGGAACCAGCAGCGCCAGGTCTCGACGCACCAGGGGCTGGCGCGAGACCTCGCGGAAGCGCCGCGACTCGCGCTCGGCCTCGTCGAGCTGCGACAGATCGATCTCGATCAGGGCCGTCGGCACGTCGAGCTCGAAGCGGCTGGCCACCTCGGGATGCAGCTCGCCGACCACACCGACGCCGCGCCCGCCGACCTCGACCACCGCCGCGGCCCCCGGGTGCACGTAGGGCTCGGCGCCTGCCGCCGGCAGCGCCTCGAATCGAGCCGGATAACCCATCTGCACCATTAGTGTTTTAGCAATTCCCTTGGCCTGATAGAAGAGCGGAGTGGGCTCGCGGGCATCCCAGAGGCGGCGCTCCTCCCCCTGGGTCACGACGGCCGCCACGCCCAGCAGCTCGCGGGGCAGCCCCCCGCCCGGCTCCGGCAGGAAGCGGCGCGCCACCTCGAAGATGCGGATCCGGTCGACCTGGCGAGCCCGGTTCTGCCGGGCAATGCGCAGCAGCGAGGCCACCAGCGTGCTGCGCAGCAGCGGCTCCTCCTCGCGCACCGGATTCGCCAGCCGCAGCTGGGCGCGGCGCGGGTCCTCCGCAGGAATCCTCAAAGCCTCGAGATCTTCGGCAGATACGAACGGAAAGCTCACGCACTCGGTGAGGCCTGCTCCGGCCAGGGCGTCGCGGGTCTGCTCGGCAAGGCGCCACGCCCAGGGCAGCTCCACCGGGGCCAGGGGCGCCACCGGGTAGGTGGTGGGGATCCGGTCGTAGCCGTGGATGCGTGCGATCTCCTCGATCAGGTCCTCGGGACGGCGGAGGTCGTTGCGGTGCGAGGGCGGCGTCGCCACCAGCCCGTCGCCCTCGCGCCGGCAGTCGATGCCCAGCCGGCCCAGCAGCTCCAGGCAGGCGTCCAGCGAGAGCTCGATGCCGAGGATCCGCTCGACCCGGGCCACCTGGAGACGGATCTCGGCGAGGGGCTCCGGCGCGGAGCCCCGGGCCAGCACCACCCCCGGCGCGGCAGCACCGCCCGCGAGCTCGGCGAGCAGGCGCGCGGCCCGGTCCGCGGCCCTCACGATTCCCTCGCGGTCGCCGCCGCGCTCGAAGCGGTAGGAGGCCTCGGTGTGGAGGCCGTGGCGCCGCGCGCTGCGCCGCACCCGCGAGGGATGGAAGTG
>CAZYOL010000233.1:0-7402 GCA_964649065.1 uncultured Spirochaetales bacterium
CGGCCCCATCGGCTGCGAGCTGGCCCAGGCCTTCCGGCGCCTGGGCTCCGAGGTGACGATCTTCGACAAGGCCCCGCACATCCTGGCGCGGGAGGACGCGGACGCCGCGGAGATCGTCCAGCAGCGCTTCCGCGAGGAGGGAATCGAGCTGGTGGTCGGCTGCGCGCTCGAGGCCGTCGAGCGGCGCGGCGCCGAGAAGCTGATCCGCGTCTCCTGCGAGGCCGGCCCCCGGGAGCTCGCGGTCGACGAGATCCTGGTGGGAGCCGGGCGCACCCCGAACGTGGAAGGCCTGGGCCTCGAGAAGGTCGGCGTGGACTTCGACACGCGCCGCGGAGTGCTGGTGGACGACCACCTCCAGACCTCGAACAAGCGCATCTTCGCGGTCGGCGACGTGGCCATGCAGTGGAAGTTCACCCACGCCGCCGACGCGGCGGCCAAGATCGTGGTGCGCAACGCCCTCTTCCCCTTCCTTCCCAAGCAGAAGCTGTCGAGCCTGGTGATGCCCTGGTGCACCTACACGGACCCGGAGGTGGCCCACGTCGGCCTCTACGAGCACCAGGCCCGGGAGCAGGGCCTCGAGGTCGACACCTACAAGGTGCCGCTCGAGGAGGTCAACCGCGCCGTGGCCGACGGCGAGACCGAGGGCTTCGTGAAGGTCCACGTGAAGAAGGGCAGCGACGAGATCCTGGGCGCCACGATCGTGGCCTCGCACGCGGGCGAGATGATCAGCGAGCTCACCCTGGCGATGGTCGGCAAGCTCGGGCTGGCGAAGCTCCTGAGCGTGATCCACCCCTATCCGGTCCAGGCCGAGGGCATCAAGCGCGCGGCCAGCGCCTACACCAGGACGCGGCTCACGCCGCGGGCGAAGGCGATCTTCGACCGGCTCATGGCCTGGCAGCGCTAGCCTTTCCGGAGGAGGGAGCATGGAACGAGACGTCTTCGAAGATGCCGTGGAGCGGGTGGTCCGGATCGCCGAGGAGGCGGGTCTCGAGCCGGAGATCGCCGAGGCCCTGCGCCATCCCGAGGCGACGCTCATGGCCAGCCTCCCCGTCCGCATGGACGACGGATCGACCCGCTACTTCCCGGCCTACCGTTGCCGCTTCAACGACTCGCTGGGCCCCGCCAAGGGCGGGATCCGCTTCCACCCGGAGGTGACCCTGGCCGAGGTCCAGGCGCTGGCCCTGTGGATGACCGTCAAGTGCGCGGTGACCGACCTGCCCTACGGGGGCGGCAAGGGCGGGGTCGCGGTCGACCCGAAGAGCCTCTCGCGGATGGAGCTCGAGCGCCTCTCGCGGGCCTACATGCGGGCCATGGCCGACTTCGTCGGGCCCGAGGTGGACATCCCCGCACCCGACGTCTACACGAACGCGCGGATCATGGGCTGGATGCGCGACGAGTACGAGACCATCAAGCGCGTCAAGTCCCCCGGAGTCATCACCGGCAAGCCGCCCTCCCAGGGCGGGAGCCTGGGCCGCGAGGAGGCCACCGGGCGCGGCGCCTATCTGGCCATCCGCGAGTACGCCCGGCGCGAGGGCTGGAAGCCCGCCCGGACCCGAGTGGCCCTCCAGGGCTTCGGCAACGCGGGCTACCACGTGGCCCGCCTGCTGCAGCAGGACGGCTACCGGATCGTGGCCGCCAGCGACTCGAAGGGCGGCATCACCTCGGACGAGGGCTTCGACGTCGAGAGCCTCTACCAGCGCAAGCAGTCCACCCGCAAGCTCGAGGCCGCCTACTGCGAGGGCTCGGTCTGCGAGGTCGTGGACCACCAGAAGATCAGCAACGAAGAGCTGCTCGAGCTCGACGTCGATCTGCTGATCCCGGCCGCCCTGGAGGGCGTGATCCGCCGGGAGAACGCCCAGCGCATTCGCGCCCGGGTGATCGCGGAGGTCGCCAACGGCCCGATCCAGTCCGACGCCGACGCGCTGCTGACCGAGCGCGGGGTGACCGTGCTGCCCGACGTGCTGGTGAACGCCGGGGGCGTGATCGTGAGCTACTTCGAGTGGGTCCAGAACCTGCAGGGCTACCCCTGGTCCCTGGAGCAGGTGCGCCAGCGGCTCGAGGAACGCATGGTGGCGGCCTTCGACCGCATCTACCAGCTGCACCGGGACGAGGATCTCTGCCTGCGCGACGCCGCCTACCGGCTGGCCCTCCAGCGCATCGCCGAGGCCATCGAGCTGCAGGGGACCCGCTCCTACTTCGACGGCGACTGAGGAGCTCGGGACCCGGAGCGGCGCAGCGTCGTGGGAGCCGGGTGCGTTCGGGGAGTCAGCTCCGGCAGGAGCGCACGGCCAGGATGGCCTGGACCAGATCCTCGGGGGCCTCCTCCGGGCCGGGCGGCTCGGACAGGCCCTGCCCGAGCCGCACCGTCTCCTTGTAGGAGTCGAGGTAGAGCACGCAGGGCGGGCAGTCCACGATGTGCTGCTCGAAGGCCTGGCGCTGCAGCTGGGGCAGCTCACCGTCGAGGTAGGCCATCAGGAAATCCACGAATTCCTTGCAGTTCATTCCGGTGCCTGTAGGTGCGGCTCGAGCACCCCCCGCAGCGCCTGGCGCGCCCGGTGGAGTCTCGTCTTCACGGCATTGGGGCTGATCCCCATGGCCTGCGCCGTCTCCTCTGTGTCGTAGCCTTCGATGTCCCGCAACATCAGGACGTTACGATAATTCTCCGGCAGCCGCTGGATGGAATCGAGCACCAGCCCGCGCAGTTCGCCCCGCTCCACCTCCGACTCGGCGCTGGGACGCCAGGGAACCGCGGGCTCGGCCATGTGGCCGTCCTCGAGGAAGCGCGGCAGCAGGTCCTCGATGGACTTCTCGGGCTTGCGGCGGCGCGTGCGCAGCTTCATCAGCGAGGCGTTCACCACGATCCGGTGCAGCCACGTGGAGATGCGGGAATTGCCCTCGAAACGTCCAATGGCGCGGAAAGCCGAGAGAAAGGCCTCCTGTACGGCGTCGCGCGCATCCTCTTCCGAGTCCAGGTAGCGACGCGAGACGGCCAGCAGCCGCCCGCTGTAGTCCCGCACCAGCTCTTCGAAAGCCGCCTCCTCTCCGCTCTGCAGGCGCTTCAGCAGCTGCTGTTCCTCACTCGAGTCGGTCATGGTGTGCATCCTTCCCTTTTGACCTTAACTTACGTTCGTGGGGCTTCTCCGGTTTCTCGGCATCGCAAGAGAGGGCGACGAAGGCGGCGACACCGAGACGGTGCGGCGGATCGCGGCCCAGCTCGATCGGCTGGATCCGGCACAGGCGAAGTACCTGGCGGGCTTCGCCTTCGTGCTGGCCCGGGTGGCCCACGCGGATCTGGAGATCGACGGCTCCGAGACCGAGGAGATGGAGCGGATCGTTCGCGAGATCGCCGAGCTCTCCGAGGCGGAGTCGGCCCTGGCGGTGGAGATCGCCAAGACCCAGGCCCGCCTGCTGGGGGGAACCGAGAACTATGTCGTCACCCGGGAGTTTCGCTCCGCCACGAGCAAGGAGGAGCGCGCCAGGCTGCTGAGCTGCCTCTACGCCGTGGCCGCCGCGGACGGCAGCATCTCCAACGTCGAGCTCAGTGAGATCCAGCGCATCGCCGAGGAGCTCGGCTTCACGCGCGCGGAGTCGAATGCCCTGCGCAGCCGCTACCGGGACAAGCTCTCGTTCTTGCGCGGCGGGGCCGCCGCAGACGACTAGTGGCGGATCAGCAGCAGGGTCTTCGGATCCAGGGCGACCCGCAGGTCCGAGAGATCCGGGTTGTCGTGATCCTTCAGGGTGCGGAGGACCACCGAGCGGTCCTCCGGCTCCAGGGCCAGGATCACCCCGACCAGGTCTTCGACCTCTCGCACCGGCCCGGGCAGCGTGGCGATCTGCTCCTCGCTCGAGGGGGCCGACAGCCAGCACTCGGCCTGGATCTCGGCCGCCAGGGCCTTCAGGTCCTGGAGATCCTGGCGGGCCAGGCTCTCCAGGCTCGCCCCCTCGACCACCAGCAGGGAGGGCGCGCCGCCCGCGTCGGACTCCAGCTTGACCGCCTCGCGGAGCTGGGCCGACGAGAAGGAGTGCGGCGGATAGACGCGGATGCGCCGGCGCTGATCGATCTCGGCGTGGGTGACGGCCTCGTCCTCGAGATGGGTCGAGCTGACCAGCTCCTCGAAGAGGGTGTCGTAGTAGGCGCGGACGTGCTGCACGGTGGCGTCGAGGGCCACGTGCAGGACGCGACCTCCGCGCAGCAGCTCGTCGAGGGCCACCCCGACCAGAAAGGCGGTCTTGCCGACCCCGGGCCCGGCCAGCACCACGCCCAGGTTCCCACTTCCGAGCCCGCCGTGGAGCCCCTTCTCCAGCAGTCGCATCGGACTGCGCGCGTTCACGAACTTGCGGTACACGACGCCCCCTTCGCGCTCAGTCGTCGTCTTCGACCAGCTGCTTGCCGTACTGCTCGACCAGGCTCTTCTGGACCTCCGAGGGCACCGGCAGGTAGCGGGCGAACTCGAGGCTGAACTCGGCCTTGCCCTGGGTGACCGAGCGCAGGTCGGTGGCATAGCCGAACATCTCGGCCAGCGGCACCTCGGCCTCGACGCGGCAGAAGCCGTCCTCCTCAGTCGTGCCGACGACGCTGCCGCGGCGCTGCATCACCGTCTTGAGGATGGCGCCCTGGAACTCGCTCGGGCTCTCCACGGCCAGCTTCATGACCGGCTCCAGGATGATCGGCTTTGCGCGGCCGTAGAAGTCGCGGAAGGCCTTGCGCGCGGCGGTCTGGAAGGCCATGTCCGAGGAGTCCACGCTGTGTGACTGGCCGTCGTTCACGACCACGCGCACCCCCGTCACCGGGAAGCCGATGAGGCGTCCCTTGGCCATCGAGCCCTGGAAGCCCTTCTCGACGGCGGGGATGTACTCGGTGGGGATCGCCCCGCCGCGCACCTCGTTCACGAACTCGAAGTCCTGGCCCTCGGTGAGGGGCTCGGCGTAGCCCACCACCCGGCCGTACTGGCCCGACCCACCCGTCTGCTTCTTGTGGATGGTGTCGAAATCGGAGCGCTGGGAGATGGTCTCGCGGTAGGCCACCTGCGGCGCGCCGGTCTGCACCTCGACCCCGTACTCGCGCTTCATGCGCTCGACGTAGACGTCCAGGTGCAGCTCACCCATGCCGGAGATGACCGTCTCGCCGCTCTCCGGATCCACGCCCGCCCGGAAGGTCGGGTCCTCGCGCACGAAGCGGCCCAGGGCCTTCGACATGTTGTCGACGGTCTTCTTGTCCACGGGCTTCACCGAGAGCGAGATCACCGGCTCCGGAACGTGCATGGAGCTCATGGCGATCTGGACCGACTCGTCGGTGAAGGTGTCGCCCGAGGCGCACTCGATGCCGAACATCGCCACGATGTCCCCGGCGTAAGCCTCGTCGATCTCCTCGAGCTTGTCGGCGTGCATGCGCCCCAGCCGGCCCACCTTGTGGCGCTTCTTGGTGCGGCTGTTCACGATGCTGCTGCTCTTGCCGATCGTCCCCTGGTAGATGCGCAGATAGGTGAGCTGGCCGTAGCGGCTCTCCTCGAGCTTGAAGGCCAGGGCCACCAGCGGCTTGTTCGGATCGGCCGAGAGGGTGAGCGGCGCCTCGTCGTTCGACAGGTCCACGCCGGTGTTCTCGATCTCGGCCGGGTTGGGCAGGTAGCGCGTGACCGCATCGAGGAGGGGCTGCACGCCCTTGTTCTTGTAGGCCGAGCCGAGGAAGACGGGCGTCAGCTCCAGGGCGAGCACCCCCTTCCGGACCGCGCCGTGGATCAGCTCCTCGCTGACGCTCTCCTCCAGGATCGCCTCGGTCAGCTCGTCCGAGTAGAGCGAGACGGCGTCGAGCATGGTCTCCCGGGCCGACTCGGCCTCGGCCTGCAGGGCCTCGGGAATCTCCTCGACGCGCACCTCCTCGCCGTTGCTGCCGTCGAAGTAGAGGGCCTTCATGCGCACCAGATCGACGACGCCCCGGAAATCCGACTCGAGACCGATCGGAAGCTGCATCATCACCGCGTTGTGCTTCAGCTTGTCGCAGATCTGCTGCGTCACGCGGGCCGGGTTGGCCCCCGAGCGATCGAGCTTGTTCACGAAGGCCAGGCGCGGAACCTTGTAGCGGCGCATCTGGCGATCGACGGTGAGCGACTGAGACTGCACGCCGGCCACGCCGCAGAGCACCAGCACCGCACCGTCCAGCACCCGCAGCGAGCGCTCCACCTCGATGGTGAAGTCGACGTGGCCGGGGGTGTCGATGATGTTGACGTGGTGCTTGTTCCACTCGCAGTAGGTCGCGGCCGAGGTGATGGTGATGCCGCGCTCCTTCTCGAGCTCCATGTGGTCCATGGTGGCGCCGGCTTCGTCCTTGCCGCGCACCTCGCGGATCTTGTGGATCCGGTTGGTGTAGAAGAGGATGCGCTCGGTGAGGGTCGTCTTCCCCGAGTCGATGTGGGCACTGATCCCGATGTTCCGCGTTCGCGACAGATCGATCATGGTGTTCGCCCTCGACACCGGAGCCGGTGTCTGAATGGTCCCCGCCTCGCGTGCTCTCTGCTCGTCTTCGGGGGGATCGGGCCCCGGGCCGCCCGTCGTACCCGCCGTCACCGGCCGCCAGAGTCTCCGTCAGGCGCGGGCGCCGGCCCGACGGCCCCGCGCGGCCGGGCGCGGTCGGTGCCGTCGACCGGGGCGCTCGCCCCGGTCAGGAGCGCGCCAAATGTGAGACATTCCGGGCGCTTCGGCAAGCCCCGCGCAGCCGGTCGGCGGCCCGGAAGTGAAAGGCTTCGGCCTCCGGCGCGTAGGCGTGCTCCGGGCCGACCCGGCAGCCGCGGCGGGCCGCGCAGCGGAGGGCGCAGTCCCGCTCGGAGCTGCGGGTGGCGGTACAGGCAGCGAGGTCGAAGCCCCCGGGCGTCGGAGCGGAGGCCGGGCAGGCGGCGGCGCAGGGCGCCGGACAGCCCGTGCAGGGATCGAAGCCGGGATCGGCCGGCGTCTCGGGCAGCTCGACCTCGGTGAGCAGCGCCGCCCGAATCGACATCCAGGGCCCGTAGCGGGGGTGCAGGAGCAGGCCCAGGCGGCTCGGGCTGCCCAGCCCCGCGGCCCGGGCCAGGGCCACGAAATCGGCGAAGCGGCCTTCGCGCGCCTCGAAGGAGAAGACCGCCCGCGAGGCGCCGGGCAGCCGGGCCGCCGCCTCCTCGACCAGCCGCCGGGTGTAGCGATCCAGCGGGTCCCGGGAGAGCCCGGCCTCCGGGGCGCTGCAGAAGGCCGACCAGAGCGCGCGGCCGCCGCTCGCCAGCACCAGGACCGCGCGCGCCTGCGGGAGCAGCTCGCAGCGGGTCCAGCCCGGGGGAACGCGCTCGGCGTAGCCCGGCCCGCTCAGCACCCCGGAGAGATTGAGCCCCCCACTCTCCAGCAGCTGCAGGGCGGGCTCGGCGGCGCCGCTCACGCCAGG
>CAZYOL010000234.1:0-7230 GCA_964649065.1 uncultured Spirochaetales bacterium
AGACCGGCGCGCGCAAGACGACCGCACGCAAGACCGCGCGCAAGCGGCCGGCGGCCCGTCGCAGCACCCGCAAGGCCTCGGCCAAGCGGAGCAGCACCAGCAGCCGACGCGCCCGTCGCTGAGCCCGTTCGCCGGGCCGGGGCTCGCCCCGCCCCGGCCCGCCCGGCCTTCGGCTACCCTCTCCGTTTGCCGTGGGTGGGGAAGCGGAACGGGCCGGCCGGGGAATCGAGGGCGCACGCCGCGGCTCGGGCTCCCACCCCTACGCCCTTCTGATCGTCGACGACGAGCCCGCCATCCTGGAATCCCTCGTTCTCACCCTCGGCGAGGACTACCGGGTCTTCACCGCCGCGACCGGGGAAGAGGGCCTCGAGATCCTGGAGCGCGAGGACGGCATCGCGCTGATCATCGCCGACCAGGTCCTCCCCAACATGAGCGGTGTCGAGTTCCTCGAGAAGGCCCTGGAGCGCAATCCGAAGGCCATTCGCATGATGCTGACCGGCTACGCCGACATCCGCTCGCTGACGCGGGCGATCAACGAAGGTCGCATCTACCGCTACATCGCAAAGCCCTGGGAGCCCGACGAGGTGCGCCTCAACGTCAAGCGGGCGCTGGAGGCCTGGGCCCTGGCCTCCGAGAACGTGCAGCTCGCCGCGGCGCTGCGCGACGCCAACGAACGCCTGCGCGCGGAGAACCTCTACCTGCGCCGCGAGGTGGAGCGCAAGTACGGCTTCGATCAGATCATCGGCTCCAGCCCGGCCATGGAGCGCCTCTTCGAGGTGATGGAGAAGGTCGCCGAGACCGATGCCACCGTGCTGATCACTGGTGAGACCGGAACCGGCAAGGACTTGGTCGCCCGCGCGATCCACTACAGCGGCCCCCGCAAGGACCAGCGCTTCGTGGCCCAGAACTGCGCCGCGCTGCCCGACACGCTGCTCGAGAGCGAGCTCTTCGGCCACGAGCGGGGCGCCTTCACCGGGGCCCACACCGAGAAGAAGGGCCTCTTCGAGGAGGCCCACCGGGGCACCATCTTCCTGGACGAGATCGGCGAGACCCACCCCGGCATGCAGGTGCGGCTGCTGCGCGTGCTGCAGGACGGGGAGATCCGCCCGCTGGGATCCTCCGACACGCGCCAGGTGAACGTGCGCGTGGTGGCCGCCACCAATCGCAACCTCAAGAAGGACGTCGAGGAAGGCCGCTTCCGCGAGGACCTCTACTACCGCCTGCGCGTGGTCGAGATCGAGCTGCCTCCCCTGCGCGAGCGGCGCGGCGACATCCCGCTGCTGGCCCACCACTTCCTCGACGTCGCGAATCGGCGCATGGGCCGCGAGATCAAGGGCTTCACCAACGCGGCCATGGACCGACTGACCCGCTACGCGTGGAGCGGCAACGTGCGCGAGCTGGAGAACGAGCTGGAGCGCTGCGTGGCCCTGGCGGGAGGCGCGGAGAGCGTCACCGTCGAGATGCTCTCCGAGCACATCCGCGGTCCGGCGCCGGCGGGCGCCGGGCGGGTCGAGGAGGAGCTGCGCGAGCTCTCCCTGAGCGAGGCCGTCGACGCGCTGAAGCAGCGCATGATCCAGGAGGCCATCCAGGAGACCGGCAGCAAGACGCGGGCGGCGGAGAGGCTCGGCATCCCGCGCCAGTCGCTGCAGAAGATGATGAAGCGACTCGAAATCGAGTAGCGCTTCGCCCCGCAGGCCCCGGGGCGAAGAGCGCCAGCCACGAGGTCGGCGCGACGAGCCCGGCGGGGCGACTTCAGCGGGTGTAGGCGGCCGTTTTCGGCCATCGGGAGCCGCGCCGGGTGCTATGTTCGGGCCATCTTGGAGCGCGTACACACCGCCGAGCTCGAGTCCCCGATCGGACGCCTCCGGCTGGCCTCGACGGAGCGCGGCCTGCTCTACCTGGAGCTTCCCCACGCCAACGGCTGCGGCCTCGAGGGCTGGCTCCGGCGGCGCGTCCCCGGAGCCGTCTGTGGCGCGGGCTACGCCCCGAACCGCAGGGCCATCGCCCAGGTCCTGGAGTACCTGGAGGGCAAGCGCTGTCGCTTCGAGCTGCCCCTCGACCTGCGCGGAACGCCCTTCCAGGTCGAGGTCTGGAGGGCGCTCCAGGAGATCCCCTACGGCGAGACGCGCAGCTACGGCGAGCTCGCCCGCCGCCTGCATCGACCGCGCGCGCTGCGCGCCGTGGGGGCTGCCAACGGGGCGAATCCGATCGCGCTGGTGGTTCCCTGCCATCGCGCCGTCGCCAGCGGCGGCAAGCTCGGCGGCTACGCGGGAGGGCTGGAGCTGAAGGCGCGGCTGCTGGAGCTGGAGCGTCGTCGGCCCGGCCAGGGCCGGCTGCTCTAACCCGCGGACTCGGGCGCCGGCGCGGCTCCGTTCCAGGGGTAGGCCTCGAAGGGGAAGTCGGCGCAGCCCCGGGCCCCGGCGCTCGGATAGTCCTCCGGGTGGAAGCCGCGATCCCAGGCGGCCAGCTGGTAGAAGACGACACAGCGCTCGCGCTGGCTGCCGAGCCGCGGGTCGGCATCGACCGACTCGATCACCTGCGCCGGGCTCACCCGCTCGGCGGCCATGCGGATGCCGCCGCCGGCCTCGGTGTCGAGGATCGCGACCCGGTCGGCCCCCGGAGCCGGGCTCCAGGCCTGCCAGGGGGGCAGCTCGCCGTCGCGACCCCGGCCCGGATCGCCGGCGTAGGCGAACTGCGCCCAGTAGGACATCATGCGCTCCGAGAGCGCTTCGCGCCCCGGCAGATTGGCGGCGTCGAAGAGGACGTTGGCCTGCCTGCCGAGATCCCAGTGCCCGAAGACGAAGGGAATCTCGAAGCCGTGGGCGGCGCCCAGCATCTCGCCCAGGTCGGCGTAGAAGAAGACCGTCGGCGCCTCGTCCCATTCGAAGCGGTAGACGAAGACCTCTCCCGGCTGGCGCCGGTCGAGCACCTGGGCCGGGCCGTCCGCCCCAGTGGACTGCCACATGCGGCTCATGGCGTCGGCCGTGGCGAAGTAGAGCTCCGGGTTGCGGATGCGCGGGAAGACTCCCAGGATCCTCTGCACGAAGTCCGGGTTCGCGAACAGGAAGAGGCGATTCTCGTCGCGGTTCGTGCCGAGGATCACCGGCACCCGGTTGTAGCGCCCGCCTTCGGCAATGCGCTCGAGGGGCCTCTCCTCGGGTAGCACCAGGCCGTCCGCGAAGAGCTGGGGGACGTCGATCAGCCCCTCGCTGTCCTCGCGCAGGTAGGTCCCGAGCAGCTCCTCCGCGCTGCGCTCCCTCAGGAAGGCCGCCAGCTCGTCGCCCGAGAGCGGGGCGAGCGCCGCGAGGGCCTCGGCGCGGTCGCGGGCCCGGCCGTCGGCCACCCAGAGGCGGGCCAGGATCTCGCCGCTGCTGTTGACGTGTCCGGGCTCGCGGGCATCGGAGAGGCTCTCGCCGTGGGCCGGGGCGATCGTCTCGGTGCCGCCGCTCTGCACGATCGCGCGCTGGAAGAGGCCCCGGGCCCGGGGCGAGGAGAGCAGCGCGAAGGCGTCGCGGCCTCCCGCCGACTCGCCGAAGACGGTGATATTGCCCGGGTCGCCGCCGAAGGCGGCCACGTTGTCGCGCAGCCACTCCAGGGCAGCGATCTGATCCAGGGTTCCGTAGTTGCCCGAGCGGTCCGCCGGCGTCGTCCCGGGGCCGCGCAGGGACGCGTGTCGGAACCAGCCGAGCGGGCCCAGGCGGTAGTTGATCGTGACCACCACGAGATCGTGGCTCTGGGCCAGCCGTCCGCCGTCGTAGAGGGCGCCGGAGCCCACCGTATTGCCGCCGCCGTGCAGCCAGACCATCACCGGGAAGGCCGAGCCGCCGCGCGGCACCTGATCGGGCTCGCGGCGCGGTGCATAGACGTCCAGGGTGAGGCAGTCCTCGTCTCCCGCCGGCGTGCCGGGGGCGACTTCGTCGACGCCTCCGAAGGGCGCGGCGAGCTGCGGGCAGTAGCTGCCGGAGTCGAGGGCCAGCCGCTCGCCGGACCAGGCGAAGCTCGGCCGGGGAGCCCGCCAGCGCCGCTCGCCGGTCGGAGGCTGGGCATAGGGAATGCCGCGCCAGACGTGGCTCCCGTAGGCGCCGGTGCTGCCCACGATCTCGCCCTGGGGCAGGTGACGCCGGGAGCTCGGATCGAGCTCGACCGGGGGTGCCTCCGGGTCGCCGCAGGCCGCGGCGAGCCAGCTGCCGAGCAACAGCCAGGCGTGCGAGCGTTGCATGGCGAGCTTCCTCCTCTGTGGCGGATGGCTAGACCGCGCGGAGCGCCCGCTCCAGGTCTTCCAGCAGGTCTTCCGCGTCTTCGATCCCGCAGGACAGACGCACCAGGGAGTCCGTGATCCCCAGCGCCCTGCGCTCCTCCGGACGGCGGTCCCAGAACGACATCACCGCGGGCATCTCGATCAGCGACTCGACGCCCCCGAGGCTGGGGGCGATGTAGGCGAGCCGGCAGGCGTCGACGAATCGGCAGCTGCCGTCGAGGTCGGACTCGACCTCGAAGGTCACGACGCCGCCGAAGCCGTGCATGAGCCGTGACGCCACGGCATGGTCGGGATGGCTCTCGAGGCCGGGGTACCAGACCCGCCGGATCTTCGGGTGCTCCTCCAGCCAGCGGGCCACCCGCAGCGCGTTGTCGTTGTGGCGCTGCATGCGCAGCGACAGGGTCTTGAGGCCCCGCAGCAGCAGCCAGGCCGCGTGGGCGTCGAGCACGCCGCCCAGCACGCCGACCGCGCTGCGCACGCGCTCCACCAGGTCGCGTCGGCCGCAGACGACGCCCGCCAGAAGATCGTTGTGCCCGCCGAGGTACTTGGTGGCACTGTGGATCACGAGATCCGCGCCGTCGTCCAGGGCCCGGTGGTTCACGGGGCTGGCGAAGGTGGAGTCGATGACCGTGAAGACGCCGTGCTCCCGCGCGATCCGCACGGTCTCCGGCAGGTCGATCACCCGCAGGTAGGGGTTCGTGGGCGACTCGGTGAAGAAGAGCACCGTGTCGTCGCGGATGGCGTCCTGAAACTTCTTGGGATCGGCGGGCTCGACGACCGTCGCCTCGACACCCTGCCGGCTCAGGTACTCGTCAAGGAACTGCCGGGTGCGGCGATAGCAGTCGCTGGTCACCACCAGGTGGCCGTCTCGCGGCAGCAGCGCCAGGAAGAGGGTGGTGGCGGCGCACATTCCGGAGGCCGTCAGCACGGCCTCCTCGGCGCCTTCCAGCTCGCAGATCTTGCGCTCCACCGCCCGCCAGGTGGGGTTCCCGTAGCGGCCGTACTCGTCGCGCTGGCTGCGCCCTTCCTGGTAGGCCTTCAGCTCCTCGGAGTCCGAGAACCAGAAGGTGGAAGTCTGGTGGATCGGGGTGGTGAGGGACTCGCTGGCCTGGTGCTCGCGCTCCCCGCCGTGAACCGCCCGTGTAGAGGTACCTCGACCCGGGTCTCGGGTGTCTTCGCTCAATGGCACTCGCGTCCTGTGGCGCTTAGCAGGTCGGGCGCGGATCCCGGAGGGACGGTCCGAAGGGCATGCAAGCGCCAGAAATCGCCCTGGCTTTCGGAACCTGTGGCCGCAAGGTACGCGGGTCGGCTGCCAGCGTCAACGCTCGGGGCTTCCGGGCTCGGCCCGGGATCCCTAGCATGCGAGCGGTGGCCGACGAGCTCTTTCGACTGGATGCCCTGGGTCAGGCGGAGCGGGTGCGCCGCGGCGAGCTGACGCCGGCCGAGCTGGTCGAGGCTGCGATCGCGCGGATCGAGGTCCTGGACCCGAAGCTGGGTGCCCTGGTCACGCCGCAGCTCGAGCGCGCGCGCGAGGCGGCGCGCTCGCAGCCCGCCCGAGGTCCGCTGGGCGGCGTGCCCTTCCTGCTGAAGGACCTGGGGGCGAATCACGCCGGCGACCCGTGCTACTACGGCATGCGCGCGCTGCGCGAGGCCGGCTGGCGCGAGCCGCAGGAGAGCTGGTTCGCGGCGCAGCTGCGCGAGGCGGGCCTGATCACGCTCGGCCGAACCAACACGCCAGAGCTGGGGCTGTTGCCCACCACCGAGCCCACCGCCTTCTGGCCCAGTCGCAATCCGTGGAGGCCCAGCCACTCGCCGGGCGGATCGAGCGGGGGCTCGGCGGCGGCGGTGGCTTCGGGAATGGTGTCGGTGGCACACGCCAGCGACGGCGGCGGCTCGATCCGCATCCCCGCGAGTCACTGCGGCCTCGTCGGCCTCAAGCCCAGCCGGGGCCGCTCCTCCTTCGGCCCCGCCCTGGGAGAGCGTTGGCTGGGCTTCGCGGTCGAGGGCTTCCTGAGCCGCAGCGTGCGCGACACCGCGGTGTGTCTCGACCAGGTCTCCGGCTCGATGCCGGGCGACCCCTATACGGCGCCGCCCCTGCGCAGGCCTCTCCGCGAGGAGGTCGGCGCCGACCCGGGTCGGCTGCGCATCGGCTGGATGACCCAGGCCCCGCGCCAGGGCGAGCTGCACGCCGATTGTGCGGCGGCGGCGCGGGCCGCCGCGCAGCTGCTCGAGTCCCTGGGGCATCACGTGGAGGAGTCGCACCCCGCGGCCCTCGACGACCCGGCGGCGGTGAAGGGCTTCGCCGGCGTCGTCTTCGCGGCGACGGCGCGCGCGCTCGACGCCTGGGGGGAGGCGATCGGACGGCCGCTCGGGCCCGAGGACGTGGAGCCGGGGACCTGGCAGCTGGCCGAGGGCGGGCGGACCCTGTCGGCCCCCGAGCTGCTGGAAGCCGTCGCCACCAATCACCGGCTGTCGCGGAGCATCGCGGGCTGGTGGCAGGAGCAGGGCTTCGACCTGCTGCTGACACCGACCTGTGCCGCGCCGCCTCCGCCGCTCGGCCACTTCGCCATCGAGGGCGGGGACGTGGGCCGCTCGGTGGCGCGGGCCGTCGCCTACTCGGCCTTCACCTCGCCCTTCAACGTGACCGGCCAGCCGGCGGTCTCGCTGCCGCTGCACTGGAACGCCGAGGGGCTCCCGGTCGGCGTGCAGCTCGTGGCCGCCTTCGCGCGCGAGGACCTGCTGGTGCGGGTGGCGTCCCAGCTCGAGCGGGCCCAGCCCTGGGCCGACCGCTGGCCGGACATCGCAGCAGCAGGCCTATGACTTCGCTCGGCTGAGCCGGGCGTCACTGGGCTCCGCTCGGCTGCGCCGGGCGTCACTGGGCTCCGCTCGGCTGAGCCTCGCTGCGCGCGCCTCCGGGCGGGCGTCACTGGGCTCCGCTCGGCTGAGCCTCGCTGCGCGCGCCTCCGGGCGGG
>CAZYOL010000235.1:0-7228 GCA_964649065.1 uncultured Spirochaetales bacterium
CAGGCGATCCAGCACCGGCTGGCCGAGTGCCAGGTGCTGGCCGAGGGCAGCGCCTGGCTGGCGCGCGAGGCCGCCTTCCGCGGCGCGCCCGCCGAGGCCGCGGCCACGGCGGCGGCCCCCGCCGCCAGCGCGGCCGGTCGCGTCTTCGCCGAGACCCACCAGCTCACCGGCGCCATGGGCTTCACCCGGGAGCACGACCTGCACGTCTTCAGCATGCGCCTCCAGGCCCTGCGCCTCGAGGCGGGGGGCGTCGGCGCGCACCGTCGCGCGGCCGCACAGGCCCGCTGGCAGCGAGTCGAGGCGTGACGAGCGTCGACCTCGCCCTCGACGAGATCCAGCAGGCCATCGCCGACGCCGTCGAGAAGCTGTGTCGCGACCAGTGCGGCGACGACGCGGTGCGGGCGGCCGTGGGCGGCTTCCCGGCCGACCTGTGGAAGTCCCTGGTGGAGCTGGGCGTGCTCTCGCTGGCCACGCCGGAGGGAGAGGGCGGAGTGCAGGAGCTGGTCGCGGCCTGCGAGCCCCTGGGCCGGGCGGTCTTTCCGGGGCCGCTCCCCGCCGTGTTCTACGCGATGCAGGTGCTGCCGCCCGAGTCGCGCGCGGCGGTCGCCGCCGGTCGCTGCATCGTCTCGGTCGGAGCGCCACCCCTGCTTCCCTGGGCACCGGTGGCCCAGCTCTTCGTCGAGGTGCAGCCCGGGCGGGCCTGGCTGGCGCGCCCGCGCGGCGCCGTCGCCCCGGGCGAGACGCTGGGCGGGGAGCCCGGGGGCCGCGCCGCGCTGGAGCGGGAGCGCGAGCTCGAGGGCGCGCGTCGCGCCGAGCCGGTCTATGCGGTGGCGCTCGCCGCCTATCTCGCGGCGGCCGGTCGCCGACTGGTCGACGAGACCGCCGAGCACGCGCGCAGCCGGCGCCAGTTCGGTCGCCCGCTGGGCGAGTTCCAGGCCGTGGCCCACCCCCTCGCCGACTGCGCCATCCAGCTCGACGGGGCGGCGGCACTGGCGCGCTCGGCAGCCTGCGCCCTCGACGCCGCCGCCGACGAGGCGGGGGCTCGAGCCGCCGCCGCGCGACTGGCCGCCTCCCGCGCAGCGCTGCAGACGGCCCGCTGTTGTCACCAGCTCTTCGGGGCGGTGGGCATCACGCTGGAGGGCCCGGTCTTCCCGATCTCCCGGCGCATCCGCCAGCTCGTGAGCCAGGCGCCGACGGCCGACTCGGGCCGCGCTGCACTGCTGCGGCGCTTCGGCCTCGGGGAGCCGGCTTGAGCCGGGCCATCGACCTCTCGGGGCCGCTCTCCGGCCTGCGCTACCAGCGCCGCGACGACGGCATCGCCGTCCTCACCCTGGACCGCCCCGAGCGCGGCAACGCGCTGCTGCCCTCCATGCAGCCGCTGGTCCGGGCCATCTGGGAGGAGGTGCGCGACGACGACGCGGTCCGCGTGGCGGTGATCGCCGCCTCGGGGGAGCGCCACTTCTGCACCGGCTTCGACGTGGCCGAAGCGGAGGGCGAGGAGGCGGACAGCGTCTTCAGCAACCGCCCGCTGGCCGAGAGCGTCCACTGGTCGCCCCACCAGAATCGGGTCTGGAAGCCCGTGATCTGCGCGGTGCAGGGGCTCTGCGTCGGCGGCGGGCTGCACTTCGTGGTCGACTCGGACGTGGTCGTCGCCTCGCGCAATGCGGCCTTCATGGACAGTCACGTGAACGTGGGCATGGTCGGCGCGCTCGAGAACGTCGGCCTGGCCCGGCGGCTCCCGGTCGGCAGTGCCCTGCGCATGACCCTGCAGGGTCGCTCCTATCGCATGCCGGCCGAGCGGGCCTGGCAGCTCGGCCTCGTCGACGAGCTGGTGGAGGGGCCCGCCGACGCCCTGCCCGCCGCCCTGGCGATCGCCGAGTCGATGCTTGCGAGCTCGCCCCAGGCGCTGGCCCTCTCCAAGCAGGCCGTCTGGGGAGCCCTCGAGAGCGGCTACTCCCAGGCCCTCGAGTCGGCCTGGGCCCTGCTCCGGCTCCACTGGGGGCACCCCGATTTCCGCGAGGGGCCGCGGGCCTTTGCCGAGAAGCGCGAGCCCCGCTGGAATCCGAACCCGAACGCCCGGGTCGAGGACGAGTCGTGAGCGGGGAGCCCCGGTGAACTTCTCCTTCTCCGAGGAAGAGGAGCGCTTCCGCTCCGAGGTGCGCGAGCTGCTCGAGGACTGGCAGGAGCTCGACGCCTTCTACTGCCAGGGGCACAAGTGGCCCCAGGTGCGCTCCTTCTTCGCGGCCCTCGGCGAGCGCGGCTGGCTCTCGCTGGGCTGGCCGGTCGATGCCGGCGGTGCCGGTCGGCCCATCACCTACGAGTTCATCCTCTGGGACGAGATCGCCTACGCCCGGGCGGCGCGCAATCCGCTCGCCTCGGGCATCGTCGCGAAGACCCTGGCGCGCTACGGCGACGACGAGCAGAAGGCGCGCTGGCTGCCCCCGATCCGCCGCGGCGACCTCCACTTCTCGCTCGGCTACTCGGAGCCCGAGGCCGGATCGGATCTGGCCAGCGTGCGCTGCCGCGCCGAGCGACACGGCGACGTCTACCGCGTGACCGGCCAGAAGTGCTGGCAGAGCTACGCGCAGGACATGGACTACCTGTGGCTGCTGTGCCGGACCGGCAGCCAGGAGAGCCGCGGCCGGGGGCTCTCGCTGCTGATCGTCGACCTGGCCGCGCCCGGCGTCCGCATCGGTGCCCTGCCCACCCTCGACGGCGACCAGCTCAACGAGATCCACCTCGACGGGGTCGAGGTGCCGGTCGCCCAGCGGGTCGGCCCGGAGGACGGGGCCTGGAAGATGATGGCCGAGGCCCTGGCCGACGAGCGCCACATCCAGTTTCCGCCCAAGCGCGTGACCCGCGACTTCGAGGAGACCGTGGCCTGGCTGCGGGAGCAGGGCCTGGACCGGGATCCCCGGGCCCTCGACGTGCTCGGCGAGCTGGCCGCGCAGGTCTACGAGGTGGAGATGCACGCCCTGCGGGTGCTCGACGCCATGCTCCGGGGGCGCCCCGGCGTCGTCGAGGCCGCGGCCAGCAAGGTCTTCCAGACCGAGGTCTGCCAGCGCAGCGCGCGGGCCGCCTTCGATCTCGGGGGTGAGGCGGCGCTTGAGAGCGGGGCCCGCGTGAATACCCTCTGGCGCCAGAGCCTGTGGGAGACGATCGGCGGCGGGACCTCCGAGATCATGCGCGGAGTCGTCGCCAAGCAGGGCCTGGGCCTCACGGGGCGCAGCTGAATCGCCGGCTGCGGCGTTGCGGCGGGCCCCGCCAGACGGGGCTCGGCCACGACCGCCCGCAGCCTGGGCAGGAGGGAGAGAGGTGAGCGAGCAAGCAAAGCGCGCGCCGATCGCGCAGCTGCTGCGCAAGGAGAGGCAGGTCTCCTTCGCCGCCGGCGAGAAGATCTTCGAGGCCGGCGACCCCGCGACGGAGATGTACGTGGTCAGCGAGGGCGAGGTCGAGATCTCCATTCAGGGCAGGGTGGTCGACTGCGTCGGGCCCGGCGGGATCTTCGGCGAGCTGGCCCTCATCGACGACGCGCCGCGCAGCGCGTCGGCCGTGGCGCGCGGCGACTGCACCCTGGCCCGGGTCGATCGGCGACGCTTCGAGTACCTGATCCAGGTCACCCCCTTCTTCGCCATCGAGGTCATGCGCAGCATGGCCAACCGGCTGCGGGCGCGTACCTCGGACGCCTAGCGGGCGCCCCCGTGTTCATCGACGCGCGCAGCGTCCGGCGAGACAGCACCCTGTCGGCGGATGTCTGCATCGTCGGGGCCGGTCCCGCCGGCATCAGCATCGCCCTGGAGCTGCTCGCGAGCGACCTCCGCGTGCTGCTGCTCGAGAGCGGCGGGCTGGGCTTCGACGCGGCGAGCCAGGAGCTGGCGCAGGGCGAGCTCAGCGGTCGCGACTACTACCCCCTGGTCGCCACCCGGCGCCGGGGCTTCGGCGGCAGCTCGGCCCTGTGGGCGGGCCAGTGCATCGTCCCCGACCCCTCGGACTTCGAGGCCCGTGACTGGCTGCCCGAGAGCGGCTGGCCCTTCCCGCGCAGCGAGATCGAGCCCTTCTATCCCCGCGCCGCCGAGCTCTGCCAGCTCGACGAGCTGGCCGCCGAGCCGCGTCCCGACGAGGCACCGCTGCCCCTGGGAGGCGACCGGGTGCACTCCCGGGTGATCCAGTTCAGCCCCCCGACCCGCTTCGGTCCCGTCTACGCCCCGCGCATCCGCCGGGCCTCGCGCCTGCGCGCGCTGCTCTTCGCCAACGCGACCCGCCTCGAGCCCGACGCCGATCTCCGGCGCGTCGAGCGCGTCCAGGTCGCCTGTCTCGACGGCAACCGCTTCGGGGTGCGCGCGCGCACGGTCGTGCTCGCCGCCGGGGGCATCGAGAATGCCCGCCTGCTGCTGGCCTCGCGCGACCGGATCCAGCGCGGCCTCGGCAACCCGCACGACTGGGTGGGTCGCACCTTCATGGAGCACGTGCTGGTGTGGTCGGGCGTCCTGCTGCCCTCGACGCCGCGGCAGCCCTTCGCCTTCTACGACCGACGCGGGCGCCGTCGGGGCTACCTCGCCGTGCGCGAGGAGCTGCGCCAGCGCGAGGGGCTGCTGAACGCCGGGATGACCCCGTTGCCGCTCTCGGCGCCCACCCTCCACCGCCCCGCGCGCGAGGCTCCGGATCCGCTGCGCAGCGATCTGGCGCAGGCGCTGCCCGGCCTCGACCGCGGCCTGCCCGGGCCGGCGGCGAGCGCCCGGGTGCTGTGGAGCTTCCTCGAGCAGGCGCCGGTTCGCGGCAGCCGGATCGCGCTCGCCGACTCGCGAGACGCGCTGGGCGAGCCCCGAGCGCACCTCCACTGGACGCTCGGCGGACTGGAGCGCCCCAGCCTGCAGCGCAGCCACGAGATCCTGGCCCACGAGCTCGGCCGCGCCGCAGCCGGGCGGCTGCGCCTGGTCGTCGGCGAGGCGCGGGACGAGGGCTGGCGCATCGCCCGGGGAGGGCACCACCACATGGGCACGACCCGCATGAGCTCGGATCCCCGACGGGGCGTGGTGGATGCCGACGCCCGCGTGCACGGTCTCGCGAATCTCTTCGTCGCCGGCAGCTCGGTCTTTCCCACCAGCGGCTGCGCCAACCCCACGCTCACCCTGGTGGCCCTGGCGGTGCGGCTGGCGCGGCACCTGCGGCGCGAGGCGCTCTCGTGAGCGACGCCCCGCTCACCCGCCGCGCGCTCCTGGAGGGCGCCGTCCTCGCCAGCCCGGGGCTGGGTTTGCTGCTGCGCAGCGTCACGGGTCGCGCGGCCCGGGCGGCGGACTGCGCGCAGCTCGCGGCCCTCGTTCCGGCGCTGGCCGCAGCGCCCGAGCTGGGTCGGGCCTGCGCCCGCCTGCTGCCCGAAGGCGGCGTTGCCGAGCGACTGTGCGCCGCCCTGACGGTCGACCTGGCCGACCTCCGCGCGCCGGCCGAGCCGCGGGTTCTGGGCGAAGCCCTGCGCGCGCGCATGGCGCGCGACTTCCAGGAGGGCCGCACGCTGCGGGTCGATGGCTGGCTGCTGTCCCGGACCGAGGTGCGCCTGGCGGCCCTGCTGGTGGCTGCGCCGGTCTGAGGCCCGGAACGGCGGCTCTGCCCGAAGCGATTACACTCCCGGCACGCGGAGATGGCGGAAGACCAGCCCGGAGATCTCGAGGCGCCGGCGGCAGGGCCGCCGGCCGACAGCGGAGCGGCTCCCGACGGAGCGCGCAAGCTGTGGCTCGCCGCGGGGCTGGCCCTGGCGAGCGGCCTGTGGGCCGCCTTCCAGTGGCGGGAGCTGGTGGTCGCGCGCAGCGGCGGCGAGGCCTTCTGCGCCCTCGGCGGCAGCGCCTGCGCCCAGCTCTGGGACTCGGCCTTTGCGCGCGGCGTCGAGGGGGCGAGCGGGCTGCCCATCGCGGGCTGGGGGGCGGTCTGGAGCCTGGCGGCGCTGGCGCTGCCCGTGCTGGCTGCGCTGCGGCTGCGCTCGGGACGCGACGCGGAGCCCTTCGCCTCCGCCACGGCGCTCGTCGCGGCGGTCGGCGCAGTCGTGGTGGCCCTGCTGGGCGTCGTCAGCGTGCTCTCGGGTGGACTCTGCTCGAACTGCGTCATCACCTATCTGCTGGTCGTGCTCTACGCGGCCGTCCTCTGGCTGCCGCCTCCGGCCCTCTCGCTGGCGGCCGGCGTGACGCCGGCGGCTGCGGCCGTCGGCGTCGGCTTCGCGCTGCTGCTGATTCCGGGGCTGCGCACGCCCCAGGGCCTGGACGCCGCCACGCGGGCCCTGCTCGAGGAGGGCCCGGCCGCCTCGGCGAGTGGGCCCCGCCACGGGCCCGACGACCTGGAGGCCCGCATCGCCGCCCTCGACGAGGAGCACCGCCGCTACCTGGCGACCGCCGTACGCGTCTACCAGGAGGTCGAGCCGCCGCCGCTGCGCCCGGCCCGTGGCCTGGTCGGCTCGCCGGATGCGGCAGTCCGGCTCACCCACTTCAGCGACGTCATGTGCTCCCACTGCCGCGACTTCCACGAGGAGCTGAACCGCCTGCTGCAGGTGGTGCCCGAGGGCTCGCTCTCGGTCGAGTTCCGCAAGTTCCCCCTCCACGAGGCCTGCAACCAGGCCGTCACGGGTGCGCGCAATCGACCCGAGCGATGCCTGGCGGCCACCGCGCTGATCTGCCTGGAGGGTCGAGCCGGCGTGACGCGGGTCGAGGACGTCTTCTTCGAGCGCCAGACGGAGCTGACCGACGAGCTGATCTTCGGCCTGGCCAGCGCGGTGCGCCCGCGCGCGGAGGTCGAGCGCTGCGTCGTCTCTCCCGAGACGCTGGAGAAGCTGCGCTCCGACGTCGACTGGGCCGTCGAGGCCAAGATCGGCGGTACCCCGATGGTGATGCTGAACGGCCGTCGGGTTCCCGCCTACCTCCCCTTCATCTACGCCATGGCGATGACCGGCGGAGACACCGGCCACCCGGTCTTCGCCGACCTCCCGCCTCCGCTCGAGCCCACCGCGAGCCGCTGAGCCGCCCTCCGGGGCGGCCGTGAATCTTCTCGCGGGCTGCGGCGTCCATCTCCACGAGGACGCGAGAGTCCACGGGAGGAGACGATGTTGGACGTCGGTGCGGCGCTTCGGTGCTCGACGGGGGGAATTCGGACCGGAGCGCGTCTGCACCGTCGTGGGGGGGGGGGGGGGGGGCGGGGCCGCCGGGCGCGGCGCGGCGGAGGCGCGCGCGGCGCGCGGCCGGCCCCCGGC
>CAZYOL010000236.1:0-7135 GCA_964649065.1 uncultured Spirochaetales bacterium
CGTCCCGTGGGGTGCGCGGGGGTGCCCCCGCCCCCCTCGGGGTCGCGGGGGTTCGTCCGCACCCCGGCGGGCTGGCGGGGGGGCGGCGGCACCCCTCCGGGCCATTCTACTCGCGCGACGGCGCCGGTGGGGCGGAGAGCAGGGGCGCCAGCGCGCGCCCGGTGTGGCTCGTCGGGTGGCGGGCCAGCTGCTCGGGCGTGCCCTCCACCACGATCTCGCCGCCCTTCTCCCCGCCTTCGGGGCCCAGGTCGACGACGTGGTCGGCGCTCTTCACCACGTCGAGGTGGTGCTCGATCACGACCACCGTGTTGCCCGCGTCCACCAGCCGGCCCAGCACCTCGAGCAGCTTCTCCACGTCGGCGAAGTGGAGCCCCGTGGTCGGCTCGTCGAGCACGAACAGGGTCCTGCCCGTGCTGCGCCGCGCCAGCTCGCGGGCGAGCTTGATGCGCTGCGCCTCGCCCCCGGAGAGCGTGGTCGCCGCCTGGCCCAGCTGCAGGTAGCCGAGCCCCACGTCGATCAGGGTGCGCAGGGGGCGCAGCAGCGAGGGGACGTTCTCGAGCAGTCCGGCGGCCTCCTCGACGGTGGACTCGAGCACGTCGGCGATGCTGCGACCCTTGTAGGCGATCTCCAGGGTCTCGCGGTTGTAGCGCCGCCCGCCGCAGATCTCGCAGGTCACGAAGAGATCCGGCAGGAAGTGCATCTCCACCCGGATCAGGCCGTCGCCCTGGCAGGACTCGCAGCGCCCTCCCTTCACGTTGAAGGAGAAGCGCCCCGGGCCGTAGCCGCGCACGCGGGCCTCGGGGACCTGGCTGAAGAGCTTGCGGATGCCGTCGAAGACCCCGGTGTAGGTGGCGGGATTGCTGCGCGGCGTGCGGCCGATCGGCGCCTGGTCCACCCCGATCACCTTGTCGACGTGCTCGAGTCCGGCGAGGCGGTCGAAGCCGCCCGGCGGCTCCAGGGCTCCGTGCAGGCGCGCCGCCAGGGCGCGCAGCAGGGTGTCGTCGATCAGTGTCGACTTGCCGGAGCCAGACACGCCGGTCACGACCGTGAAGAGACCCAGCGGGATGCGCAGCGTGACGTTCTTCAGGTTGTGGCTCCGGCAGCCCGTGAGCACCAGCGCGCGCTCTCCGGGGGGCCGGCGCCGCGGCGGCACGGCGATCCGGCGGCGGCCGGAGAGGAAGGCCCCGGTCAACGACTCCGGGTCGCGCAGGATGGCCCCGGGCGGGCCCTGGGCCACCACGCGCCCGCCGTGGCGGCCGGCGCCGGGGCCCATGTCCACGACATGGTCGGCGCGACGGATCGTCTCCTCGTCGTGCTCCACGACGATCACGCTGTTGCCGGCGTCGCGCAGGCGCTCGAGGCTGGCGATCAGGCGCTGGTTGTCGCGGGGGTGAAGGCCGATGGAAGGCTCGTCGAGGATGTAGAGCACGCCCAGCAGCCGGGAGCCGATCTGGGTCGCCAGGCGGATCCGCTGGCTCTCGCCGCCGGAGAGGCTCGTGGCCGGGCGGTCGAGCGAGAGGTAGTCCAGGCCCACGTCGACGAGAAAGCCGAGTCGCTCGCGGATCTCCCGCAGCACCCGCGAGGCGATCTGCGCCTGGGCCGGGCCCAGCACCAGGCCGTCGAGATACGCGATCAGGTGTCGGACGGAGAGCGCCGACAGCTCGCCCAGGCCGAGCCCGCCGAGCCGCACGCTGCGCGACTCGGCGCGCAGGCGGCTGCCCCCGCACTCCGGGCAGGGCTGCGGGCTGCGGTAGCGCTCGAGGGCCTCGCGCTCGCGTTCGCCGGCGGCCTGGTAGCGCCGCTCCAGCTCGTCGAGCACGCCGTCCCAGCGCCGCCGGGCCCGCGTGCGCCCGGCGACCGGGAAGCTCAGCTCGTCGCGGACACCCAGCAGGATGCCGTTCCGGACCCGCTTCGGGAGCTCGCGCCAGGGGCGCTCCGGATCGATCTCGAAGTGCTCGGCCAGCGCGCTGCGCAGTGCGCGGTAGTAGCGCGGGGCCCGGGGCGCGCTCCAGGGAGCGATCGCTCCGGCCTGCAGCGAGAGCCCCGGATCCGGGACCACACGCTGCGGATCGAAGTTCCGGCGCTCGCCGAGGCCGTCGCAGCGCGGACAGGCCCCGTGTGGGCTGTTGAAGGAGAAGGAGCGCGGCGCCAGCTCGGGGAGCGAGATGCCGCAGTCGGGGCAGCTGCTGCGCTCCGACATCCAGAGCTCGCGGCCCTCGCTGCCCACGCGCAGGCGCACCAGGCCCGAGGCGAGCCGGGTGGCCGCCTCCAGGGACTCGGCGACGCGCGCGCGTGCGGAGTCCTTCACGACCAGCCGGTCCACCACCACGTCGATGGAGTGGCGGGAGGACCGCGCGAGCCGGATGTCCTCGCCGAGCTCGCGCAGCTCGCCGTCGATCCAGGCGCGCACGAAGCCCTTGCGGCTCAGCTGCTCGAGCTCCTTGCGGTACTCGCCCTTGCGGTCGCGAACCACCGGAGCGAGCACCTCCACCCGTGTCGCCTCGCCCAGCTCGAGGATCCGCTGGGTCATCTGCTGGACGGTCTGGCTGGAGATCGGCCGATCGCAGCGCGGGCAGTGGGCTTCGCCCACCCGGGCGAAGAGCAGGCGCAGGAAGTCGTAGACCTCGGTGGCGGTGCCGACCGTGGAGCGCGGGCTGCGGCTCACCGTCCGCTGCTCGATGGCGATGGCCGGGGAGAGGCCGTCGATCGAGTCGACGGCGGGCTTGGCCAGCTGGTCCAGGAACTGGCGGGCGTAGGCGGAGAGCGACTCGACGTAGCGTCGCTGGCCCTCGGCGTAGAGGGTGTCGAAGGCCAGCGAGGACTTGCCCGAGCCCGAGAGGCCGGTGATGACCACGAGCCGGTCGCGGGGGAGGTCGAGATCGACGTCGGCGAGGTTGTGCTCGCGCGCTCCGCGGATGCGCAGGCCGGCCTGCGCCGCAGGCCCGCCGCGCGTCACGGTCCGGGCATTCTCCCGCTCGACGGGCCGGCGAAGCGGGCCGCCTCGGCGAAGTAGCCCTTGCGCTCGATGTAGGTGCGCTCGCGCACCTCCTCGAGCCACTTGGCGAACTCGTCGGTCAGCCGCTTCTCGAGCAGCTCCTGCTCCAGGGCCACGCGGGCCTGGTCGTAGCTCACCGGCTGGTACTCGGTGCGGTCCACCAGGTGGACCAGGCCGCAGGCGAAGGGCAGCTCGAGGACCGGGCTCAGCTGGCCCGGCTCCAGCTGGGCCACCACCTTCCGCATCCAGCTGGCCATGCTGTCGCCGTGCAGCCAGCCCAGCTCGCCGCCCCGCTCGCGCGCGACCTCGGAGACCTGGGCCGCCACCTGCTGGAAGTCCTGACCGCCCGCGACGAGCTCGCGGGCGCTCGACACCGTGGCGCAGGCGCTGGCCGCGTCGCGCCCGGCCTCCTGGCCGTGGGTGACCAGGATCTGCTGGACGTGGAAGGTGGTGCCGCCCTCGGGCTGCTCGGCGAAGCGCTCCTCGAAGAGCGCCAGCACCTCCTCCTCCTCGACCCGCACGTTCGGGCCGACCATGCTGTTCATCACCTTGCGCCGCTCGATCTCGCGCTTGATCTCGGCGCGGTACTGGTCGTAGCTCATGCCCTGGGCGGTGACGCTGTCGCGCAGCTGCTCCACGCTGAGCTGGTTCTGGGACGCGATGGTCTCGATGGTGCCGTCGATCTCCGCGTCGGTCGCATGCAGATCGGCGCGCTCGACCACCCCCTCGATCAGCCGCCAGTCGATCAAGGTCTCCAGCCCCTCGGCGCGCAGGCGCGCCACGTCGAGACGCGTCCCCCCCTGCACGAGGATCTGGCGCTCGTACTCGCCGACGACCGCCAGCACCTCGGAGACGAGCACCACGTCGTCGCCGACCAGGGCGGCGATGCCGTCGACCACCTGCTCCGCGGCGCGCGCGGGCGCAGTCGTCCCCAGGCACAGGACCGCGAGCGCGGTCAGCAGCGCGCGTCCGCTCATCGCGGCAGGGTAGAGAAGGCCGGCCGCCGAGACCCCCTGCTACGCTCCGCCCGGTGCCGGGGCGGAAAGCCGGTCTGGAGCCTGCGCGGGACGCCCCGCGGCCGCCGGGTGCTCCCGGGCCGCAGAGCCCGCAGCGCCGGGCTCCCCAGCTGGCCAGTGCCGGCCTGGTGCTGGCTGCGGCCGCCCTGGTCGCCGCCCACTGCGCGCTGCCCGGCGCCGACACCCCGTTCCTGTGGCCGTCGAGCGAGGCGCCCTGGATCGGCCCGCCCACCCCGGTCTCCTCGGCGCTCCAGCAGTGGGGGCGCGAGCGCGCTCCGGTCGCTCGCTACACCCGCAGCCTGAGTCTGGACCGGGCGCCGCGCGAGGCCGCCTTGGTGCTGCGCGCCCTGCGCAGCGCCCGGGTCTTCGTGAACGGCAGCGCCGTGCAGCCCTCCCCGGGCGGGGGAGGCAGCTGGCGGCGCCCGCGACGCTTCGAGCTGGCGCCCCGGCTCCGGCCCGGCCGCAACGAGCTGCGCATCGAGGTCTGGAATCGCACCGGTCCCCCGCTGCTGTCGCTGCACGTGGACGGTCTGGAAGGCCCGCCGCTGCGCAGCGACGGCTCCTGGAGCGTCTCGCTGGACGGCGGCCCGGCCCGGCAGGCGACAGCCGCGGACGACACCCGCAGGCACCCGGCGACGCTGGCGGTGGAGACACCGGCCGAGGCGCTGCGCGCCATCCGCACGCCGGCCCTCGCCCTGGCCCTGGCCGGGGCGGCGGCCTGCCTGGCGCTGCACGGGCGCGGCGCGCGGCTCCCGGCCCGGGCGTTGCTGGGGCTGGCCGCGCTCGGGGTCCTGCTGGCCTGGGCGCTGCTCTACCTGCGCAAGGTCGCCCGGCTGCCGCTGGCGGTGGGCTTCGACGCGCGACACCACATCGCGTATGCCGAGTGGATCCGCGACCGAGGCAGCCTGCCGCTGGCCAGCGACGGCTGGGCCACCTACCACCCTCCCCTCTTCTACGCCCTGGCGGCCGCGCTCGGGGAGGGGCTGTGGCGCCTGCTGCCCTTTGCCGCCGGCCTGGCCGGCGTCTTCGCGGCGGCGGGCCTCACGCGCCTGCTGTACCCGGGCGATTCCCGCCGCCAGCTCCTGGCCCTGGGCTTTGCGGCGGTGCTGCCGGCGCAGCTGGTGGCGGCCTCCTACTTCTCGAACGAGGCGTTTCACGCGCTGCTCGGCGGCCTGGCCCTGCTGGCGACGGCGCGGCTGCTGCGCAGCCGCGCCCCCACGGCGGGCCAGGCGGCGCTGGCCGGTCTGCTCTTCGGGCTGGCGGCCCTGGCGAAGTTCACCGCCCTGCTGCTGGTGCCGGTGGCCGCCGTCGTGCTCGCAGCCCACTGGCTGCTGGTCGAGCGCCGCCCCGCACCGCGGGTGCTCGGCCTGGCGGCGGCCTTCGCCCTGCCCCTCTCGCTCGTCGCCGGCTGGTTCTACCTGCGCAACATCTGGGTCTTCGGGCGTCCGCTGGTGGGCAACTGGAGCCTGCCGGGAGCGGATCAGAGCTGGTGGCAGCAGCCGGGCTTCCACACCCCCGCCTACTACACGCGCTTCGGCGAGGCGTTGCTGCATCCCTACCAGGCGGGCTTCCACTCCTTCTGGGACGGCGTCTACTCGACCACCTGGGGCGACGGCCTGGTCGCCGGGCGCCAGCTCGCCCCCGATCGCCACGACCTCTGGAGCTACGACTTCATGACGGCGGGCTACTGGCTGGCGCTGCCGGCCACGCTGCTGCTCGGGGTCGGCTTCCTGCGGGCGCTGCGCGCGGCCTGGTGCGACCCGGATGCGGGCCGCGCGGCGGCCTTCTGCCTGGCGGTCGCCTCGACGGCTGTGGTGGCGCTGGCCTTCGCCGATCTCACCCTGCAGCTCGGCTTCTACTCCCAGGCCAAGGCCAGCTACGCGCTGGTGCTGCTCGGGCCGCTGGCGGCCTGCTTTGCCGACGCGGCGGCGGCGCTCGACCGCCGCCTCGAGGGGCGGGTCGCGCTGCGGGCCCTCTACTGGGGCTGGCTCGTGCTGTGCGCCGGCACGCTCTTCCTGGGCTTCGCCGCCTGACCTATGCTGGCCGGCCGCATGAGCGAGGCCCTGCTCTCGAGCAAGCCCATCCCGGCGCGGGAGCGCCTGATCGTGGCGCTCGACGTGGACGGCGCCGCTCCGGCCCGCGCGCTGGTGACGCAGCTCGGTGACGAGGCCGTCTTCTACAAGCTGGGCCTGCAGGTGTTCATGTCCGGGGCCGGCTTCGAGCTCGTCGACGAGCTGCGCGAGCGGGGCAAGCGCCTCTTCGTCGACCTCAAGTTCTTCGACGTGCCCGAGACGGTGGGCTCGGCGGTGCGCCAGCTGCGAGGTCGCGGCATCGACTTCGCCACCGTGCACGGCAACGACGCCATGCTGCAGGCGGCCGCCCGCGAGAAGGGCGAGACGCGCATCCTGGCGGTCACCGTGCTCACCAGCCTGGATCGCGGCGACCTGGACGACCTGGGCTTCCGCGTCGCCGTGGAGGAGCTGGTGCTGTCGCGGGCGCGGCGGGCGCTGGCGCTCGGCTGCGACGGCGTGATCTCCTCGGGTCTCGAGGCCCGGGCGCTGCGCGAGTCCCTGGGCGAGAAGCTGCTGATCGTGTCTCCCGGCATCCGTCCCGTGGAGAACCGCCCGGTCGACGACCAGAAGCGGGTGGTGAGCGTCGAGGAGGCCTTCCGCAGCGGCGCCGACCACATCGTGGTCGGCCGCCCCATCCGCGCCGCCCCCGATCCGCGCGCCGCCGCCGCCGACATCCAGCGCCGCATCGCCAGCCTCTTCGCCACCGCCTGAGCCCTGCGCCGCCCGGGCCGCCCCGTCCCCGCCCGCTGGCACCCGGCACTCCGGACGATTTGGATCTAACGCGGCCAAATTGGATCCAGTAGCCTCGGCGCGTGCTGGAGCTGGCCTTTCAGGCGGATCGCGAGGCGCGGGAGCCTCTCTACCTGCAGCTGGCGGACTACCTGCGCGAGCTGGTGGCGGCCGGTCGGCTGGCCTCCGGCGAGAAGCTGCCGGCCACCCGCGAGCTGGCGGCCAGCCTGCGGCTCTCGCGCAACACGGTGACCCAGGCCTACCAGTGCTTGATCGACGACGGCCTGCTCAGCTCCCACGTCGGGCAGGGCAGCTTCGTCACG